>CAZEEI010000003.1:144401-155667 GCA_964511175.1 uncultured Pseudomonadales bacterium
GCGAGAAATCGAAGCCGAAGATATAGAAGCAGAATTCAGGGATAAAGACGCTTCCCTTATTGCCGAACAGGGCGGTATTGCTTGGGTAAAAGGATATAAAACACTGCCATGGTATAAAACCATTTTTGATGCTGTAGAAAAGAGAGTACCTAATTTAGGTGAAAACGAGTTCGACCAAGTTATGGGTTTGATGGTGGAGAGATTGGTTGAAGGTACCGGAGAGGGTACGACTGGAGAAGGCGTGCATGCAATAGACGGTCTTCGGGTAAGTGATGCCAGTGACTTAACTTTATATGATGTTCTAGAACAATTAGCCGAAAGGATCGATGCTGAAGGTAATGGTGAGATTGTTAATGCCGCTACCTTTATGGTTAAGGCCCAACGGGAAACCCAACAAGTAAATAATCAACGGATAACGCCTTAGATTACTCCACAGCCATAATGCTTCTTGTCCCCAGCGCCAGAGACGGTAGAGTAGAGTTATGCGCATTTTTATGCTCACACCATATTTGCCGTACCCGTTGGTTAGTGGCGGCCAGGTGCGTACCTACAATTTACTTAAGCATCTTTCGCGCCAGCATGAAGTGACCCTTTTCTCCTTGATTAAAGATGAACAAGAGAAAGAACATCTTGCCGAATTAAAAAAATACTGCAGCCACATCCAGGTTTTTAAACGTACTTCTAACCCGTGGCATCCCCGCAATATTCTGATGGCTGGTTTTAGTCCTTACCCGTTTGTGGTGACGCGTAATATGGTTTTGTCGCTTCATCAAGCGATCGCCCAAGAATTAAGTCGGCAATCATATGATCTAATTCACGTCGAAACTTTTTACATGATGCCCAATATTCCTCGAACTCACCTACCAATTATTTTGGTGGAGCAGACGATTGAATATTTAGGTTACGAAAGCTTTGCTAAAACCATTACGCGCAAGCTTCCTTTGGCTCAACCTCTAATTGCTTTAGATATCACTAAAATTAAATACTGGGAAAAACACTACTGGCGCAGTTGTGATGCTTTAATTACGGTTTCGGAAGATGATAAAAAGTTTATTTTGGCTACCGAACCAGAAATTAAGCTCATCGACGTAGTTTCCAACGGCGTCGATATGGCTTATTTTTCGCAAGTGAAAAAGAAGTTAGGTACCAAGCCAGTGATTTTATTCGTGGGCACTTTTAATTGGCTGCCCAACGTCGAAGCGGTCGAATATCTGGTTGAAAAAGTGTGGCCGGCTATTAGTCGACGTTTTCCGGAAGCTGTTCTGCGGATCGTCGGCAGTTCACCCACCGCTAAGATTTTAGCTTATGCCAAAAACGATAGCCACATTGAGGTGACCGGACGGGTTACCGATGTGCGCCGTGAGTACGCCCGCGCCAATGTTTTGTTGGCTCCCGTCTTTAGCGGCAAAGGAACACGTTATAAAGTTTTGGAAGCTATGGCAACTAAAACGCCGGTAGTGGGAACTTCCATTGCCCTGGAGGGAATTGGGGCGATCAATGGCCGACATTATTTGCGTGCCGATACTGCCTTAGAATTGGCAGCCGAAACAGAACGTTTATTGGCCGATCAAAAATTGCAGGAACATCTCAGTCAAGCTGGCCAGCTTTTTGTGGCTCAGCACTTCAGTTGGCAACATATTGCGGAAAAACTGCTCCAGGTTTACGAAAGGACAGCCGCGTGAAACCAGAAATTTCCCTGGTCATTGTCAATCACAATGGTTGGTATTGGTTAGAAAAGTGTTTGCGTTCCTTTACGCATTTATCCCACTGGCGGCCGCAAGCTGGCGGTTCCTTAATCGAAACAATTGTGGTTGATAACGGCTCCACGGATGATTCTGTCGCGCTACTGCAACGCCATTTTCCGTGGGTAAAAGTAATTGCTTTAACTAGTAACTTAGGATTTGCGGGCGGCAATAATGTGGGGATACAACACACGGCAGCACCATACGTAATGTTACTTAATTCGGACACCGAATTTAAACAGCGGACTGATCTCAGGGTTCTATTGGATGTTTTTGTACGGGAGGCAAAAGTGGGGGTGGTTACTCCTAAACTTGTACTTGATTCCGGTGAGTTGGATCACGCTTGCCACCGCGGTTTTCCAACACCTTGGAATGCCTTCACTTATTTTAGCGGTCTAGCGCGTCGCTTTCCCAAAGTAAAGTGGCTTAGTGGTTATGAAATGAGTTGGGCCGATTTAACAAAACGGCACGATATTGATGCCTGTTCTGGTGCGGCGATGATTATTGCCCGCCCGGCCTTATTCGAAGTCGGTTTGCTGGATGAGTCTTATTTTATGTATGGAGAAGACTTAGATTGGTGCTACCGTTTTCAACAACACGGCTGGCGCGTAATTTATGAACCAGCAGTAACAATCAACCACCATAAACACAAATCTGGCTTAGCTCACGCTGGTTCAGTAGAGACGCGGCTGCGGACTACGGAAGCTTTTTTTGAGGCGATGAAACAATTCATACGTAAGTTTTATCACCGGCGTTATCCTCTGATTGTTCGTGTAGCAATTTTTGCGATCATTGATACAATGAAAAAGCGAAAGATACGTAAAGAAAGGAAATGATATGTATCGTACCGATTTGGCCTTGCGCATTGCTCAGGAGCAACGGGAGAAAATGGTGGCGGCGACCGAGTCTGCTGCGGTGACTTTATTTGGTGTGGTCACTGGTGCCTTACTGCCCCAAATGATCTACCAATATTTAATCACTAGTGGTGACATCATTGATCCGCCGGCTTACTTGCAATACATTCCCCACGTTGGCTATGGTTTAGCAGCGTTGGTGTTTGTTAATGCCTTAGTGGGCAACTTAATCCGTTCACGCCGCATCCGGGTTTATAAGCAAGAATTACAGATGATGGCCTATATGGATGAGTGTGATTGCGGCGAGTGCGAAGAGTGTCTGGCCAGTGGTAAGGATGAGGTTAAAGTGGTGGCAGCTAAGCCCAGTAACCGTCCGGCGGTTAAGACTCGCAAAACCGTAACCCGCAAAGCAGTCCGTAAAACGACTAAAAAATCAGCTAAATAAGCGGTAGGATACAAGCAGGTATGCTTACACCGCACCTGCGTTTGGGATTTGATGCCCGCTTGGCCGGTTCGGCTCATGCGGGCATTGGTCGTTATGCGGCCGAATTACTCCAGCGTTTAGTGGCCATTCGCCAGTTGGGTCAACGACCGATCACTTGGGTAGTTTGGGTTCAAACTGATTACGATTTACCTTGGTTATCGGAACGGGCAGCAAGCGGGGCGATTGAACTACATCCAGTAGATGTACCTCATTATGGTGTAGCTGAACAAACTTGGTGGGCACGGGAACTAAACAGTGCCCAGTTGGATTTATTGCACGTACCGCACTTCAACGTACCATTGCTTTACCGGCGTCCTTTTGTGGTAACAATCCACGATTTGTTGTGGCACAATCAACGAGATCCTCAAGCTACGACTTTACCAGCCTGGCTATACCACTGGAAACACGCGGCCTATACTTTAGTGAGTGAATCAGCAATTAAGCGGGCAGCAGCAGTACTAGTGCCCTCGGTTTGGGTGAAACAGGAGGTCCAACGGATTGTTGGCCGCACTTCCCAGGTGACGGTAACTTATGAGGGCATTCCTGCGCTTTACCGGCAGACCAGTTTAGCTAAGGTAAGAACCGAACCTTACATGGTTTACACTGGCAGCCTTTACCCCCATAAAAATCTGGAAGTGGTTTTGCAGGCTCTGCGCGAACTGCCGACTTTTACTTTGCGTTTAGCAAGTACACGCAACGTTTTTGCCCAACGTCTAACCGAACGCGCGCGGGCGTTGGGTGTGGCGGATCAAGTTGTGTTTTTAGGTTACGTGCCTGACGAGCAATTAATTAAATTGTACCAACGCGCCCGTGCGCTGCTTCAGCCTTCCAAAGCAGAAGGCTTTGGGTTAACCGGCTTGGAAGCGATGGCGGTCGGCTGTCCAGTCATTGCTGCTGACATTCCCGTTTTTCGGGAGATTTATGGCCGTCACGCCCATTTTTTTGCTCCCAACGATGCCGCCGCTTTGGTGCAGGCGGTGCGCCGCTCGCCGCCACCCGCGACTAGCTTGCGGTCGGCTCAAGCGCACGCTCGTTCTTTCTCTTGGGATAAAATGACCGAACAAACCCTCAACGTGTATCAAGAATTGCTGGCCCGTCAGGGTAAACTGTGAAACCAGTTTTAATTTACGATCGAGTTAATTCCTGGGGCGGTGCGGAAAAAGTACTTTTGGCCTTGCATCAACTGTACCCGCAGGCGCCGCTTTATACTTCGGTTTATGATCCAGCTACTGCTGTTTGGGCTCAAGATTGGGAAATTCACACCAGTTGGCTGCAACGTCTACCCTGGGCGCGCCGCCATCACCGGGTGTTTGGTTGGTTGATGCCCTGGTTATTTGCCGGCTTCGATTTATCCGCTTTCGATTTAATTATTGCCGTCACTTCTGAAGCGGCCAAGAACGTCCGTATTCAGCCCAATCAATTGTTTATTTGCTACTTACTGACTCCCACGCGCTACTTATGGTCCCACAGCCGGGATTACTGGCGCGAGTTGCCGGTGTGGTTACGACCGCTGGCAAGGGTAGTTTTTGCCTGGTTGCGCCGCCAGGACTATCAAGCAGCGCAGCGACCAGACGTAATTGTGCCGATTTCGCAGCGGGTGGGTCAACGGGCGCAGCGTTACTATCGCCGCTGGGTGGCACCACCTATTTATCCACCGATTCAATCACTAGGCCAAGCTAAAGCACCGACTTACCAGCCGACCCAAAAATTTATCATCTCCTGGGGTCGGCACGTGCCGTATAAACAGTTTGACGCGGTTATTCGGGCAGCAGTAATGACCAGTACACCACTAATTCTGGCCGGTGCCGGCCCCGACACCCCCCGCTTGCGGGCATTGGCTCAACGGCTTGATCCCTCCCAGCATCTAATCCACTTGGTTGGTCAGCTTAGTGATGGGGAATTGCAGTGGTATCTCCAGCAGGCAATGGGTGCCGTTTTCCCACAGGAAGAGGATTTTGGTTTAGTAATCATGGAAGCCCAATTGGCAGGTTGTCCGGTTATTATTAATTCCCGCTCCGGTGCGGCCGAACTAGTTATTCCTGGCCAAACAGCTTTGCTTTTACCCAGCACTAAACTATCGGACTTGGCCAAAACCATTCGACAATTATCGCGTCGCAGCTGGCTTAGACTTGACATTGCGCGTCATGCCCGGCAATATGCAGGGGCGCACTTTGCTCGTAGTTGGCAAAGGCAAGAGCGCGGTATGATAAAAGGAAACCATGACTGACACTTGGCGCGAACATCTTTACGTAGTGATCTTAGCCGGCGGTTCTGGTACCAGGTTGTGGCCGTTATCCCGGGATAATACACCTAAGCAGTTTTTAAAAATGGGCGGTGAACGTACCTTAATGCAGGGGGCAGTGGACCGTATTTTGCCTCTGGTCGATGCGGAGCGTTTAATTATTGTAACCAACATTGCTTATGCCGAAGAAGTACGGCGCCAATTGCCCCAGGTTCCGGTTGAGAACATTATTTCCGAGCCGGTCAAACGTGATACCGCTCCGGCTATGGCGCTCGGTTCCCTGATTGCGCAGTACCGTGATCCAGAAGCGGTGGTAATTAATATCGCCTCGGATCATGTTCTCGTTAATGTCGACAAGTACCGCGAAGTGATTGCCACGTCAGCTCAGTTGGCATCTGGCCAGGAATATCTGGTAACAGTTGGTATTACTCCTAATTCACCCAATGTTAATTTCGGTTATATTCAAGCGGCCGGTGAAATCGAACGCCTCAATAACTTACCAGTTTTACGTGTCGATAGTTTTAAAGAGAAACCCGATCTGGCTACGGCCGAATCATTTCTGCGCCAGGGTAATTACTTTTGGAACGCCAACATGTATACCTGGCACGTGGAAACGATCTTTGATGCTTTCACCCGCCACATGCCGGCCATGATGAGTGCTCTCGAGCGTATTAAAGCGGTGATCGGTAAACCGGAATTTGCCGCTGTTTTAGAAGAAGAGTACCGAACGATGGAAAAAATTTCGATCGACTATGCCATTTCGGAAAAAGCCCAAAATTTGGTTTTACTAGAAGGTGATTTTGGTTGGGATGACGTTGGCCTTTGGAGTACGGTGTACAATTTGGGCGAAAAAAATCCGGATGGGACGGTGGTGGTACGCGAGGGTGCCGATGAAAGTTCGGTGGTGGGAGTGGATGCGCAAAACAATTTGGTGGGTACCAATAATCGCCTAGTGGCTTTGTTGGGGGTGAAAGATTTGGTGGTAATTGATAGCGATGATGTGGTTTTAGTTTTGCCGCGCGAACGTGCTGCCGACGTGAAAAAGGTGGTAGAACTGCTGAAAGAAAAAGGGTTGGAAAATTATTTGTAATTAACAAATTTATGATAGCTTACGAACTAGAGAAACGTATTCTTGACATTATTGTTGCCCTGCTACTAATAGTCATTTTTTTGCCTTTTTGGGTGATCGTGCCGTTGCTAGTTTGGCTAGATTCCGGTTGGCCGGTTTTTTTCACACACCGCCGGGTTGGTCAGTATGGCCGGCCGATTCGTCTTTACAAGTTTCGTTCCATGGTGCGCAATGCTGATGAGTTACTGCATAAACAAAATCCTGAATTGCTGCAAAAATTTAAAGAAGGCGATTGGAAGTTAGAAAATGACCCACGTATTACTCGCCTGGGGCGGGTGATCCGAGCCTTAACCATTGATGAGTTTCCGCAGCTATTTAATGTTCTCAAAGGAGAAATGAGCATGGTTGGTCCCCGCGCCTACGTTG
The DNA here is from genome assembly GCA_964511175.1 of uncultured Pseudomonadales bacterium. Lineage (GTDB taxonomy): Bacteria > Patescibacteriota > Microgenomatia > UBA1400 > UBA1396 > CAVVNJ01. Next base: position 151,219 of record CAZEEI010000003.1, read on the forward strand.
AACAGGAATTGACTGAACAGGCCACTAAACATCCTGAGACACAGCAGCTAATCGATTTAATTCTTTCTGTTAAACCAGGAATTACGGGTCCCTGGCAGGTTTCCGGGCGTAATGAAATTCCTTTTGTCCAGCGGGCTCAGATGGATGCCGATTACGCTAGACAACGCTCGATTGCGAATGATATGGTAATACTAACCCGCACGCCGCGAGCGATGATCTCCCGGTGGTAGGAACCTGCCAATATGGAAAACAATTCTGCACCCAATTCTGATTTTGCCGATGTTTGGAAGCGCACCACTGGCCAAGCAGAGGATGATTTGCCCCGCATTGACGTTAGTGCCGCGGCGGCAACGGCTGTTCCGGATGTGGTGGCGACAAAACCACCTAAATCGCCCGTGTCACACTTTTGGCAGAAGCGTCGTTTTTGGGGAATAGTGGGTGGTGTCTTGGGAGTAATTTTGCTCTTGTTGGCGGCCGGCGGCGTGGCTGCTTGGACGGTTTACCAACAAGCTCAATCAATGCGTACTGATATGGAGGAGGCGCTCGCCGCCGGCCGCGCTGCCTATACCGCTTTTAAAGGACAGAATTTGGTGGAAGTTAAGAGCCAAGTACAGCTCGCTCAGGAAAAAATCACCACCGCTCAAGGAAAATACCAACGCCTAGCTTGGGCTGGATCACTACCTTTAGTGCGTACCTACTATCAAGATGGTGAACACGCCTTTGCCGCCGGTCTAGCCGGCACCAATGGTGCGCTGAAAGTGATTGCTGCCATTGAACCACACGCGGATGTGCTCGGTTTTACCGGTGAAGGTTCGTTTACGGGTGGTACCACGGAAAACCGGATCGCTTTGGTTTTGGAAACCCTGGGGCAAATTACCCCTTCCTTAGACGCGATTGCTGAAGATATTAAGTTGGTGCGCAGTAATTTGGCAGAAATTAACCCCCAAGATTATCCGGAATCGGTAAGCGGTAAACCAGTACGCGCGTACATTGAGCAGGCGCGTGGTGCGGCTGAAGCAGCAGAAACAGCTTTAACTGATTTTCGCCCGGTGATCGAGCAGATTCCCACGGTAGCCGGAGCTAAGGGCCGCAAAAAATACCTAGTTATTTTCCAAAATGACAATGAACTGCGTCCCACAGGTGGTTTCATGACCGCTTACGCGGTGGTTTTTATCGAAAATGGTGTTATCACACCAGAGAAATCGGACGACATCTATGAATTAGATAAAAAATACCGCAATAAGCCAGCCATTCCCGCCCAGCTCGGGCGTTTCTTAATAACGGAGAGCAAGTGGAACCTGCGCGACATGAATGTCGATCCCAGTTTTAAGAATTCGATGGCCTTGTTTTACAGTCACTACCAGAAAGTGCCTGGGGAACCGCAAAATATTGATGGCATTATTGCTCTCGATACTAATGTTTTAGAAAAAATGGTGGAGATTCTTGGACCGGTAGAAGTGCCTGGCTACGGTACGTTTGGTTCCCAGGCTGATCCGCGCTGTGATTGTCCGCAAATTATTTATGCCCTTTCGGAGATTATTGACCGACCAACCCCTTACCTGCGGCAAAATCGTAAGGGTATTCTGGCGCCAATGATGCAGGCGTTAATCAAGAAAACCTACGATGCCCCGCGCGACCGCTGGCCGCAGCTGGCGTCCTTGATTTGGTCCGGTGTGCAGGGCAGACATATCCAGTTTTATTTCTTAGATAGTAATCTCCAGGCTGCGGCGGAAGCAATTAACGCCGCCGGTATGGTGCCGCAGATGCCGCAAGATGGTACCGACTTCTTGGCAGTGGTCGATGCTAATCTGGCTGGGGCAAAATCTAACCTTTTTGTTGATACCAGTGCGGAAGTATCGGTGCTGGATGTCAGCGGTGGGCGAGTGAAAAAGCAGGTGGAATTAACTTATCGTAATAACCACGCGGCGTCTAACTGCAACTTGGAGAAGGGCGAGCTTTGCCTGAACGGTTTGCTCAACGATTGGACTCGTTGGTACGTGCCCAAGGGAGTTGAGCTGGTGGAAGCGCTTGGTTTGGAGGAAGGTTATAAAGTGGACACTAGTAATACTGATTATGATGTAATCGAGGGTGTTTTCCGTTTGTCGCCACTTAATCAGACCAAGGTTCGTTTAACCTACACCGTACCTTATCAGCCCACCGACCGTTATGTTTTGCACCTGCAAAAACAAGGCGGTACCGATGTTATTCCTTATCACGTCACTACGCCAACCGGCGAATCAACGGTGAACTTGGATAAAGATCTAACGGTGACGGTGGCCTACTAAATGATGCACACCACTACCATTGGCCTAGTTTTAGCTTCCCGGGATTACCGCGACCGTGATCGTTGGATAACGGTTCTGACGCCGGAATATGGCCGGATCGACTTGTTGGCTAAAGGAGTACGCACCCTGGCTTCCAAACGTCGGGCGGCGCTGTTACCAGGGGGGTTGGTGCGTTTTTCTTGGTCGGACAAAGGTGACACTAAAATTTTAACCGAAGCTTTATTAGAACGGAGTCTTCAGCTCAGCGACCAAACTTTAGAACGAATGCGCGATTTACAAGGTGTACTGGAAATTGTTTATCACTTATCGCTGGCTGAAATTGAGCAAGCAGTTTTATATGAGCAAGCAGTAGTTTTAGTTCGCTATATCGGTGAAACACCCCAGTACCGGCGCGCTGTAGTACGAGCCAAATTACGGGAGCTGACGACCGGGCAGGGTTTTGATCAGCCCGACCACAACCGTCAACTTTCGGTTAGCCAGTTAATCGAGGATTTTTTGGGGCGCAAATTGCACGCCTTTGCTTTTTTGCGGATCTAGTTTAATGACTATAGCCATTGTCTTGTAGTTTTTTGTAAGCTTTTCGTTCTCTGTGATACAAATACATTGACATCAGAAAGCTAGAAGATAAAGCGAAAAAAGAGTTGTAAATCAAAAATATCAGAGGAATTACCCTGGCAATATCGTCGCAGGTTATATTGTCGGTAAAGAAGCCACACCCAAATAAACGAAGTAGCATCCAAGTTAAACCAAATACAGTCGGTATGCCTGTTCCAATCACTACTGTATTTTTGATGTAGGACCACTTTTGTTTCTTATCTAATACCGAAGCAACACCCGCCGCTACTCCCAGAGGAAAGAGGAAGAAGTAATTGAGAAAGGATAAGAAATCTCCCAAAACTATCCAGTGAAAAAAGATGGGCTTAAAACCCTTGGTCGTAAAATCCCAAATTAAACCCCCAAAAAAAATGAAAATGAAAATGCATTGCAACCATAAAATCGGTTTTATGAATCTCCAAACATTCTCGTAACTCACAAATCCTGGCAGTGTTGAGATTTTTCCCATATTACCTCAAACCATTTTCTACTGCCTTTTGTACAATGTCGTCTGGATTATTATGACCCACCATCACGATCGCTAGATTATTGTTAAGTGAGCAGCATTATTATAAATAAAATAGTCAATATTAAAAATAATGTAGCGACAGTTATAAGGATGGCTCCAGGAATCAGGACTAACTGGTTAGCAACCATTATCATAATTAATTTTATATTCCTAGTTATTTTATATTTCCAGAAAATCGATATTAAAAAGGTCAATGGTACTGCTATACAAAACGAAATAATAACAGTCATTGGGGTAAAAAATATGACGCTGAAAGCCATATTTTCAATTGTTTGTTGAGTATTCAGACTATGATCTGTAACTGAAACATTACTAGTGGTGGACAAAAAGAGGGTTAAAAAAATTACCGCTGATAAAACATAGCCTATTAAAGCAGGGCAAAAATAATGACAACGTGTCTTTAAGAATTTAAACATACTAATTTTCTCCTAGTTTGTTAGTAAAGGCCACTCGCCTCTGCTGCTGCAATAACATTCTGGCTACCTACTCCATTTGTGCCAGTACTCTGATGAACAATTGCCCCAGTATTAATCTGAGTACTGTCATCCGGCATATCTCTAAGCCAACCCTTTGTTTCGTTGTTAAAAGCTTGAAAAAAATCGGCCGACCGGTGTGTTAACCAAGTTGGATAGTATCGCTCCATAAAATATCCATAAAGAATATTCCCCAGGCCTGAAGTATCCATAGATAGATTACCAACTAGATAATATGTTTGTTGACAACCCGTAAACAGCTTGATATCACTTTCAACGCGAGCTCGGAGCTGCTCGATTTCGCCACTGTTGGTACGAAAATAATTGAAGGCATAAGTGTGTTGTTGTAAAAAATCTAAAGTTGCTAAAGCTGAGTTTAATCTCCCTATCTCCTGCGCCACAATATCAGCTCCGTTAGTAATAGCACAGGTTCGGGGGTTAACCGAAAGGTTATAAGTAGATCCCCAGGGTTCAAAATTAATCGAAACTAAGGTATTTCCTTCAATAGTTGGCCTAACTTCAGTTGGTGGTAATACTGTTGTTGGTGTCTGTCGATACACCTCCGTAT
>CAZEEI010000004.1:0-2827 GCA_964511175.1 uncultured Pseudomonadales bacterium
TAAAAGTTGAACCCTATCTCATTTCCTCAACGGTCAATCTGATTATCTCCCAGCGATTGGTACGTGAAATCTGCCCTCGCTGCCGGGTTTCGCAAGAAGTTAAGCGTAAACAGTTTACTGCGGAAATTCAAAAATACTTACCACAAACTGACACCTTTTCCGTTTACCGCGCTAAAGGTTGTCCCGTTTGTCATAGCTCTGGCTACTTGGGCCGAGTTGGCGTTTTTGAAGTCATGTTAATGAATGATGAACTGCGAGAAGCAATTGATCAACGCGCTAATACCAGTACAATCCAAAAAATTGCGGCTAGAGCCGGCATGAAAACGATGCTTGAGGACGGCTTAGTTAAAGCCCTGGCTGGTGTAACTACGATCGAGGAGATACTGCGCGTTACTAAAGAATAATTTTATGTCATTTTCACTACTGCCCACTAATTTTGTTACTAGAGTTAATACTACCGAAATACTGCTTTTTACTAAACGTTTGGCAACCATGACGGAAGCCGGTATCCCCCTAACCGATTCTTTGACCACACTAATCGAGCAAACCAACTCACCGACTTTTCGTCAGGTTGTTAGACAAATTCTTCACGATTTAGAAAATGGCCAGCCACTTTACCGCGCTTTTGCCAAACATCCGCAGGCGTTTGATCAGTTCTACATCAACCTTATCAAGATTAGTGAAGAGTCTGGCTCCCTAGCCAAAAATCTTTCCTTTATTGCTACCCAATTGGCTAAAAATTATAACTTACATCAAAAAATTAAAACCGCCTTGCTTTACCCAGCCCTCATTATCACTACCACTATTTTAATGGGTGGTTTTATTGCTTTTTTTGTTTTACCGCAATTAGTTAACTTCTTTACCGCTTTTGAAATTGAATTGCCCCTGACTACCAGGGTGCTACTTTGGATAGCTACCATTAGCCGCGACTATGGTTTAGTTATTTTGTTGGGGTTAATTACTCTAATGGTTATTGGACGCATCATTACCAGATTGCCGCTAGTCAAACCATATTGGCATACCCTTATTTTGAAACTACCTTTCATTGGCCATTTTTTTGCCATTTCCCAACTAGCTCAGTTTTCCCGTAATTTGGGTGTCCTCATTGCTAGCGGCGTACCCATTACGGAAAGCCTCACAATAACGGCCAACAGCTTGCCTAATCTGCGTTTTCGCCAGGATATCCTCAGCCTCAACCGACAATTGGCCAAAGGGGTGGGGATTGCCCAAACTATTGAAAAACAACATTTTACGGAATTTCCGCCTCTGGTTAGTAAAATGATTGGAGTTGGTGAAAAAACCGGCAAATTAGATGAAATGCTGTTTTATTTGGGCGACTTTTTTGAAGAAGAAATCGACAATACCACCAAAAATCTAACCACTCTGCTTGAACCGGTATTGCTCATCGTTATTGGGCTAGCCGTAGGTTTTGTGGCTCTAGCAATCATCACGCCAATTTATGAACTTACCGGCTCAATCCGAAGGTAATAATGACTAAGGGCCTCACTATTATCGAAATGATCCTGGTAGTAGCTTTAATTGCCGTGTTGGGAGCTAGCACGACCCCATTTCTGACTCGTTTTGTCCAACAGGCTCAATTTGACCGAATAGACAACGCTGTTATTGGCTCGTTGATCAAGGCTCAGGATTATGCCATTAGTCGCAAAAATAACAGTGTTTGGGGAGTTTGCCAGACAAGTGAAAAGATTCGTTTTTACCGCGGTAGTTGTACCTCCCCAGTAAGCAGTGAAGATTGGCCTATTCCCAGCAGTGTAGTGGTAAGCAACCTCAGCGACACTACTTTTAACCAACGCGGTGAGCCCTCCGGCGCTCTAGCCATTACCGTAGACAGCACTATTGAATCCAGCACCATTAATCTCAATACCGCCGGAGGGCTCACTATTAACTAACCCACTATGCAACGGCAAGTAGGATTTGGCATTATTGAAGTTATCGTGGCGATGGGCATCTTTCTGATCATCGCTGTAACAGCCATCACCACGGTGGTGGGTAGTTTTAGTACCAACCGCCTTAGTGATGAAGAAACCCAAGCCTACTTGCTAGCCCAAGAGGGACTAGAAGCGGCTCGCTCGTTACGTAATCGTGGTTGGGATACTCCTTTTTTAACTGTTAATTGTGCCAGTGGCTGCGGCCTAACCGTTAATGCTAATTTATGGGAATGGTCGGGTAGTAGCGATACTTTAGGAGATTTTACGCGCACGGTAACGGTGGCCAGCGCTCACCGCACTGGTGCAGGCAACATCGTTGCCAACGGTGGTACTAATGATCCAGATACTAAACGGGTTACTTCGACCGTGAGCTGGACCTTTAGTCCAAACCGCAACAACACCGTGTCGCTAGTCACTTATTTAACCAACTGGCTGAAGACAATTCCTAGTGGCTTGGACATCACTGGTAATGATAACGGTAACAAAGTGGTGGTGCAGGGTAATTATGCTTATATCATCCTTGATGGCGGCACCCCTAATTTCTATGTGGTGGATATTAGTAATCCAATCAGTCCGACGGTAGCGGGTTCAGTTAATGTTAGTAGCACTCCCATCGATCTGGCTGTCTCCGGCAATTACGCCTATTTGACTACTGGCGACAAAGATGCTGAATTCCAGGTTTTTAATGTTGCCAATCCAGCCAGTCCTACCTTAGCAGGTAGTCTGGCTCTGACCGGTAATGACAAGCCGCAGGGAGTTTTTGTGGTAGGTAATACTGCTTATCTTACGCGCGATAGCGGTAAGGAGAGCGAGTTTTACGTTATTAATATCACTACGCCAACCGCTCCATCGCTAACCGGTTCAGTGGAACTGGGAGC
>CAZEEI010000004.1:2927-146485 GCA_964511175.1 uncultured Pseudomonadales bacterium
CCAAAATCTTGCTGTGGTGGCTGGTGATGATAACGCGAGCGAACTTAGTATTATTCAACTCCAATAACTTATGCCTAAACTAACCCACCAACTCACCGGTTTCACCCTAATCGAACTTATTCTCTACGTTGCCTTGGTGAGTATTTTTATCAGCGGGGCAATCCGTTTTGCTTGGGATCTGATTTATAGTGGTGTGAAATCAGACATTGAGCGGGAGGTAAACTACAATTTACGCTTAGCCAGCAGTCGTTTGGCTTTGGAGATGCGTAATGCTTCGGCCGTTAATTCACTCGGATCTAGCGACCTTTGTCTGGCTAGTCATGATACTAGTCATAATCCAACTCGCTTTTATCTCAGTGAGGGGCGACTACGCGTGGGGTGGGGTGGGGGATCCAGTGATTGTTCTGGGCTTACTAACGATCAGCCGCTCACTGACAATCGGGTAACGGTAAGTAGTTTAAATTTTGTCGATCAGTCTAACGACAATCTCGCTAATGTTGGCTACACCCTAACGATTGTTGCCGATAGCGATCGCTCCGAATGGCAAAAAACTCAAACCTATTCTTCATCCATTGAATTAAGGATCAGTCAATGAATACCTACACCACTGCTCGTCAAGGTTACGTTGCTTTAGCTTCCGTTTTAGTCATCGCGGCGGTGGCGGTGATCATTGGCACTACAGTAGCACTGTTATCTATTAATAGTCTGCAAGCTTCTTTTGCCCACAAGCAGGCGGCGGCGGCGCGCAGCCACGTGGGGGCTTGTGCGGAAGACGCTCTCCTTCGTCTCAATAAAAATAATGCCCTGCCAGCCGATATTACGTTGCCAAGCGGTAGCTGTCCGATTACAATAAATATGCACAGTGGTAACGATTGGACTTTCACGGTCAGCGGTACACTTAATAATTACACAGCCAGTGTGCAAATCGAAGCCACTCGTGCTGGCACGATAACGATTAACAGTTGGAGTGAATTATGAAGACTGCTGCCCAAGTCTCAACCGGTTTTACTCTACTGGAAATGTTGGTAGTGGTGGGGATTTTGACAATTCTAGCTTTGGCTGTCTTTGTATCTATTGACCCCTTAACCCAATTTGCGGAAAGCCGCAATGCCCGTCGCTGGAATGACGTCAATAGTTTAAGCACGGCGGTCTACCGGTATATTATCACCAACAATTCTTACCCAGTCGGTGTTAGTACCACTTTGCAACAAATTGGTACCGGCGGCAGCGGTTGTGCTGCGGCTTGCCCTGGCGCTACCGATACCTGCCTAGATTTATCGAATAGTTTAAGTGCTTTTTTGATCCAAATACCCCAGGATCCGGCCGGTGGTTCCGCCGCTCAAACACACTACACCATCGTTCGTAATAATGACAATATCGTCACTGTATCCGCTTGTGGAGCGGAGAATAACCAAATTATTAAAATTGCGCGGTAATTATGTTTTCAACTAAAAAAACCATCCTCTTTATCAGCTCCCGAGAAATAATCGTTAGTGAAGTTAGATTAGGAACTCGACCCAAAATTGTCCGTCAAGCCAAAATTGCCTGGCATGCCCAAAATTTAAGTATGGCTTTGAATCAAATTCTTAAAAGTTTTCCTGCCAAGACCGTTCGTGTACTGCTGGCTGATGAATTAGCTTATGTGGCGCGTTTTACCCTAACTGGCACCTTAACCAACCAAGAGTTACGCCAGGCAGTACGCCAACAAGTTGCCAAATTAATTCCCGAATCATTTAATGATTTGGCTTGGGATTATAGGGTTATCAAACAAGTCAAAAATCAGCGGGAAATCTTAGTGTTTGCGCCAGTGGTAGAACCTTTTTCGCTAATCGCTGCCGCCTTAAGACAAGCCAAGTTGGTCATTGAAGCCATTGAGCCACAAGAAATAGCCCGCACCCGTCATGCCGAACCAATCATTGGCTTAGCCCTCAAGCGAGATTTAAAAGGTCAGGATCAGCGCGTACTTAATGTGCCCTTACCAACCGCCATCTCTCCTGTGTCCGGATCTTGGACCAGCTGGTACCAGTACCGTTGGACCGGCCGGATCCGCTGGCTGGTGTTAACTCTAGCCGTGATGGTTAGCGTTTTCTTGGGCGGGTTGTTTTATCTAGCTTGGGTCATGATCCGAGCTTTAATCTGGCCATCACCGCAACCCTTACTCCTGCCAGAAACAGCGATCATTGAGGCCAAGGTGATTCTCACCCCCACGCCCACACCTTTGCCTGAGCCGGATTGGTCCAGCTATAAAGTGCAGGTACTCAATGGTTCTGGGGTGACGGGTGAAGCCAAGCACGTTGCTGATTTACTCACTGCGGTTGGTTTTAGCTCGGTAAAAATAGGAAACACCTCTGGACACAATACTAACGCAACCATAGTACGCTTATCGGCAATTGATCCCGAACTAACCAAACTTATTGTGGCTAAAATTGCGCTGGTTTTGAGTGCATATCAAGTTGAAGCCGGCCTGCCATTGACCGATACTGCCGGATTTGATTTACTAATTACGGTGGGAAAAAAAGCCGAATAATCAAAGAAAATATCGAAAATGAAAAAGAGAGATTTTGGCTTCACTTTGATTGAATTATTGGTAGTAATTTCAATTATTTCTATTTTAGCGACGGTAGTTTTTGTCGCTCTCGATCCGGTTACCCGTTTTGCCGATGCTCGTAATAGTCGTCGCTGGAGTGACGTTAATAGCATTCTCACTGCCATCCACGAATATATTGTCGATAACGATGGTTCTTTGCCCACTGGTTTAACTAACGGACAAGCGGCAACTGAATTAGGTACCTGCGGTGGCTGTGATAACCTAGCTACTCCTTTGGCCACCTATCTTAAATCCATACCATTGGATCCCAAAAGCGGCACTGCCGCCAATACTAATTACACGGTAGCTGTTGATACCAATAACATCATTACTGTGGCTGCTAGTGCTGCCGAAGGCGGTGAGACTGTTGAAGTGTCACGCTAAGCAAAGCGGTCTTCTAAATCACGGAGAAAATTCAACTGTTCGGCCAATCGCCTGACTCTAAGTTCAGCTTCTCGAGCACTACGGCGTGCTTGGTGCATAAACAATTCCAGTATATAGCTTACAATAGAAAATAATGGAGAAAATAGCAGTTTGTATTCTTCGTAGGCTCTGGTTGCGTTGCCTTAAGTGGTTTGGGTGTTGCTTGCTAGTGGGCTACTGGCTGTTTAGCTTTCCTACCTTAGCTCGTGCCGCCTGCATCGCGGATTATTCCGGCATTGATGGTAATCTAATTCCCAATCCTTACTTTGAGTGCGACGCCAATAGTGACAGTATTCCTGATGGTTGGGAAAAAAATAAAACCGACGCCAATCGTATTCTCAGTTGGGTTGACGATCCGGCCGGTGGCGGACACAACAAAGTGTTAAAAATGGAAATTACCAATTCTGCCGGCTTAGGCACCACCTGGAGAACAGTTTCCAACCTTTCTCTTACCGCTGACCAGTGGTACCAGCTCAGTGTCACCGCTTATACGGAAGGTTTAATTCCTAATTTGAATACCGACAACACCATTAAATCAAGCAGTGACTTCGTTGATGTTGATATTACCCGATACTCCGCAGCTAACAATAAATTAATTTGGCCCCGCTCCTACATCAATTTTCCCAATTTGGCGTTTGCCGATTGGGATGATGCGGTAAAAGTCTACCGAACTTATACCACCACTAGTGCTACCGGTTGGGTAACCAAAACTATTTATTTCAAAACCAGCCCGATTGATTCATACGGTAGAGTCAATATATCTTTTTATCCCAAAGGAATCATGATGATTGCTGACGTGACTTTAAAAAAAATTGCCAACAATACTAATCCGGAAAATGTGTCTATCTCGCGATCTGGCACCTTGAGTTTTCTTAAATACAAAGGGAATGATTTTTTTCCAATTTTTATGGATGATTACCCTACCAGCGGTGGACAAGATATTGATATTGACACACTAAAGAATGCTGGATTCAACACCGCTCCTACCAGATATCGATCATATACGGATTCTGAATATCAAGACATTTTGACTCAAAAAGATATGGCCGTGGAGTTGATTTTTACTGGTTTAACTTTGGCTACCGGTTATGGTTATTATTGGCATGACGACCCCACTCATGCCGTCCCGTATTTTGGCTGGACAACGGATGTGGATAGAATCAATGCCTGGAAGAATTATGATGGGGTAGCTCTAGTAGAAACTACCGATGACGAAATGGATTGCACTCCTTACAGTGGTGGCACTTACCCTGGTTACAACGATGGTGTTGAAGATTTGATTGATCTGGTCAAAAACAATACTTCTTTTCCCGTTTATGGTAATTTTTGTGCTGATACTGCCACCAATGATATTGATGACCAAGTTGATAACTATGTCCACTTAGTAGATGTTTTCTCTACTACTAGAAATTGTCCAACCGCTTATGTGGCGACCAGCGGTGATTACAGTGGTAGTCCTAGATTGCCCCTAGTGGGTTACAAACTCAGAGAAATAAATTCCAAATTAGTGGAAAGGGGATTTACTCGAGCTAAACCATTAGCTTTTGCTTTAGGCACATACTATGCCGCCAATTGGGATGGCACTCTATCCACCAATGAATACGTGCCATATAACTTGCAGCGATTCCTAATCTGGGATCAGATTATTAACGGAGCCATTGGCGTCAGGTTTTTTGTAACTGGCGTCAATATAGACGATGCTTATTATGCCTATCATTTTAATCAAATGAAGGCTTTGGCCGGGGAGTTGAGTTCTTTGCGGGAAGTATTAGAAGAACCAAAATATTATGACGACTGGACGGTTAGTGATGATCGGGTAGAGGTGATGATGAAAAAGCATGACGGAGAGATCTATTTGCTCACAGCCTCTACCGCCTATGAAGATCTATCTGATATCAAATTTACCCTAGATGATAGTTACAAGATCAGCTCAGTAACAGCAGTTAGCGACATTACCAACGGTGATTTTGATCATCCTCAGGATCGGGTGATAAGTTTCAGTGGCGACTCTTTTACTGATGATTTTACCGGTGAAACTACTAACTCACCCCAAGGATACAACGCGCCCGGATATGGAGTACATATCTATCGCATTGCCTATTCAAACAATGTCAGTACCAGTACTGGCACCAGCGCTGCAGGTGCGGCAGGATTAAGCTCAAGCAGCCCCCCTTTTTGTGGAGATTTTCTGCCAGGCGCGACACCGCCTTCAATTTACAAAGCTGTCTCTCAGAACAAAGACAGTGTTGAATTATTTTTTGTGCCAGCAGAAAATCCCGTCGACCACTATGCCTTAGAATATGGCACCCAAAGCGGACACTACATTTATGGCTTGAATAATTTCGGCGACAAAAATTCAACTTCAATCTTAATCCAAGATCTTACACCTAATACTGAGTACTACTTTAGAATTAGAGGTGGTAATGGGTGTGCCACCGGACCGTGGTCAAACGAGATAACCGCCAAAACCCAGAAAATGATGGTTGTGCCGCCAAGCGGAACAGAAACCGCGGCGGCGACTTCTTCTCCCCAACTTTCGCCGATCATTCTACCGCCAACCAACAACAATATTAAGACTAGCGTCAACACGCAAAAAAACAGCCGCCTCGGCTCAGTACTAGCCAGCTTCACAACCTCATGGCAGCCTAATCAATTTCTCAATCCAAGTCTGATTATCAAAGGCATGGTTCTAACCATTACTCTATTACCTATCATTACTGTTTTTTATCTTAAGTTACATAAACGCAAACAATCTTCGGATAATTAAAAAACCAAATTTGTGCCTTCTACCCTTATTTAACTGTTCAGTCAATTGCGGTTTTAGTGTATTGTAATAGTAAAGAGAACTTATTTTTAATCTATGGTTTTAGCATCAAAAATTAAACCCCATCGTCTTTTTTTTAGGCCTTTTGTCCTTTTGCTTTTAATCATTGGTCTTAGTTTCATTACTTACTTGGTTTTCACCAAAAAAATTTCTAACGTTTTTGCCCTCAATGGTACCTATCAAACTTGGACTTTTTCAACAACCACTTCAGGTGACTACACCAAGAGCCAAATTAATAGTGAAACGGTAATGACCGTCGATAATGATGGCGCTCATCCTTTGGGCGGTTCAGTTGGCGCCAATGAGTTTGCCAATCCAGGGTTTGCCAGCGGTAGTGAGGGGGGCGCCGCCACCAATTGGAGTGTGGCCGCTGTTCCTCCAACTGGTTGGGTTGAAGTACCTGGTAATGGTACTTTTGGCACCTCTAACTTCCTGGTAATGAAATATGAGGCCAAGTGTGATACTGATGGTGACGGTATTGGGAATGTCCCGGCTGTTGGTGATGTCTGTAGCGGTGCAGCTAATACCAATGGTACCGGTTGGCAATATGGTGCATACCGCAATAATGGCGATGGTTGCGCTTGCACTTCTCCCAAGGCCGTGGTTTCTACCCCTCAAGGTTATGGAATTGCTTACATTAATCACACAACTTCCAAAACTTACTGTAATGGTGTCAGCCTTAATGGTAATGCTACTCACTTGCTAACTAACGATGAGTGGATGACTATCGCTAGAAACGCCGAAGCTCAATCTGCCAACTGGTGTGCCGCCGTGGGGGGTTACGGCGTTTATCCTTGTGGCAACACCCCGGGGACAGGTAAGTTAGCCTCAGGTCATTGCGATTATTCAAATGAGGAGCAGTACACCAGTACTAAAGCTGCCTTAGAAGCCAGCGCCAATGATGATTATGCCTGCTACCGTACTACCACCGGAGCTACTACTTGTGCAGCCACTTCGGGCATGCAAAAAAGGACATTTACTCTTTCTAACGGTGCCATCATCTGGGATTTGGCTGGCAATATGTGGGAACACGTCCAAAGAAGCACTAATAACTCTGGTGATTCCACTGCCGTTATGGATCCCTTACCGGCTTGTTCTGATGGAGTAGCGGCTTGGGGTTACTGTGAATTTGGCAGTACTACCACCCCTTATATTTCATCTTGGACGGCAGCGGTGATTAGAGACTTAGTTGGTCCGTCCGATTCCTCATACAATTCAGCTCAAGGAGTGGGCACCGTTTATACTTACAAAAACGGCACTACTCAGTCAAGTACAACCTGGATGCGCGGCGGCGAATGGGGAACTCCCGTTTCTGGTGGAGCATATGCTTTGGGACTGCGTTGGTATGTAGGGAGCACCGCTCTCAATCTCGGTTTTCGTTGTTCCAGTGATGCTGTCAATATTTCTCAGCTCTATTCTGGCAGTAGTGGTCGTTCGGGTGGTGGTGACACCGTCAGTGTGGGCTCAATTACTGACAGCAAAATTTATCAATCACTCAACTTGGGCGACACCGCAACTTATGATTTTACCGCTTATGTTTATAACAATACTTCTGGTCATGAAGGCGAAGCCGTTGATGGTACCATCGCTTCGCTCTATTACGGCGGCAATACTATATCCGATGTCGCCTATACGGAAGTGACCAATGACTGGTACAAACTAACTGGCACCATTACCGGCGTCGCTGCTGCTGCCGACACTGGCCTTTTGGTAAAGGCTGGTAAAGCAGTTAAGGTGGACGACTTTACCTTATCGAAACAGGGCACTTACAGTGTTACTACCACCAGTGCCTATTCCAACACTACTGTAACTTCGTGGGACTCTTTTGCCGCCAATGAAACTGCCTCTGGCAATGCTTATATTTCCTACCAATTGTGCACTAATGATGGTTCAACTTGTGATTCTGATTCAAGCTGGAAATACTGGGACGGATCGGCTTGGCAAACCACTGCCAACACTACCACCCATGTCAATACTGAGGCCCAGCTTACTCAGGCCGCTATGCAATCTCTGCCGGTAGCTTCACAAAAAATTGCCGTTAAAGCCATCATGAGTTTTGGTGCGGCCGACATCCCTTATTTGACTTCATTACAAATCGGCTTGACTGCCGATAATACCGCCCCTACTATTTCTTTATCAGCTTTGGCTGATCCTAATACGGACACTACTCCCTCTCTTTCTGGCACTGTCACGGAGGATAAGGGTACGGTGGCTTCGGTTTCTTTCCAAATGGATTCAACATCCGGATCTTGGACCAATTGTATTGCAGATGACGACAGCTTTGATGAAACAACTGAAACTTTCACCTGCACCGTTGCCTCAGCTTTGAGCGATGGCTCACACACTATGTATGTACGCGCTAAAGATAGTAACGATGTCACTACCGCATCTGGTAGCGAATCAACCGATAGTTTTACGATCGATACTACAGCTCCGGTAAGCTTAAATTTGGAATCGCCTGGTAATAATACTTATACCAATAATGAACGACCTAGTTTTAAATGGAAAGCAACTTCTGATGCGACAACCGGGTTAGCAAAATATGTTTTGGAGATCGATAATTCGTCTTTGGGCACCAATCAACCGATAGGAGACTTTACCATTAACGACATTCCTGTTGAAAGAACTACTGACTACGAAACCAACAAATATATTATTCAGTACGAAAATTTTGCCGATGCTGACGGCACTAACAATTTTATCTCGGTTTATACCAAATCACATAGCGATTGGAACTTAACGGAAAACGATGGCAAACTGCGGGAGGGTAAAATTACCTGGAAGGTCAAGGCCGTTGATCAAGCTGACAATGAAACTTCCAGTTCGCGGACTTTATTTCTTGACAGAACCGGTCCCAAACTAGAATTAGCCCAAGTCAATGAGGCAGCCGTTTCTGCTACTGCTTTTACCACCAACGACCATACACCTACTTTTGTCGGAAAATTAACTGATGGCTTGGCGGGTGGAGATACTAGTCTAACTCAAGACGAAAATGGACCAAAGATTGCCGCCGGACCAAAAGAATTAAACGTCAAAATCGAGAAAAAAATGGGTTTAGTTTATCAACTTCACACCACCTATACTTTTAATTTCGACAAAACATGGTGGATCTGTAACAGCCAGGAAGTCACTGATAACACCAAACAAAATTGTGATAAGTATGCCTCTTTTACTTACGCTCCTACAACTGACCTAGACTACGGAAATTACCGAGTAACTCTGAGTGGTAAAGACAAAGCCGATACTGCTGGTACAGTGGTGGTTCTTGACCTTAACATTTCTGACTTGGCACAGATCACCACATCGGTAGAAAAAAAGATCATAAAAGAAGAGTTAAAGAAATTGACTCCCGACCAACAAAAAAAAGTGGAACAAGAGCTGCAACTTACTAAAGCCATTGAGCCAACTAAACCCTCTTTGGTGGAGACGGTTGTCACAAATTTAGTAAGCGGTGGTCAGGCATTGTGGCAAAAAACCGCTGGTTCAATTAGTCAAGCAATTGGCGGCACCAAGCAAGGAATAATAACGGTGAGCCAGATAATCGCTGACCAGTACAATAACCAGTTCACTCATACTACCGGTGTTACACGGTTAGTACTGACCGGTATCGGACAGGGATTATCTAATATTACATCCGCCAGTATAGCAATTACCCAAAAAACTACCACTACTCTTAAAGGAGAAGCTTCCGTGGTGGTGTTTGGCATTGGCGAACAAGTGCGAAATGTTTCCAACAACACTGGTTTAGCCATCATTGAATTTGCCTACAATTTTGTTTCCGAACCAGTCGCTATTTCTCAGGTTGAGGCAACTGTCCTATCGCCCACCTCAGTTAAAATCACTTGGCGCACCAATCATCCAGCCAATGGTAAAGTGAATTATGGTTTTGAAGATGGTGTCTACACCTTTGAACAGCAAACCGAAAAGCGCACCAACGATCATGAGTTTGTGATCACTGGGCTCAACCCCGACACCGAGTATCATTATGAGGTGATGAGCCATGGCAAAAACTATGTTTACGACGCTAACCGTAAATTTAAAACACCGGTTTTGGGGGAGTGACATAATTCCAAAGGAACGGATAGTGTTGCCCATGCAGTGGCACACAAAAATCTGGGTCGGCACTTTATCCAAGCCGAGGCTAAACATGTGTCCGTGAAGGTGAGATCGTTTTCTAGTGGTTATTTGCAGCGTGACCCGACATTATCTTACAGCGAACCAATGGAAGTTATTCTATGCTGAGTTGAGAAAACTGTTGATTTTACGGAGTGTTCTTAAAAAAAACCGATGAAGTCAGCAACTAAATTCAAAGCGTAGATTAAGCCTCCAAAAATTCCAGTCCAGGTGGCTAGTCTAAGTGAAAGGAAATAAAAACTCTCAACCTCAAAAGCCCTGTTGAGACCGACAGGCGTAATGCAGTAATTATTGCCAAAGTCTTTTTCTAGGAAATTTTCTTTTTGTAAGTATTTAAGAATAAGCGGAAGTGTTGTTAGAGGTTTTTTGTCCAAATTCACTAAAACATCATCTCTTTTCGTACTGAAATACTGAGTGAGACGTACCTCCAAAAGACTGTTGTAGTCAAAAGTGTAACCATGGTCTTTAGTGAGTTTCTTAATAAGCAGTAAGGTATCTAAGGCCTGTTTCTGTATTGAATTAAGGCCAAGTAAATTAAACCAGGTGATGATATTTTTCAATCGATTTATCATCATATTTTAATTCGGTGAGCCATACGGGTCTGGAACCGTTTGATCCCATAACCACCTGGTTCTCACCATTGTCTCATGTCCTGGCTAAATAAGACAAATAAGACACTATAATAAGACTGTCTCGGACTAATGATGTGGTTTGATATATTAATTTAACGACAGTCCTTTGATCCGATTTTTTAGCTGTGTTCGCCATTCCTCCAAGATCTTATAAGTCGTATTTTGTTTAACCCAATCCTCATCAATTGCTTTGTCCTCATTTAATACTCTATCTTCAGGTAAATCATATATTTTGCCCCAGTAGTTATTTGGTTCTATGTCATCTGGAACAGCAGGATTTTCAACCGTAGAGTCAACATTTCCATCAACTATCTCATCATCCACAAGAACCCATGCATGATCCCATGTAAATTCAGTTTTATCCGACCCATAATAAGTTCCTTTGCCTATTATTGCTTTAGCGTTAGCACCCAGGGCGTTAAGAGTATCACTTAGAAGAATTGCAAATAGAACACACATTTCAGATCTGCCACACCAATTTTGATCAACAATATTACCAACCACATCGATTAATGTACTTCTTAACTTATCTGAGAATTTGCTCTCTCCAAGGACCACTTTGGAGCTTGGTTTTGGTCTATTTCCTGTTTTCTTACCCTCCATGATTCCATCAAGTATTTCCATGACATTACTTTTCCCTGGAAGAACACCATTGTTTTTATAAACTGCATCAAGTGACTGGGACATAGATCTAGCCCCAAACTCTCCAAATGTAGACTCTAAATCATTATGAGAATTATCTGCGGGTTTACCAAGGTGACACTTCTTATATTTCTTGCCATTTCCACACCAACATGGGTCATTTCTGCCTATTTTTGTCATATTTTTATTTACTTAACAAATTATATTTATTGTTTTGTTCGTATAGTTGCCTTCCCCAAGCAAAATCGGGAACCTTCATCAATTCCTCAATAGGTATTTGTAACACAGAAAAGAAAACACTAAACAATTCATCCATATCGTCAGTATAAATTCTAAAAATCTTATGTGAATGAAAATCGACGCTTTTTATCTTATCCAAATATTCTTTTGGAGCAGATCCATTAACTATTTCAATAGCTTGAGCATTTTTATCACCTTTTAAGGCTATATATCTAACCCTCTCCCAGGAATCTAGGTTTTTAACAATAAGGTCAAATTTATCCAACCCAGGATCGGACACTTCTAATTTAAATACCCCCCAAAGTTTTACTAGATTATGACCGAAATCATTTTGTAATTTATCTGGCGTGTTCGTTTTTCTAAGAAAAGACTTAAACAATAATTCAAATGCTAAATGATAGAGATTTCCGCTTGATGGATTAAATGGGAAACGGGAGCCAACTCTTGCTAGAAGGTAATATTGAATTCCCAAACTTACATATCGGTGATCGAGTAGGCCATTATAAAATTCTGAATACCACATATTAAAACTAAGATACTATGTTTGTAAGTTGTCCACGGCATCAATAATCTGGGAAACATCTTCGTAGCGTAGATTCGGATCTTTGTCGGTACATTTAGCCAATATTTCTGAGAACTTGTTCCCATCAAAATCTAAGCTTTTCCTACCAGTGAAAATAAACTGAAGAATGAAGCCTATAGCATATATCTCGTTTTTAACACTGTAGTTTTTGAAACTGTCCAAAGCAGGATCAATAATAGTGCCTTTAATGTCAGTATCCGTATTTGTAAACTCTGAATCCTTCTCTTTCATAAGGCCAAAATCTGAGAGCTTGATCAAGATCGAGTTGAAATCATATTGCTTAACCAAGATATTATTAGGACTAATGTCTCTGTGAAAAATGCCTTTTCTGTGAAGATAATTAACTGCGTATAGAAACTGGAGGGCAATTTTTTTCCTAATCTTAAATGTTAATGTTTGGTTTCTTTTGGATATATATTCCCGAAGAGTGGTATCGCAATACTCCATCGTGTAACAGTCTTTAGAAGAATCATAGTTATAAACCTCCAAGATGTATGGGAATTGCAAACCTTGTAGAATTTGAAATTCTTTCCGGAATCGTTCTAGTTCACGATCTGTAATATCTTTCTTGGCTTGCTTAAGTGCAAAGTATTTGTTGTAATGCTGGTCTTTGTATCGCTTTACAATCGAAAAAGCGCCTTCCCCAATTAATCGAAGCTCGTTATTTTGGTTCAACGCTGGAATTGTTATTCGTTTGTTACTAACCTCGAATATCGGATCGTATTTGCTTATTTGAAAGTCTTTATAATTCTCTGGTATCGGACTTCCACCTGAGTTAGTAAGAAAAGTTAAACAATAATCAAACATTTGAGCGTAGTGGGAGTCTACAGTTATCTCATTCTCTGAATTCTTTAGCCCATGTTGCAAATCCTTGAAGAAACTAATTAATGATTTCAGCTCCCTACTAGGATCAGCATTAAAATGTCTATTTGTTGAACTTTTATAGTTCATGAACTCAAACAAAGTATCAAAACTTGAGTGAAGGTATGCAAAAATTTTTTGAAACTTTTCGGTGTAATCAGAATATAAGTTGAGGTACCTGTTGTTGTATTCATACTCAACCGGTATTTTATCGAAGTAATCGTTTAACACTAATTCGTATCTATTCATAACTGTTTAATTTTGTATTGATCTTTCTAATATTGAGTAGTGTTCTGGAAATGTAGTTTCAATTAACTCAAGCAAATATTTAACATTTTTTTGAGTTTCCTGCACCAGTGATGGGTCTAATCCCTTTCCCGTTATGTGTGACTGATCATTCGTAAATTTGTAAATAGCTGTCAATTTATTGGGATCAAACTTATCCTTCAAAGAATCAAGTTTCTTAAATGGGCTTTCGTTGCTGGGAACGCGGAACATTAAGAACGTCTCTAAAGTTTTTCTTGCAATGTTTGGCATGTGATAAACAGACATGATTGTTCCATCAGATTTAAATGTATACAAAAGTTTAAAAAGGAAATGATATTCGCTTTCATGGTCTTGAAGGTCTTTGTCTAAAATTGACAGTGACGCAGTTCGCCCAGTTGCCGAATCTGTATTCTTAATCATGTAATAGCTTTTTTCTCCAGCACTGTTGGGAATATTTTTCACCCAATTTAGGAGCAATCTTAAAAAATCGAAATTGTGTGTAAGCACAAAAATCTGCTTAGCATCTTTGACTGAGTTTTTCAAAAAAGCGAAAGCTTGAAACAGGGAGTTAGAATCTAAACTTGATACAGGGTCATCAATTACCAAAATGCCTTCCTTTGTATCAAACTCCTGATCTTGTAGATGAACGGTAAAGTAGACAAATGCGATTGCGGTCTTTTCTCCCTCGCTCAGGTTCTCAGCTATTTTTCCATGTCTCTTGATGACATAACCTTCACCTTCGACCTCAAAGTTTATTTCATCTCTGCAAAGGAAAGTTTTAATTCCATCATTAATTGCCTTGCACGCTTTGTGTGAAGAAGAAATTTTACTCTTATTTTCTGTGATGGAGTCATTAGTTGTCTTGAGGATTTTAGTTTTTTCGGTTAAATCTTTCTCACTTTTTTCTAATTTCGCATCTAAATCTTTGATATCATCGAATATAGTGCTTAAGTAATGTTTTTCTAATTCTTTTTGTGCACTTATTTTTTCGGTTTTGAAGTTATTGGTCTTATCGTTGTGTGTGCCGATCGATTCATTTACCTCTCTGATTGAGGTGACAAGTTTGTCCAGATTTATCTGTTGTTCTGATTTAACGACTTCGGTAGTCTTTGATTTCTTTTCTTTTAATAAAATTCCTACTTTTGTAATTTCATCTAGAATAGATTTCTTCGCTAACTCAAAACCTTCTACCTTTTTCTGGTAGTCTTGTTGGAGCTCATCATAGAGATTTGCCTTATCAAAGGCTCTTATGTTTTCGATTTGTGAATAAAATGACCTTAAATCAGCTACAAGCTCGTCAATTTTTGTTTTGAGTTTCTTGTCAGCATCATTGAAGTGTTTTGACAGATCCAAGAGTCTATTTTTAGACAAAGATTGATTGCAGAATTCGCAGATAGCAGACGCATGTTTATTATGAAGCGCAATACCATGCTCAACCCAATCAGAGATATCAGGATTTTCCTTTAGTCTACTAATAATGACAATTTCAACGGTCTCGCTACATAAATTCACAACAGACTGATTTATTGCTTTAACTCCATCTTTGGTAGTTAGGGTAGAACCATTAACTGTCAGTTGAGGGATAGTGAGTAATGTGAGTTGAGTTTTCTCCAGCTGTCTTAGAGTGAGGTTGTGTTTGGTAAGTTCCTTCTCGTCTAAAAGCTCTTTTTTTGTAAGTTTCTTAAAAGCATCTTCTGCATCTCTTTTGTCGTAGCGACGAGTAGCTTCGCCTGAAGTGTTGGAGCTAATTGTTCTGGCAATATCTGTAAACTTTTTATTTTTCTCTCTTTCTTGGTCTTCATAATCAGCTTTATGTTTTTTAATTTGAAAGTTTAGGCTGACGACTTCCTTCTCGTCTTTTTCTATCTGATCTGCAATCTTCTTATTTTCCTCGCCAAGAATAAATATAGGTTTTGCAGTGCAGGATAAAACTTGAACGTTATTCGTTACATAAGCTTGGTTAAATACCCTTACTTTTCTACTGTACTGAGTTCCTTGTCTTAGAGTTCCAGATTCTGAGTCGACTTCATATTCCAAATCAGGAAACTTTGGTAACTGGCCAGGTTCTAGAGCATCAAAAAGACTAGAGAGAGTAGTTTTGCCACAACCATTCCATCCATATACTATGTTGTATCTTTTAAAATCCGGCAAAGAAGAATCCCAAGCATAATCGCTAAATATACCTAGGTTTTTTATCTTCTTAATTTTCTTTATCATAGTGTCCAATAAATCTTTGTATATCTTGCTTTTTATATCTTCTATCTTTTCTGGTTCCAAATCTTACAGCCTTGAGAATCCCTTTTTTATCCCATTGCCTGAGGGTGTTTGCATGAACCTTAAGAAGCTCACATGTCTCCTTCATTGTTAGTAGTTCTGGTATTTTGTCGTCAGTTTTCATTGTTTTATTACCTACCATTTGTTACCATTAGCTTACTAAATCAAGGTCAAAAATACAATGGAAGACCAATACATCCTTACTACTAAGAACTTTGAAGACTGGCGAAACTATTTGCTGGTGAATAGTTTCTTTTTTGATGTGCTGATGAAAAAGTTACGAAAAGATCTTGGACTCCCAGAGGATGGAATAAAAGACATAGAGGAATTGATCCGCTGGGACGGTAAAAGGAAAGATAAGGTTAGACGCGAAATTGCTCCCATCTCAAAGCGAAAAAAGTCAGGGGTAAAAATTGTTAAAGATATATTTGCAATCGAGGATGAGGTAAGACGGAAAGCTTATGCCCCAATTTGGGAGGCTATCGAAAAGTTTGCAGATTACGATTTTAATTTTTCTCTGCTCCATACATACGTATTGGGAAATACTGGAATGTCATTCGGGGGAAGTTCTAGGGTTTTAATGGTCTCTTCTCCAGACGATCCCATCCGCGAAACAGGTATATACATTAAGTATTCACCTGAGCTAAGTGAAAAAGATATTGTGGCTTTGGCCAAGCAAGCACGAGATTCATATGAATCCTTGTTTAAATACAGACACCCATCAGTTAGAACTCATGATGAAAACGGAAAACCATATATTAAACGCCCAGAACTGAAAATCCGTCAAAGAAAAGTGGCTCAACCAACAAAACAACAGCTAAAGATTTTTGAGGCAATAGAAAATTGCCTAAAAGAGGGTTATTCATCCAGATCTGATTCGATAAAAATGCATGATGTTTTTGAATTGGTCGCAACCAAGTTAAAGAAGAATATAAACTCGGTTCAACGAACCTATCATGCCATTTTGAGAAACTACAACTTACCATCAAGTGTCGATACCCGCAATATTTTCTAGCTAATGCGGTGTTAGCCCGAAAAGTCATCTGATTTTTTATTCCCCTTTCGTTTGGAAGAATATAGATATGCAAAAAGTATCTATGCAAACGATTGATATTCCGATTAATGACCTTATTGGATCTGACTATAATCCTCGAAAACACGATGAGGCTGCTACCGAGCAATTAAAACAAAGTATTGAGCGCTTTGGTTTAGTAGACCCAATAATCGTAAACTCTGCGCCAAATCGTAAAAATATTATCATCGGTGGACATTTCCGTTGGGAAGTAGCCAAAGTAATGGGATTTAAGACCCTCCCTGTAGTCTTTGTTGATATTCCAGACATAGATAGAGAAAAGGAGCTCAATCTCCGTTTGAACAAAAATACTGGAGAGTTTGACTGGGATCTGCTCGCCAAATTTGACGAATCATTTCTCGCCGATGTTGGTTTTTCAAGTGATGAACTGGATAGCATCTTCGATCTCGATATTGCCCCAGAAGAGTTTAACCTTGAAAAAGAACTTCAAAAACTCAACATCCAGAGTATAAACACCAAAAAAGGTGATATTTATGCACTAGGCGACAGCAGACTAATGTGTGGCGACTCAACCATAGAAGATAATATGTTTGCTCTCATGAACGGTGAGAAAGCTGATATGTGTTTTACTGATCCACCCTACATACTCGACTATTTACATGGTAAGAAAAAACATGGAAGTGCTGTGACAGGCTTTGGAGCTAAGCGTGACCGCAGATACTTGGAAACTGATGTCTTGCCTCCTGACTTTACCGAAAAGTGGATGGGAAACATTGCCAAAATCCAAAACGAGAGTTTTAGCATCATTGTTTATGAAAACTGGAAAAACCTTCGCACTATTTGGGGTGAGATGGAGAAATATTGGAAAGTTAAAAATATGATTGTATGGCACCTACCCAATCGTCACCAAGGATTTTCTGCCAAATACAAATTCTTTTCAAAACACGATATTGCGATGGTCGGGGCAAGTCCAGACAAAGATGTTGAATTCAACATGGAAACAGAGATTGATGGTCTTCAAGAAGAATACGAAACAGCATTATTTGCCATCCAAGGTAAACCCAACTGGGAAGGCTACCAAAAGGGTAAGAAAAACCAACCTACCGACTTTATTGAATATGTAGCCTCGGACGAGAAGCATTCAGGCCAAGGAGTAATCTTTGGCACTAAACCAGTCGAAATTCTCATTCCATACATTAAAGTCCTAACCAAACGTGGAGGATTAATTGTTGAACCATTTTCAGGAAGTGGTAGCACCTTAATCGCATCCACCAAAATGAAACGCCGATGTTATGGAATGGAAAAGTCTCCAGTTTACGCAGAAGTGATTATTAAACGGTGGGAAAAGTTGACAGGTTTAAAAGCTAAAAAAATCTATGGATAAAACTATTGAAAAACGTCAGTCGAAAAACAAAGAACAGCTTTTGGAAATACTAAAGAAAACTCCAATTGTTCAGATTGCCTGCGAAAAAGCAGGAATTGGCCGTGCCACCTATTACCGTTGGCGTAAAGAAGACGCCGAATTTACGAATGCCAGCGATGAAGCTCTGCAAGACGGAAGTCTGTTGGTAAACGACATGGCCGAGTCGCAACTCATGAGTGCCATTAAAGACAAAAATATGACAGCCATAATTTTTTGGCTTAAGCACCATCATTCGGCGTATTTAACTCGAGTTGAAATTACCTCAGGGAACCACGAAGAAAAGTTATCTGTAGAGGAACAAGATTCGGTTAAAAAAGCATTAATAATGGCAGGAATTGTTCCTGACGAACCAAAGAAACAAAAAGATGAATGACGATATTCTCACCAGATTATTTTTTGATCAAAAATTTAGGAAGGAGGCTACTAAACAAAGCCACTCCCTATTTTTCAACATCTACTTCTCTGATTATGTTAAATTTCCGACCGCCAAATTCCAAAAACAAATGTTTTACCTCACCGAAAAAGAAAGCTCTCGTGAGGTGTTTATCGTAGCTTTTAGAGGTAGTGCAAAGTCTACCATCTTTAGCTTGTCGTACCCCATCTGGGCGATGTTAGGAAAACAACAAAAGAAGTTTATCGTAATTTTAAGTCAAACCCAAAACCAGAGCCGACTAATCCTCAACAACATCAAACGGGAATTGGAAACAAATCCCTTACTTCTCAAAGACTATGGCAACTTAGCAGATGTCTCAAGAGAATGGAGTACTAGTTCTCTTGATATCGCAAAGCTTGGCACGAGGATTACAGCCGCCTCTAGTGGTGAAACAATTAGAGGACTCCGCCACGGCTCATATCGTCCCGATTTAATTATCTGTGACGACGTCGAAGATATAGCTTCAGTCAAAACTTTAGACAACAGACAAAGGACTTATGAGTGGTTTACGAGTGAAGTGTTGCCCCTCGGGGATTTTGGCACCAGATTAATAGTTGTTGGAAACATGCTCCACGAAGACTCTTTGATGATGAAACTTAATGACTACAACGATAACCTAGGCTGGTACAGCTCGTTTATGAAGTATCCATTAATAGATGACGAAGGTGTTGTGCTCTGGCCAGAAAAATATACACCTGAGGCAATCGAGGATCTCAGACGAAGCTCCATGAATGACCACACGTTTGAACGAGAATTCCTGCTTAAAATTGTTCCTGATGATGAGCAAGTTATTCATCGGGAATGGATAAAATATTACGATTTCCCATTACCATGTAAAGAGATTCAGTTGCCCAGAGAGATTCTACTCGCAGTAGATTTGGCCATAAAGAAAGGGAATGGCAGGGACTTTACTGCTATTATTCCTTTTTATCTCACTGGTTTTGATAAAGAACTCCAAGCCTACGTCTTGCCCTACATTGTAAACAAACAAATGGACTTCCCCGAGACAATTGCAGAGCTGGAAAAACTTTCAAAAAAACTTCAGGAAATATTTAAAATTCCTCCACGCATTTATGTTGAGAGTGTTGGTTATCAAGATGCGGTGGTTCAACAACTACTTACAGTTAGCAAATTATCAGCAGAGGCAGTAGGAGTTGGAGGACTGGATAAGATTTCCAGATTACGAATCGTGTCGCCATATGTTCAAACTGGCAAAGTATTTTTTCCTAAGTACGGCTCCGAAACGCTTGTAAATCAACTTCTCAACATCCACTCAACAAAACATGATGACCTAGCGGATGCGTTCTCCATAGGTATGAGTAAAATTATCCAAAGTGACCACCCTTACACACCATGGAGTGGGCCAAGTGAACATCAGCCTGACATGCGGTTTGATCCAATCATGGGAGAGTACCGAGACATGAATCTCCCAATTACGGCAGGACTACTCGATATGGTTTTTTAACCACCACAGAAAGATCTTGCGATCTTTCTGCCTTGGAGCTATTTCTCGCCCTTAAGCTCTTTGTAATACCAGTCTTTCATTGGATACTCGGAATAATCTCCGAAACTATATCCAACTGTAGCTACCAAGTGATCGGCTAGGAATACTGTATTCTTTTTCTTCCAAGCTTCTCTCTGAGCGACTGTTACGTCGTAGCTCATCATTTTGTTGGTATATTCAGCGTCCAACTCAAAGGCTTTTTTGTCGTCAAAAAGCGTGACGTTGCATTTTTTCTTGCAACTCTTTTGGACTTCTTCAGCTATACCTTTAGGGTTAGTTTCTCCTGCCTTTATTAAGACACTGATATTTTCATCGACTTTATCCTCAACCCGAGCTAGAATTTCATATTCCAGCTTTGGAGTAGGAGAAGCTTGTGCAACTTCCTGCTTTTGCTCTGGTTGACTAGTAGGCTGTGGAGCTAAGCTGTTTTTGCTGGAGGTAGCAATGCCAATTAGTAATAGTAGGCCTCCTCCGGCAATTAATAGTACTTTTTTCATAATTTCACCTCCTTTCTTATATCCTGAATGCTAACTTACATTTAGCATAAAATCAAGCATATTTGCAGGCTAAATGCTAACTGTGGCTAAGTGGACTATCCTCTAGGATATTTCGACAATATATGCATGCGGAAAAACGCCAAGTTACCAAAGGTTTTAGGAAAGAAAATTCAAAAGCGTCGTAAGGAGATGGGATTAACCCAGGAAGATGTGGCGTACAAAGTGGGCATTAGTCGTGCTTACATGGGTTACATAGAGCAAGGTAGGAATGCTCCTTCTCTGGAAGTGCTTGGGAAAATTGCTCGCATGTTAAAGATTTCTATTGATATCTCCTAGTTTTTGCTGGCTAGACTTTCAAAATCTTTGCGGTACTGTTTGGTTGATGAAGAAAACAGACCCAAAAACTCACCTGCTTATTCTGATGCATAGATGTGAGAAATACTTCTACAAATATCTCCTTACCAGAGATAAGGCATTTATCGACAGATTCTTTTCCACATCAAAACGTGCTAAAAGATTTACAGAAAGGAACTTTGATTAGTCTTTATACTCTAGGCAAATTAAAGTAAAATACTATATATGAAAATCAAAGTATCAGAACTCAGGCAACTAGCCGAAAAGGCTCTAAAAAAGTACGGTTATAGTGACTCGGAAATTAAGACAATCGCTGATATTTTGATGTACGCCCAACTTCGGGGAAATAACCAAGGAGTGGTTAAGCTTATTGGTAAAGGCATTCCGAAAAGAGAAGGTGGCGAAAGCCCCAAGATTGTAAAAGAAACTCCTGTTTCTGCTTTGTTTGATGGCAACAAAACTCATGCCATGATTGTGATGGATTTAGCTACTGATACTGCTATTGAGAAAGCGAAAACATCTGGTGTCGGAATTGTCGGTAATTTTGGCTCTACGGAATCCACTGGTGCATTGGGATATTACGCTACAAAAATGGCTAAAGCTGGTTTAATTGGAATTGCCTATGCTTCAGCTCCATTCCAGACAACCGCTCCACACGGATCAACAGAAGCTCGTTTTTGTACTAACCCAATGGCTTATGGTATTCCCACCGAGGGCGATCCAATTGTGTTGGATATGTCTACGTCTGCAATTGCCTATTATGGCTTAATTGAAGCCAAAACAGCTGGTAAAACCTTACCGGAAGGAATTGGCTATGACAAAGATGGTAAACCAACACAGGATCCTGCAGAAATAATGTCCGGGGCAATCAAGACATTTGGTGGGCATAAAGGATCAGGACTAGCGTTAATTGTGCAGATTTTCGCCGGTGCGTTAGTACAAGCTGACTCATTCAACAATGACAGTGATAATGCTGGTAATCTAGTAATGGCAATCAATCCAGAGATTCTCACCTCAAAGAAAACGTTTACCAAGGAAGTATCTTCAATTATCCAGCGGATCAAATCTGCCAGGAAAGCAGAAGGTGTAGATGAAATCACTATTCCTGGTGAGAGAGCAAATGCCTTTAACGCTAACGTGATGAGCACTGGTGAGATTGAAGTTGAAGACAATCTCCTCACTGAACTTAAGAAGGCTGCAGAATAAATATGAACTTTAAGATTGACACCACCATCTTCGAACAATTTCCTGATGTTTTAATTGGTGTTGTGGTAGCAAACAGTATTGATAATCACGGCGAGGAAAAAGAATTGTTGGACATACTGAGAGATGAGGAAGCAAAGTTACCTCAAAAATTCGAAGGGACACCTGTAACGGAACATCCGCTAATTGCTTCTTGGAGGGAAACATACAGAAAATTCGGATCGAAACCAAAAGATTATCCTTCTTCTATTGAAAATTTATCAAGACGGATACTCAAAGGTGACAGTGTCCGTCACATCAATAAGCTGGTTGATCTCTATAATGTTATCTCTCTTAGATATTTACTTCCGGTCGGCGGTGAAGATCTGTCAAAAGTGTTTGGCGATGTTGAACTTACTATTGCTGGCGAAGATGAGAAGGCAATAACTTTACTAGGCGAAAAAGAGCCGCGTGCTCCCCATAGAGGTGAAGTCATATATAAGGATGATAACGGAGCAATTTGCCGTCGCTGGAACTGGAAAGAAGCTGATAGGACAAAACTCACGGAAGAGACCGAGAACTGCATTTTGGTCATTGAGGCTTTGTCTCCTGTTACCGAAGACGAATTAAAAAATGCCACAGGCGACTTAGCGGGTTTGGTTAGTAAGCATTGTGGTGGAAACACAACAGTACACATTATGAGTAAAAATAACTCGAGTATTTCATTAGGATAAATTATGCAAATTCAACCTTTCAAATTAGAGCGATATTTTGCCAAATACGAGTTTTCAGTTAAGTATCTACTTTCAAGTTCTGATTGCGACGGCCTTGAGCAGAAGGAATTACTATCCTTTGCTGACGAAGAAACAAAGGGTTTATGGGAGAACCTAACCCTTGGATATACTGAGTCGCTTGGCCACCCTGTATTAAGAATCGAAATTGCCAAACTGTACAATAATATTAATCCAGATGAAACCTTGGTTATCGTTCCCGAAGAAGGCATATTTATTGCTTTGAATACTATTCTTCAAAAAGGTGATCATGCTATTTGTACATTTCCAGGATATCAATCTTTATACGAGATCGCCGAAAGTTTGGGTTGCGAAGTAACTAAATGGGAGCCGGATGAGCAACGGGGCTGGAAGTTTGATCCTGAATTCTTAGCTAAAAATATCAAACCCAATACTAAGCTTATTGTTGTCAACTTTCCCCATAACCCCACAGGATACTTACCCTCAAAAGAGGACTACACTAGGATTTTGGATATAGCTAGAGAGCACAATTTATATGTCCTTTCTGATGAAATGTATCGTTTCCTCGAATTTAATGAACAAGATCGTCTTCCTTCAGCATGCGAATACTATAACAAAGCGGTTTCGTTATTTGGAATGTCAAAAACCTATGGCATGGCTGGAGTACGCATTGGTTGGCTGGTAACGAAAGACAAAGACCTTTATCAAAGAATGGCAACGTTTAAAGATTACACAACGATCTGCAGTAGCGGACCAAGTGAGATATTGTCTATTATTGGACTTCGATCAAGAGATAAAATCATCAAAAGACATCTTGAGAGAATCAGTAGGAACTTAGATCTGCTTGATGGTTTCTTTACCAAATATCAGAATTTATTTGAGTGGGTTAAACCCAAGGCAGGGACAATTTGCTTTCCTAAATTGAAAATACAAATAGGAGCCTATGACTTTTGTCAGAAAGTAGTTGATGAAGCTGGTATTATGCTTTTACCATCGACAGTATATGACTACGACGACAAACATTTTAGGATAGGGTTTGGTAGAGAAAATATGGCAGAGGCCTTGGGAAAACTTGACGAGTATTTACAAACTAAATTCAAGTCAGAATAAATTATGATCAACTTTACTACGCTACCAAGCGAAAATGACTACAGATTTGTTGCTGTATTAAATAAGAAAATTGAGATGGGCAGATTAATGAATGCTCTGGGGCACATGACGGCTGGATTAGCAGGAAAAGTCGGAAATAGTGAAGAAATGTGCTTTCTCGAATATCAGGATAAGGATCAGGGAAAACACCCAGGAATTTCGCATTTCCCTTTCATTGTTTTAGCTGCCGATAACTCAAATAAGATTCGTACAACCAGGAATGAGGCGCTGACAAGAGGAGTTTCATTTACGGATTTCACTAGTACGATGACTGTTGGAACTTCTGAAGAGCAAGTTAGCGCGACTGCAAACTCCCATGAATCTGAACTTGAATATTTTGGCATTGTTATGTTCGGCAAAACGCAGGAACTAAAAGAGTTTACAGGAAAATTTTCACTTTTCAGATAAGGCACTTGAGTCTAGACTTTCTCCAAATCCGGCGGTACCTTGACCATTGAAATGGCAACGTACAACCAAAACTCAACGATAGAACCGCCAAAAATCGAATATTGTCTCTATGCCCGTAAGTCCTCTGAATCCGACGAGAGACAGGCAATGTCCATCGACTCTCAGATCGACGAAATGTTGACACTAGCCAAACGCGATAATCTTAAAATTAAGGAGATTAAAAAAGAAAGTCACTCTGCAAAAATGTCTGGTTCTCGACCAGTATTTACTCAACTCCTCCAGGAAATCAGGCAGAAAAAATTTAATGGCATCTTAACTTGGGCGCCAGATCGCTTGAGTCGCAATGCTGGCGACTTGGGATCTGTGGTGGATCTCATGGATCAAGGAAAGTTGATAAAAATTCAAACTTACTCTCAAAGTTTCACAAATAGTCCAAACGAAAAATTTCTGCTAATGATTCTCTGCTCACAAGCAAAGCTTGAGAATGATAATAAGGGGCTAAATGTTCAAAGAGGACTAAGGACGAAGTGTTCGATGGGATGGAGACCGAGTATTGCTCCAGTAGGATATCTCAATCAGGCTGGTGATGGTCATAAGGATGAACTAATCATTCTCGACCCCGACCGAGCCTCATTTGTCACTCAAATGTTCGAAAGAGTGGCGAACCAAGGTCATAGCGGTAGAGCGATAAAGCATTGGCTAGACAGAATTGGATTTAAAACCAGAAATGACAAACCGATACCTTTGAGCAAAGTATATTCAACACTAAATAACTCCTTCTATTATGGAGAATTTGAGTTCCCAGTCGGAAGTGGAACTTGGTATCAAGGCAAACATACGCCACTCGTCACCAAAGAACTTTTCGATAAAGTGCAATCAGTCCTACAAACAGTTCCTAAAGGCTACAAGAATAAAATATTTCCATTTAAAAGTATTTTTCGATGTGGTGGCTGTGGAGGAGGCGTTACGGCGGAAGAAAAGATTCGGAAATTAAAACATGGTGGATACACGAAACACACTTATTACCATTGTGGCAGATCACTAAATTACGAATGTGACGAGCCGTACATTACCGAAAACGATCTCATTAAGCAATTAATAGCCAATATCGACAAAATCAAATTTAATAACGCTGGAGTGTCACGAAAGATCCAAGAAGATATCGAGCGATACCACCGACTCAAATCACAAGTACTTCATCAGGAATACATAGATGGACATCTGGGTGAATTTGAAAGAATTCCCAAAACCTCTGCCGACAAAAACGAAATGACCAAGAATTACCTACTTCATATACTCCAAGTTGGAACAGCCGAGGAACGACAAGAAGCACTCACTTTCATCAAAACCAAGTTTATTCTGACTAATAAGACGATCGTCATTCAGAAATAGCGACATCTACAGAGTTAGGTGTTCTTCTCGTGGTTTAAAAAGTGGGTGTCCCGTTGGGGTGAATACTACTATTACAGGATCTAAAATGCGATTTCGAACAAAATGAAGAAAAATTAGTCGGTGTTATCGAGCTTTTTAGCGCAGGCCTACAGGTCGCGCTGAACCTTACGATATTTGTGACCCCGGCGAGATTCGAACTCGCGATCTTTTGGATGAAAACCAAATATCCTAGGCCGCTAGACGACGGGGCCGTACATCGGCAGTAACCCTGAATTATAACATGGGATTTACTATGAAACTACCTCTTGAAATCCAGGCGTACCAATAAGATAATGTGGGGGATTCGCTTAGTCGCGAAGGTTTATTTATGGCCCAAGAACTACATATCGCTATTGTTGCCGAAAAACTTTTCCGCGTAGGTGGGATTAACATCAGCAATACTCTGTTCACCAGTCTGCTCGTTACCGCCTTATTATTTGCATTTTTGTTTTACGCCAATCGCCAACTGAAGTCAACCGATCATCCTAGTGGCCTACAGAATCTCCTGGAAATGCTAGTTGAAGCACTCTACGGCATGGTGGAAGATGTAGCTGGCAAAACCGGGAAAGCTTTGGTATTTACCCCAATCATTAGCACTTTTCTTGTTTTTATCCTTCTTAATAACTGGATTGAACACTTGCCTGGCTTTCATACCATTAAATTTGACGGTCAAGCGCGCGTTGAACTGGTTAACGTGCCTCGCTTAATGTTGGCTAGTCCGGCTTTTGCCTCGACCGTTGAAACCGTGGAATCGGTTACCGGCCAGGAAGTGTCGGTAGCAGAGGCAGCGGAAACCGCCGTTGAACCTACTACCCACGCAGCAGAGCCCGCCCAGAAACATCTCTTACCCGCTTTACTACGCGGCGCCAACGCCGATCTCAACATGACGCTAGCTTTAGCGCTGATTTCGGTTGGTCTAACCCAATATTTTGGCTTACACTACGCTGGATTTGGCTATCTTAAGAAATTCTTTAACTTTTCCAGTCCTATTGGCGTGTTTATTGGTGTGCTGGAATTAATTGGTGAGATTTCTAAGGTTATTTCGTTTAGTTTCCGTCTTTTTGGTAATATTTTTGCCGGCGAAGTATTAGTGGCGGTGATTTCTTTTTTGATGCCCGCCATTTTGCCCATACCATTTATCGGTTTTGAATTGTTTGTGGGTGCGCTGCAAGCTTACGTTTTTGCTATGCTTTCCTTGGTTTTCTTTTCGATGGCAGCTGAGGAGCATGCTCATAATTAAAAAATATAAAAGGAGAAAAAAATATGGATAATCTACCTGTTGCTTTGGCTATCGGCTTGGGATCTTTAGGACCGGGACTAGGCATTGGTTTAATCGGTTTTGCCGCTCTAACCGCCATTGGACGTAATCCTGAAGCTTCTAGTAAGATTCAGGCTTCCATGATTTTGGGCGCGGCTTTCGCAGAAGCGGTTGCCATTTATGCCCTAGTCGTGTCGCTGATCATTAAGTTCGTTTAACGGAAGGGACTAGTATGCAAATTCAAGTCACCGCTATTTTGTTACAAATGCTTAATTTTGGGTTAGTGCTGGGCGGTTTGACCTACCTGTTACTCAAACCAGTACGCAAAATTTTGGCGCAGCGAGCTGAACGCATTGCGACAGCTCAAAAGGCCGCGGAAGAGACTATTCGCGAAAAAGCAGCGATTGCGGAGTTAAAGGACAAGGCCGCCAAAGAAGCACGTCTCCAAACTAAGGAGTTATTAACCCAGGCTCGTGCCGATGCCGATCAAAAACATCAAGAATGGTTGGCAGAGGCCAAGGCTGATGTGACTAAGTTGCGGGAAAAAGCCGCCAAATCCCTCGTTGCTGAAAAAGCAGCGCTAGTGGAGTCAATGCAGGCCGACTTTGCGGAAGCTGTCTTTGCAGTAGCCGGCAGAGTGTTGGGCGCGGAAATCAATACTAAACAACATGACCAGTTAATTAAGACTGGCCTTAAGGAAATTGCTGCTGCCAACTAAATGATATGAACCGCGTTATTGTCACCACCGCTGTTAAACTTAGCACCACCCTCAAAAAAGAGGTTGAGACAACTGTTCGAACCAAGCTTGGACAGACTCCTTATCGGTTAGAAGAAGTCGTTGATCCTAACGTGATTGGCGGGGTTTGCCTACAGTTCAACGCTAAGATCTATGATGCCACGCTTAAAGCTAAACTGTCTGCTCTACAGGCGGAACGATAATTCAAAGGAATACTAACATGGCAAAAAACTCCTTCGTCTCCGATCTTAAGAAACAGTTAGCTTCTTTTGAACCAGTTCTAAAACCGCGGGTGGTGGGTGAGGTGATAGCTTTTGGTGATGGAGTGGTGACGGTGTCCGGATTAGATGACGTCAAGTCCGGCGAGTTAGTTGATTTAGGTCAGGGCGAGCTGGGATTAGTACTCAACCTCAATAAAGAAAGTGTGGGTATTGTTGCTTTAGGCACAGCCAGTAATGTTACGGTGGGTCAACTGGTTTACGGTACCGGCCGGATTTTGTCTTTGGGACTGAGTGATCAGGTGTTGGGTAGAGTAATTGACCCCCTGGGTCGACCTTTGGACGGTAAAGGCGAAATTAAGATCACCCAATATGAAGAGTTGGAAAAAATTGCTCCCGGCGTTATGGCCCGACAGTCGGTTACCGTACCACTACAAACCGGTATTAAAGCCATTGATTCCATGATTCCAATTGGCCGAGGTCAACGTGAACTAATTATTGGCGACCGGGCGACCGGTAAATCGGCGATTGCTTTGGGTACCATTCTCAACCAGCACGACCAGGATGTTATTTGTGTTTACGTGGCAATCGGCCAGAAACGCAGTTTCTTGGCTCAAACTAGCGCCCTGCTGGAGCAACGCGGCGCTATGGAATATACTGTTCTAGTTTCCGCTTCGGCCTCAGAAAGTGCCGCCCTGCAATTTTTGGCTCCCTTCGCTGGGGTAGCGGTGGCCGAGTATTTCCTTAAGCAGGGTAAGGACGTCTTGGTTATTTATGACGACTTATCCAAACATGCGCAGGCTTACCGCGAAGTTTCCCTACTTTTGCGCCGCCCCTCTGGCCGTGAAGCTTATCCGGGAGACGTTTTCTACTTACACTCGCGCTTACTAGAGCGGGCTTGCCGCCTTAATCCGGCACACGGCGGTGGTTCCATTACCGCTTTGCCCATTGTTGAGACCCAAGCTAATGACGTGTCAGCCTTCATTCCCACCAACGTCATTTCTATTACCGATGGTCAAATTTATCTGGAAGCTGATTTATTTAACGCTGGTGTACGCCCGGCCATTAACGTCGGCCTCTCCGTGTCACGGGTAGGTTCGGCGGCTCAGATTAAGGCCATGAAGCAAGTGGCCGGCCCCATGAAATTGGACTTGGCACAATACCGCGAATTGGAGGCTTTTGCCCAATTCAGTTCCGACCTAGATGCTGCTACTAAAAAACAGCTAGACCGTGGCGTGAGAGTGTCGCGTATCCTCAATCAGGGCTGGGATACGCCTCTGCCGGTGGCGGAACAAGTTGCCGTTATTTGGGCGGCCACTCGCGGCCATCTGGATAATGTTCAGGCGGAGGTTATTGGTGCCTGGGAACAGGATTTTTTGACCTATTTGCGTGATATCGCTCAGGATTTATTAACAACCATTGCCCAAGAAAAAAAGCTAGAGCCCGCGATGGAGAAAAAGTTGGAGCAGGTGGTTGCCGCTTTCAATGAACAGCATCCTGAGTGGCTTCTGGCTGCTGAGGAATAAACGCTGTGCCAAATACTCGATTAATCAGGCGTCGTATTCGATCGGCGCAGAATATCGCCAAAATAACCAAGGCCATGGAGATGGTTTCGGCTTCCAAGATGCGCCGTGCTCAGGAACAGGTTAAGGCCTCCCAACCTTATGCCAACCGCCTGGCCACTATCCTCCACGCCATCGGTCAGCAAAGCGATCCCAGCCTCCACCCTTTGCTGCGAACCGGTATTGGCGGTAATCCAGCTTTACTGCTTATCTCGACTGATCGAGGATTATGCGGTAGCTTAAACGTAAATTTATTCAAAATGGTCCTTGAGTTTCAGGAGAAAAACCCGCAAGTTACGGTTATTGCGGTGGGCAAGAAAGCCCAGGAATTCGCTAACCGCATTGGCTTAAACCTGGATGCTTCTTTTGCCAATTTGGCAGAAAAACCCGGCTTAGGTGACGTTTTGCCGATTGCTCAATTAGTAACGACCGGTTTTATGGAAGGCAAATTTGCCTCAGTCGATGTCTTACACATGGAGTTTATTAACACTCTCACCCAGAAACCTCAGCTGACCAATTTGTTACCACTCAAACCTTCCTTTAACGGTGCTGTTCAGGCGGTTCAATCTGCCGCCAGCGAATACCTGTTTGAACCCAGCGCCACCGAGGTTTTGGCCGATCTATTGCCTTATTATTTAGAAACCACCATCTACCAGCTATTGCTTGACGCCAAAGCCTCCGAACACAGTGCGCGTATGGTTTCGATGCAAAGTGCTAGTAACAACGCCAATGATGTAGTTAATTCCTTACGTCTGGAGTACAACAAAGGACGGCAAGCTAGTATTACTAAAGAGTTATTAGAAATTACCACGGCCAGCTTAACCCTGTCCGTCGATCAGAAATAAAAGGAGATTAGTTTATGTCTAACCAAGGAATCATCAGCCAAATTATTGGTCCGGTAGTCGATATATCTTTTACTCAAGATTTGCCCAAAATCTATGATGCCTTGCGCCTCCAACATGACGGCAAAACACTCACCCTGGAAGTAGAACAACAACTGGACACACACACAGTTCGCACCATTGCCTTGGGTCCCACCGATGGTTTAACCCGTGGCATGGCCGTTACAGCCACTGGCCAACCCATCATGGTACCGGTTGGCGATGAAACATTGGGGCGTATTTTTAACGTGGTTGGCGAAGTTATTGACGAACAACCACAACCCAAAGTAAAACAGCTGGCACCCATTCACCACACTGCTCCCAAATTAACCGAACAGGAAACCAGTGCCCAAATGCTGGAAACAGGTATTAAGGTCATTGATTTAATTGCACCGTTTGCCCGAGGTGGAAAAGTGGCCGCCTTTGGCGGTGCTGGCGTAGGCAAAACAGTCATTATCCAGGAACTTATCCGTAACATTGCCGCAGAACACTCCGGACACTCAGTTTTCGCCGGAGTAGGCGAGCGCACCCGGGAAGGCAACGACCTTTATCACGATATGAAGGAATCCGGTGTACTGGCTAGTACGATTATGTTGTTTGGCCAGATGAACGAGCCACCGGGCAACCGCTTGCGTATTGCTTTGACCGCACTCACCATGGCTGAGTTCTTCCGTGACGAACGGGGTGAAGATGTTTTGCTTTTCATTGACAACATCTTCCGTTTTTCCCAGGCTGGCTCCGAAGTATCGGCTTTGCTAGGTCGCATTCCGTCCGCCGTGGGCTACCAACCCAACTTGGCAACCGAAATGGCCACTCTGCAGGAACGGATTACTTCGACTAAAAAAGGTTCCATTACTTCCTTCCAGGCAGTGTATGTGCCGGCTGATGACTACACCGACCCGGCACCAGCCACCACTTTCTCCCACTTGGACTCCACTATTTCACTGGAGCGCCGGCTTTCCGAGCAGGGTATCTATCCGGCAGTGGATCCACTGGTTTCCGGTTCCAAGATTCTGCAGCCAGCGGTTGTTGGACAAGAGCATTATGAGGTCACCCGCGGGGTACAGAAGGTCTTGCAGCGTTATAAGGAACTACAAGACATCATTGCCATCTTGGGTATCGATGAATTATCGGTCGAAGATAAACAAATCGTGACTCGTGCCCGGAAGATCCAAAAATTCCTTTCGCAGCCGTTCTTTGTTGCCGAACAGTTTACTGGCATTCCCGGCCAGTACGTGCCAATTGCCGAAACTATCCGCGGCTTCCGCGAAATCCTGGAAGGCAAGCATGATTCACTACCAGAGCAGGCTTTCTATTTAGTGGGCACCATTGATCAAGCGATTGCTAAAGCCAAGACCTTATAATTATGGCCAACCAGACGCTACAGCTAACTATTGTAACCCAAGAGCGCTTGCTGCTAGAGCGTGAGGTGGAATCTTTGACCTTAATGACCACTTCTGGCGAGATTACGGTTTTGCCAGGGCATATCCCTCTGTTTACGCGTTTGGCCGATGGTGAACTAATCTACCGCTGGACCCAAGATGGCAAACCGGCTTCCGAGTCTTACGCGGTAGTAGGTGGTTTTGCGGACATTAGCGCCAGCGGTAAAGTAACCGTGCTGGCCGACCACGCCATTCGTGCTGAAGACATTAGTGAGGCCAAGGCAGAGGAAGCGCGCCGGTTGGCTGAAGAAGCCATGAAAAATCGCCAATCGGAAGTTGAATTTCGTCTAGCGGAAGCAGCAATGCGCCGCGCTATGGCCGAAATCCGCACTGCTGCGCGTAAAAAGGCGGGCAAGTCCGGACCAGGCATCTAAAATAAATTTCAGCCAAGTCTAGTTCGGCAGTGGTAGAATGGTTAAACCATGTCCCACACCATTTTGATTAGCGGTGGTCATTTGACGCCAGCCCTAGCTACTATCGAGTATCTCCAAAAACACCATCCCGAAGTTAAGCTGGTTTTTGTGGGCCGTCGCTATTCGCAGGAGAAACAGCACCAACTGGCCAAAGAAGAAGAAATGGCCCAGACGCTACAAATCCCTTTTTACGCAATCGAGGCGCCCAAGTTTCACCGCACTAACTGGTGGCGCAATTTGGAGGAAGTTGGCAAAATTATTCCCGCTTTTTGGCGTTCTTATCACATTTTGATTAAGGAAAATGTCGACTTGTTCCTTTCCTTTGGCGGATATCTGGCTGTGCCGGTAGCTATGGTAGCCAAAGTACTGCGCAAAAAAGTGATTACCCACGAACAGACCAAAACAACCGGCCTAGCCAACGAGTTTATTGCGCTAATTGCGGACCAGGTAGCAATTGCCTTTGCCGAATCGCGGCGTTATTATCCAGCGGCGAAAACAGTTTTAACCGGCAATCCCATTCGCAGTTCCATTCTGCGCTCCTACACCCGCCCACCCAGCTGGCTGCCCAGCAGTAAAAAACCAATCCTCTATGTTACCGGCGGCAGCCAGGGATCACAGGTCATCAATAATACGGTGGGGCTGATTTTACCTGAGCTAACCAAAAAGTTTTTAGTTGTCCATCAATGCGGCCAGAGTGAACACCATCGCTACCGGCATGAATTTGAAGAACGCGCCGAAGCTTTGGCTCCAGAACAAGCTAGTCAGTACGTGGTGCGCGAATGGATTGAGGAAAAGGAGGTGAGTTGGCTGTTTCAACACGCGGCACTTATTTTGAGCCGTTCGGGCGCTAACACCGTGTTGGAGGTCATGCTGCACGCGGTACCTGCCATTTTTGTCCCCCTACCTTTTGCCCATAACAACGAACAATACAAAAACGCCCAAAAACTCGAAGATGCTGGGGTAGCACTAATTCTAGAACAAAAAGATCTGTCGCCAGAGACGCTTTTGGACACCATTTGGCTGGCTTCATCCCAGCGGGCTGCCATGCGTCGGCGCGGTGAAAAACTAGCAGCCGAAATAGCTACCGATGGAGCCAAAAAACTAGGTGAACTTTGCCTGGATTTATTATCATCTTAAAATGCACTGGCGCCGTTTATTATTGGCTGGGATTTTGTTGGTTGTTTTGGTTGGCTTATGCCTGGCTCGACCGCGGTTAGTAGTGTGTCTCACTACGGAACATACTTACTGTCCCAATCAACTACAGGAATTGACCCACACCCTGGCTAATCATTCCTTCTTCTGGGCGCCGCACTACTATGCCCAGTTATCAACTCAGGCCGCAGTGCAAGAACCAGCTCTGGCTCAATTAAGTTTCCGACGTCGTTGGGATTGGTCGATTATGGCTACGGCTGAAATGAGTCCAATTGTTCTGCCCATCCAAGTTAACGGTCAAGACTATGCGGTGCGCGCGAACGGCTGGGTGACCACGAGTGATTACGTTGCCCAGCCACTTTTTATTCTGGTCAACCCTGATCAATGGCTTAATACCAGCCGTTCGCGCATCCAAGGATTAACTCCCCAAGAGCTGCAAAATCTCAGCAAGCTCTATCAACAGTACCAGCAGTTTACGCCGCGCGTAACCAAAATAACTCTTCATTCGCTCACCGAACTCAACCTCTCTCTTGAAGGAAAATCACCAATAATCGTCCGTGCTGATGAGGAAGCTTGGTTGGAACCACAGCTTACCGCTTTACAAGGGTTTTTTCGCTCCTCTACAATAGCCACAGACTACCAGGAAGTTGATGCCCGGTTTACAGATTTGGTGGTTCGGTGAAATATGTCTAAAACTAAAGTTGTTTCCGCAATTGATATTGGTACAACCAAAATTTGTACGCTAATTGCTGTAATCGAAGAGGGTGGGCAATT
The DNA here is from genome assembly GCA_964511175.1 of uncultured Pseudomonadales bacterium. Classification (GTDB taxonomy): domain Bacteria; phylum Patescibacteriota; class Microgenomatia; order UBA1400; family UBA1396; genus CAVVNJ01. Next base: position 36,997 of record CAZEEI010000004.1, read on the forward strand.
GCGGGTAGTGGGGGCTTCGGCCGTTCAGAGTCAGGGTATCAACAAAAGCCAGATTGTTGATTTAGAGAAAACGACTACTGTCTTAACCGAAAGCGTGGATGCGGCAGAGCGTATGGCCGGCTTTAGTATTTCCCAAGCTTTTGTTTCGGTTAACGGCCAACATATTGAATCGCAAAACTCCAAAGGGGTAGTGGCGGTGGCTAATCCTAATGGGGATATTACTGCAGAAGACGTAGAACGGGTGGTAGAGGCGGCGCGGGCGGTTTCTTTGCCCTCTAACCGTGAAATTCTGCACGTTATTCCTACTAGTTATAAAGTAGATTCGCAGGAAGGGATCAAAGATCCCATTGGCATGTCTGGCGTGCGCCTGGAAACTACCGCCCACATCATCACTGGCTCCTCCACAGTACTGAAAAACATCCGTAAATGTATGGAGCACCTCGGCATCCAAGTAGCAGCCTTTGTCTTTTCCGGATTGGCCGCTTCTTACGCGGTGCTTTCGGATACAGAAAAAGAATTGGGTGTTGTTTTGGCCGATATCGGTGGTGGTTCGACCGCCCTCAGCGCCTACGTGGAAGGCGCCCTGGCTTATTCAGGAGTGGTACCAGTTAGCGCTACCCACGTTACTAAAGACATTGCTTTAGGTTCGCGGGTTAGCATTCCGGCAGCGGAAAAAATTAAAATAGCCCTAACTAGTCAATCAATACCGGATAATGTCACCCGTTTACCCAACGAGTCGCGCGAAGACGCCCGCAAACGCCGCAAACAAGCTGACCAGATCGATCTCCAATCTTTGGGGATTGCCGAAGAAACACGCTATTTGTCTCGCCAAACTTTGGTCGATGGTATTATTCTGCCGCGGCAGAAGGAAATTTTCGAGCTAATCGCTAAGGAACTGGAACAGTACAAATTGCTGGCCGAAGTACCCTCCGGCATCGTTTTGACCGGTGGCGGCGCGGAGACGGTGGGTATGACCGATGCCGCCCGCAAGGTTCTAAACTTCTCCGCCCATATCGGTAAACCACGTGGTTTACGTGGCCTAATCGATGAAATTGAGACACCAGCTTATGCGGCTGCCATGGGTCTATTATTGTTTGGACGCGAGTATGGCCAATTACAGCAGGTTGCCGCAAACGGTTTCTCTTTAACCAATTTAACTAAATATATCAATACCGGTGCAATGGCATCCTGGTTGAAGAAAATCTTCAAAGCCGTTTTACCGTAGATTTACCATAACTTGATCTTGCATTCTCTCTGGTGTTCGTTATGATGAAGCCAGCACTTTAAGGACACCTTATGGGATTAGTAAAACCAAAAACTAACTCTTTCGCTAAAATCAAAGTGGTTGGGGTCGGCGGTGGCGGCGGCAACGCAGTCAGCTCTATGGTGGCTACCCAGACTATTGAGGGTGTTGAGTTTGTGGCCATTAACACCGATGCCCAAGCCTTACTGGTCAATAAAGCCGAAAGTAAATTACAGATCGGCAGTAACTATACCAAGGGATTGGGATCTGGCGCTGATCCGGAGGTGGGTCGTCAAGCAGCGGAAGAATCACGCGATAAAATCAAAGAGCTCATGTATGACACCGATATGGTGTTTATCACGGCCGGCATGGGCGGCGGTACTGGCACCGGCGCTTCGCCAATCGTGGCGGAAATGGCTAAAGAAGTGGGCGCTTTAACTGTAGCGGTGGTAACCAAACCCTTTTTGTTTGAGGGAATGCGGCGTTCTACGGTGGCGGACGAGGGGATTGAGGCTCTCCGGGAATTTGTTGATACCCTAATTGTTATTCCTAACCAGCGCCTACTGGATGTAGTTAATCCCCAAATGACCCTACTCGACGCTTTTCATTTGGCTGATTCAGTGCTGGGACAAGGTGTGCAAGGTATTTCTGACTTAATTACCAAACCAGGGCTAGTTAACGTTGATTTTGCCGACGTGCGCACCATTATGCTTGATTCTGGCAATGCTCTAATGGGTATCGGTGAAGCGGCGGGTGAAAACCGTGCGGTAATCGCCGCCCGTGCCGCTATTGCTTCGCCACTGTTGGACGTTGCCATCAATGGCGCCAAGGGTATCCTTTTTAACATTACTGGTGGTCCCAACATGACCCTGCCGGAAGTCTCTGAGGCTTCCATGATTATCAACCAGGCCGCTGATCCAGACGCTAATATTATTTTTGGGGCCACGATTGACGAAAATCTTGGCGACAAATTGAAGATTTCGGTTATCGCTACCGGCTTTGATAACACTGGTTACGCCCAAAACGCCTACCGCCGACCTCATTTTGGTGCTTACGACCGTAGTGCTAAAACTCAAACGTCAACCGTCCCTCTACCACTGAGTGCTTACGGCATTACTCCTCCTCCGCCGGCAGAAGAGGAAATCCAGCCGCTCCAACACAATACCGTTAAAATTCGGCCGGCCAAAGATCAAAGTCTTTTTACCGCTCCGGTAAACACCGCACCGGAACCAACTACAACTGTCTCAACTGCGACCAATGCGGATGAAGTAGGAAGTGAAACCACGATCACCCCCGTAGAAGACGAATTTGATATTCCGGCTTTTCTGCGGCGCAATCAGAATTAGGAGATTAGTGACCGAACAAACAACTTACGCGAAACTATACGCGGCTTTGCACAATAAACCGTTGCTTTTGGCAGCTATTCTTGACAAAAAAGATGGTACGGTGGGTCTTATTCCACCTGAGCAATACAGTCATCGTCTAGATGAAAAAGTGCGCGTTCCTTCTGAAGTAGGGCGACACCTCGCAACATCATATCGTGACTCATTACACTTATTACCCATCGGTATGTTTATTGAACATATGATTCTTGGAGTTAATCGCGTCGAAGAGAAAGATGGAAAGATGATCTTACCTTCGGCGATCCTCGTCCTTTATTTGGTAAGAAGACTTGCCGCAATTGAGGCTATTAACTACAACCGCTAACTATATCGCCAAGTCGCAAATGTTATAATGACGACCATGTCGGCCGAGCTCACCATCGATTTTAGTCAGCGCCAGAATTTGCCTGATTTAGAAGAGAAAGTTCTTGATTTTTGGGATGATATTAAGGCTTTTGACCGTTCGGTTAAGGAGCGCCCGGCTGATAAACCCTATATTTTTTACGATGGTCCGCCTTTTGTTACCGGCTCACCCCACTACGGCTCACTGTTGGGTTCAATCACCAAAGATATCATTCCGCGTTTCTGGACCATGCAGGGTTACCGCGTTGAACGACGGTGGGGTTGGGATTGCCATGGCTTACCAATCGAAAACATGATTGAGCAGGAACTGGGCATTAAAGACGGCAAACGCGGTATTGAACGCCTAGGCGTGGCTAATTTCAATAACGCTTGCCGAGCGGCGATTGCCGAGTTTGACGCCACTTGGGAAATAATTATTCGCCGCATCGGCCGCTGGGTTGATTTCAAAAACAGTTACAAAACTATGGATTTTGACTTTATGGAGTCGGTCTGGTGGGGCTTTCAAAAACTGCACCAAAAAGGACACATTTACGAAGGGCGTAAAGTTATTTTGTACTGCCCCCGCTGCGCCACTCCGCTGTCTAACTTCGAAATTGCCATGGATAACAGTTACGTTGATGTCACCGAAGTAGCCAATACTTACAAATATGCGGTAAAGGGGCAAGATCGCACCTTTTTACTCGCTTGGTCGACTACGCCTTGGAATAAGTTGGCCACACCGGCTTTAGCGGTTAACCCTGATCTAACCTACGTCAAAGTTGAGCAGGGCGACGCGTTTTATATCTTAGCTCAAACGCGTCTGGATCACCTGAAAGACCAGCCTTACACGGTAATTGATTCTTTCCCCGGCAAACAATTAACCAGTTTAGAGTTCGAACTGCATTACGACTTTTACCCCGAGCGTGAGGGAAGACGAGCTGGTGTGATTGTGGCGGATGAGTTCGTCACTGCCGATACCGGTACCGGCGTGGTCACTTTGGCTATTTACGGTGAAGACGACTACCGCGTCATGCAGGAAAACAATCTTCAGCTGGTGGAGCACGTCGATGAAGAAGGAAAGTTAAAGCCGGAGGTTAAACCCTGGTCTGGCCTGGGTATCCTAGAGTCTAATCCGCTGGTCAATGCTGATCTGGCACAGCGGGGATTGGTTTATCGTGAGGAGCCGCACGTCCATAGTGTGGCCACTTGTTACCGCTGTCACACGCGGTTGTATTATGCACCGCTACCTGCCTGGTTTATCAACGTCCAACAGCTAAAGCCGCAATTGCTGGCTGATAATGAAAAAATTAACTGGTATCCAGCCTATCTCAAGCACGGCCGCTTTGCTAAAGGAATTGAGTCAGCACCAGACTGGAATATTTCCCGCTCACGTTACTGGGGAACACCCATGCCCGTTTGGCGAGCGGCAAACGGCCAGCAACGCATCATTGGTTCGGTGACGGAATTGCAGGAATGGGCGGTCGAACCAGAACAAGCGGCTAATCTAACCGATATCCACCGTGAGTTTGTTGACGACATCGAGGTATGGGTGGATGACCAACGTACCCGAAAGGGACGCCGTATTAAAGAAGTCTTTGACTGTTGGGTGGAATCTTCCAGTATGCCTTTTGCGGCCGACCATTATCCCTTCGCCAATCAAGCCAAATTTGAACAAAGCTATCCGGCTCAATTCATTTCCGAATACATCAACCAAACCCGTGCCTGGTTTTACACAATGCACGTTATTTCCGTAGCTTTATTTGGAGCACCGGCTTATCTTAACGCCCACAACACCGGCATTATTTTGGCCGAAGACGGTTCCAAAATGAGCAAATCGAAGAAAAACTACCCCGATCCAGTGGAGTTGTTGAATCGGGATGGCGCCGATGCCTTGCGCCTCTACCTTGCAGCCAGCCCGGTCATGAAAGCGGAAAATCTTGCTTTTGTAGCTGATGACGTCAGTAATATGCGCAAACGCGTCTTAGGCATTTGGTGGAACGTTTTCCTGTTTTACCACAACTACCGGCCAGCCAATTGGCAACCCCAGACACCCCAGCCTCAACACGTCATGGATCGCTGGGTTTTAGCCCTACTAGAGCAAGCCAAAGCCGAAATTACGGCCGCCTTCACTAGTTATGACGTGTCAACTGCCGCCCGAGCGATTATGACTCTCATCAACGAAATATCAACTTGGTACCTGCGCCAGTCGCGGGATCGTCTGCGCCAAGAGGGGGATCACGCTTGCTGGGATACTTTCCACTACGTTTTGACCCAATTAGCCTTGCTTGCCGCACCGATTGTGCCCTTCCTGAGTGAGACCACTTACCAACACTTAACACCCGAGTCCGATTCGGTACATTTGGCAAATTGGCCCCAGACCATATCTACTTACTTAGATGCAGACCTCTTAACCGCCATGGCTACTATCCGACCAATAGTAGAACAAGGACATGCCCAACGCAAAACCGCGGGCTTAAAAGTACGCCAGCCCCTCGCCAGCCTAAGCGTAAAGAGTATGATGCCGGCACCCAATCCGGATGTATTAGCAATTGCCGCCCAAGAACTCAATGTTAAGGTCATCGATTGGCGAGTAATAGATGAAGCTAATCTGGCCGAAATAAACCTGGACACTAGACTAACACCAGAACTAGAAGCCGAAGGTAAAGCGCGAGAAATTGTGCGTACCGTACAGCAACTTCGTGCCGACCAAAACGTGCCGCTAACCGCCAATATTGAGCTCACTCTGCCGGAGTGGCCACAAGAATATGAAGGATATATCAAGCAAAAAACAAGGGCGGTGCGTATTAGCAAGGGTGAGACATCTTTGCTAGTACCTTAATATGCGGCCAATCTCAAGTATCTTACCAATTTTCCTGGTTATTTTAGGGATTATTTCGGTTTTAACCTTAAGAAGTATTGATTTAAACTACGGCCTCAACCAGCTTCTTTTTCTAGTGGTTAGCCTGATTGCTTTTTGGGTGGTAGCGCAGTTGCCGTACTTCTGGCTCAGGCGAGGACGCTGGTGGTGGTATGGGGCGGTACTGGGTCTACTGCTTTTGACCTTAGTAATTGGCCGAGCAACTCACGGTAGCGTCAGCTGGCTGCGCTTGGGTTCCTACCGTCTCCAAGCCTCGGAATTTCTTAAACCGGTCCTGGTGCTACTTTTGGCGGTCGAGGCTGGGCGGCGGCCGGTTAACCGCTGGTCACGGTTGGGTCGTTACGCTGTCTTGGCCGCCGCCCCACTCGGACTAGTTTTACTGCAACCGGATTTGGGCACTGCCTTAATCGTTTTCACCGGTGTCACTACTGTTTATTTGCTATCTGGCGCCCACCGGCGTCATATATTTTTATTATCCCTGCTGGGCCTGGCGGCGGGCGCCTTAGCTTGGCAGGCTCTGCTCAAACCCTACCAACGCAACCGCATCCTTACTTTCCTCAACCCGGCCAGCGATCCGCTTGGTTCCGGTTACAATGCCCAGCAAGCCATTATCGCGGTTGGCGCCGGCAGTTGGTTAGGTACCGGTTTTGGCAACGGTGCCCAATCACACCTCCGCTTCCTGCCTGAACGACAAACTGACTTTTTACTCGCTACCTATGCCGAAGAAACCGGCTTTGTCGGTTTAAGCCTGCTACTCATTCTCTACGCTGGTTTATATGGTTGGATTGCCTACTTACTGAGTCGCCTGGGACGTTCGACCGAAGTAAATCTGGGAGCTGGCCTACTCGCCATGCTGGTAGTCCAATCTTTTATTAATATCGGCATGAATCTGGGCATTACTCCGATCACCGGTGTTACTTTGCCGTTTTTTTCGCTGGGAGGTAGCTCACTGCTTAGTTCCAGCCTATCGCTGGGTATTATCGAAGCAGCCCGGCGACACAATACTGCCGCTCAAGCGATTATTAGTTAAAACTCACGGGTTAAGTTTGGCTGACTCATCTTTTTTCGATTTTTTAATCTGATAGTAACGTCAACAAACAATTGTTACTATCAAAATAGAAGTGAAGATACATCAATACTTCACTAAACGGAGTTACTATCATTAGAAAAATTACGAAGAAGATGAATCTCCCATGACCTTATGGTTGGAGTAATGGGCTAGTATTACTATCTCTATGAAAAACTAAAAACTCTTGCAGTACCGTTTTCTGATTAAAAGCAAATCTGAGTTTAAATATTGCGGAGTCTTCTAAACCAAACCAACGGTATTCGGATAATTCTTTATTTAACGCTATACTTCCTTCAATTTCTCCATATAAATAAGTTGCGACCGCTACAAAATCATTGTTTAGTTTAACGCGATATGTTTTGAAAATCTTACACCAACCAACCCGACAGCCTAATTCTTCCTTTATTTCCCGCCTTAGTGCATCCTCAGCTTTTTCATCGTCTATCATATCGCCACCAGGAAACGACCAGGTGTTTTCATAGCCAAAATCGTCCTCCGATCTTCTACACAAAAGAATTTGATTCTGTTTATTAATGGCAATTAAATCTACTGGTTGGGCTATTTGCATGATTTATATGATACAATACCTCTCTTATGAACTACGCTATTATTCAACTCGCCGGCAAACAGTATCGTCTGTCTGAAGGGGACACGCTAACGGTTGACCGCCAGTTTGAAGACACCATTAAAACTGACGCTGTGCTTTTACTGCACAATGATCAGGACATTAAAGTAGGCACTCCCAAAGTGGCCGGCGCTACCGTTACTTTGCAAAAAGTCGAAGATATCCGCGGTGATAAACTGCGTGTTTTTAAGTTTAAGGCTAAATCCCGCTACCGCCGCACCCAGGGCCATCGCCAGGAGCAGTCGGTACTAAAGGTAACTAAAATCGCACGCTCATAAGTGCTAGACTAAGATCGTCATGTCAACCTACCTCTTTTTTCTGGGGCAAACCACCGAGCTATGTTTGGCGGAATTGCAGGCCGTACTCCATCAGTGCCAGCAACCGTCGGCCGAACTGCTGACGCCGCTGATTGCCCAAGTTACTACTGACACCGAGCTGGACGCAGTTGCTCTCCAGAATCGGTTGGGTGGAACGGTTAAAATAACCCAAGTACTTGAGTCTCTGCCGATAGTCGAGCCAGAGATAGTAAGCGAACATATTCTCACCATTTTGCGCCAACGCCGGCCGCACCGTTTTGTGGTAGCCGAACAAGGACGGGACCACCGCGAACCGCTGCGGGTTGAAGAATTAAAAGCCACACTCGTGCGCGAAGGACAAAAGATTTCCTACAAACAAACACCGCGTTCGGGGGCTAACGCCGCCTTACTCAAGTCCAGCAAAGCTTTAGAAATACAAGTAATCCAGACTGCCACTGCCATTATTTTAGCGGTCACTTTGGCCTGGCAAGATGTAGATGTTTGGAGTTTGCGGGACGTCGGCAAACCTTACCGTGACCGCAAGCGGGGTATTTTACAACCTAAAATTGCCCACATGATGTTGAACTTAGCTCTGGGTGACCGCAACCCACGGGAACAAGTTATGTTGGACCCTTTCTGCGGGAGCGGCACGATCTTAATCGAAGCTACCATGTTAGATATTCCGGTGGTGTTGGGTGCCGATTTAGCTTTAGAGGCAGTGACTCAGTCCCGCGCCAACCTGGAATGGTGGCAAGAACAACTGGTTGAGTCGTTTACCAGTGAATTTGTGGTCAGCCCCGTTGAGCGTTTAGAAAAAACATCCTTCCATCACCAACCCACTTTAGTGGTGACCGAACCCTTCCTCGGCAAATTAACACCACATCAAGAAGACTTGGCGGGAATTATCCGTGGCCTGGAAAAAATGTACCGTGGTATGTTCCGCTCCTTGGCTCGCCTGCTTCCAGCTGATGGTATGGTCGCCATTATTTTACCGTCTTACCAAATCGGTCAACGCGTAGTCACCGTGGAAAACACTTTGCGTCACGCCACTGAGCTGGGCTTCACGCTGGTTGATGGTCCCTACCGTGCCGGCCGGCCTAATGCCGTCACCCAACGTAACGTCTACTTATTCACTAAGGCTTGATTCATGTTATAATTCCTCCTCTATGGCACACGTTAAAGCCGGTGGCGCTAGCGCCCACCAACATGCACAACGAGCAGGCAAACGCCTTGGCGTAAAACTGTATGGCGGTCAAACGATTAAGACCGGCCAAATTGTTGTACGGCAAAAAGGCACTAAATATAAGGCCGGTAAAAATGTCGGCTTGGGTCGTGACTTTACCATCTTTTCCATGATTGAAGGTATTGTCGCTTTCACCAAACGCCACGGTCGCACCGTGGTCAACGTTACTCCAGGGAAATAAACTTTTCCGATCGCACTTTGCCTAGTGGTAAATCATTTAATTGAAATGGTCCAACACTGAGGCGGCGTAGTCGGATCACAGCGTGGTTTAACGCCTTCATCATCCGGCGTACTTCATGATAGCGTCCCTCACGCAGAGTAATGAGTATCGTTTGTTGGCCTTCAGTTTCATCACCGATTTCTACCTGAGCTGGTCCAGTGCGACCGTCCTTGAGGGGCACACCGCGCTTAAGACGGGCAATTTCCGCCGCCGTTAAGCGACCCGCGATAATCACTTGGTAAGTTTTAGCCACACCGTAACGGGGGTGGGTGAGCCGCTGGGCATATTGGCCATCGTTAGTTAAGAGAATTAACCCTTCCGAATCTTCGTCCAAGCGGCCGATTGGGAACAAACGCCATTGACGATATTCCGTTGGTAGGAGATCGATCACCGTTTTTTTACCATCAGGATCAGATACGGTCGAAACCACACCACGTGGTTTATTCAAAGCAAGTAAAATTTTGGCCGCTACTAAAGAAAGCACACGCCCGTTGTATTCGATTTCATCTTGATCAGGAATTACTCGGGTAGCAACATTGGTTTCTGTCTTACCATTAACCTTAACTTTACCCTGCAGAATTAACTCCTCACTCCGCCGCCGGGCCGCAACTCCCGCCTGTGCTAAATATGCTGCTAATTTAATCGATGGTATCGCCATTCTGCCATTATACTCGTGAAAGCGTAATTGGGCTTGTGAAAAAAGGAAAGTTTTGCTATAACTTCGGTATATGAATGAACCCCAACAATTTGTTCAAGAACTAGACACTAACCTGATTCAGCCCAATCCGCACCAGCCGCGCAAACATTTGCAGCCAGAAGAACTGCAGGATCTGGTCGATTCGGTCAAGATTCACGGCATACTAGAACCGATCGTGGTGGCTCATACGCCAGCTGGTTACCAAATCATTGCGGGTGAGCGGCGCTGGCGCGCCGCCCAACGTGCTGGCCTAGCCACTGTGCCGGCTATCGTGAAAAAAACTTCACCACGCGGCATGCTGGAAATGTCGATCGTGGAAAACGTGCAGCGCTCTGACCTAAACTGTTTGGAACGGGCGCACGCGCTCAATCGCTTGGCTAGCGAATTTGGCCTTACCGCCAGCCAAATTGCGGAGCGAATCGGTAAATCGGTTTCTTACGTTTCTAATTCGATTAAGTTACTACAGTTACCCGATGCCCTCAAGGACGGACTACTCAGCGCCCAAATTTCCGAAGGCCACGCGCGGGCTCTCCAAGCCATTACCAGTTCAAAAAGCATGATTGAAGCTTACAAGCAGGTCCTGCGTGAAAACGGCTCCGTACGCCGAGCGGAAGAACTGGCTCGCCGCTTCCGCGACCAAGACGGGGAAAAGCGAGTCGAACACCGACCCCAAATCATGGTTTCTAAGGACATTGACCGCTGGCAAGAACAACTCCACCACGCTCTTGGTGATCATTCACAGGTCAAACTGCGGCGCTCTTATCGGCAAACCCAAGTCATTATCAACCTCAAGGGGTCGCTCCAAGATACTCAGCCCCAACTGGAGAAAATACTGGCCATTGCCAGCGCTAAATGACCGGCAATCAGATCAACCACAACCCGTCTGCCTTTAGCACCACTTTAATTGGTCTTTCCATAGTTGCGAGTGTCGCCACTTTTTTCCGTTTCAATCATTTGTCCCAGTGGCTGGTTTTTTCCGCCGATCAAGGGCGAGCCATGCTGGCCGGACGCAATATTTTACTAGGCCATTGGCTCTGGTGGGGACCGCCCACTAGCGTCTCAGGTTTTAGTCTGGGACCTTTTTATTATTACCTTACCGCCATCGCGCTCTGGTTCTCCCGTTTTGACCCGATTGGGCCGGCCGTAATGGTATCGACCTGCGGCGTTGTGGCTACGCTCATCCTTTTCCGCTGGACGCAAAGATATTGGGATAATCTCACCGCGATTACGGCTGGCCTGCTGTTGGCGCTTTCGCCCCTCGCTGTGGCCCAAAGCCGGATACCAGTCGAGCCCAGCCCGTTGCCGTTATTTTGGTTACTGTGGTTGGCTGCCGCCACATTCTGGTTGGAAACTAAACAACGGCGCTGGTTGGCAATCACCTTGGTAATTAATCTGCTCAGTATTCAACTTAACTTTGCCGCCATTATCGGCTTACCCGTCCTCGCCACCGTTTGGCTGATCCAGACTAAACGATTAGTGATCGACCGTAAAAGACTAATGTTTTGGTTGGGCAGTTGGGCACTACTACTACTTGTCTGGTACAAAAGTTGGCGTGGCCCGCAAACCGATCCGCGTTATTTGGCGGCCATTTGGCAGCAATTAACTACTCCTGATCACTGGTTAGCCGCCACTGCGCTCTGGACTATCTTGGTAATTGGTTTGTGGCGTTTATACCAAGGGGCACGCCGTCGGCAAACCCCTGTTTTGTTGCTTTTCGTCTGGCTGATCTGGGGTAGCTGGGCACTGCTAGTAAAACATGTTTCCGGCGATCACTCACTTGTTTTTCTTTTTCCGGCAGTAGCGCTGGTTTTAGCTCTGGGCATAAGATCACTGCTTTCCCAATCAATCTATTGGTCCCTAGCGGGGCTAGTCTTGGGTTTATTGCTACTAAGTGGCCAAACCCAGCCCTATTTGTCCCGGCAAAAACCCACTCTGCCAGATCACTACTTCACCGTTAGCCAGATTATCGCTCTAGCGCAAAACCAACCCTACGCCTTGGTGTACCGTGGTTATTTGGATATTTATCCAGCCGCCGACGATCATTACCAATACCTGCTATGGTTAGCGGGCCAGCCGCCTGTCGATAGCGCCCGGATTGAACTCAGCGATCAATACCGGGAACAGTGGTTGCTACAAGGGGGAGTACCGGTTCGGACAATCTATTTGTATTATCCCTGGTACGAAGCCGACCGTTATCCCAACGTCGGTCGCCGGCAGAGAGTGGGGAATTTTATTTTGGAATTAGAATATTAAGCTAAGTATCGGGATGCGCCCGGTCTAAGGTATAATAGCGGGGTACTTTTACGTACATGGTGGTAGTAGCTCAGTTGGTTAGAGCGCCGCTCTGTGGAAGCGGAGGTCGCCGGTTCAAGTCCGGTCTATCACCCATTTCGATACTTGTAGACAAATAATTTTTAAATTGTCTTTAATTATCCACACTTTTTAGAGATTCAAACTTCTCCGCAGCTGCATTCATCAAAGGTGCAATTTCAACCACCCTTTCTAGCGGGTCTTTTAAAACTATATCGAGTGTGTGATTCAACAGTACGAAGTTCGATCCAAGTCGCGTGATGATCTCACGGCGCTTCACATCGCCCCCGTTTTCAAACTCCTGACGGGCTTCTCTCACTCACTTCTTCTTAAAAAAATCAGCAAGTGGTGACGGAAGTTGAGGCTGAGGACTTGGCTGGCCAGCAATTCTTAGTATTTGATCAAGGGTCATGGAAGGTGGCGCAACCACTGGTGCCAATCTAAACACGGATTTAATCTTGTTATTGATCCAATCCCAAGCACTTTTGTTTAAAACACCATTAGCTCTCGAGAGATCTACTTTAACAATAAGAAATAGTAATCCAGGATTTCTAACAATAATTCCATCAGCGAGTACTTTTTCTGAAAGATGAGAACTAACAATGTAAACGTTGGGCAAGTAATGCCACCAATCTGATATCGGCAGATTAATCATGGTGTCATGTATCTGTTCATCAGTGTAATGTGGCTGCTGGTGGTTAAAAACAACTAAGTAGTCCATAACTATTTTTTCTTCTGCACTTCGAGGGGTTGGTAAAGTTCCACATACTCTTGACTAGCAACTTGAGGGTTCTGCTTATCACCTAAGAGTTTTATGTCTAGTTTCCTCATTTCTAACGTCTGTCTCTCTGACCAAAGCCTATCTGGCTTGAACACCCATAGTAGAACAAGAACAGTACCCAAAACTAATGATGAATACATCCAAATCATTCCAAATCCCATCCAAACAGAGGCAGTGCTGAAAATAACATAAAACCAAATGACTATATATGCAGGACTGGATCGGGTGACAACTTGCACTAACGCACCAAAGGCTTGTAGGGATAGCTCGTTGTCTGCTTTCTCCATATGAATGGTATTATTATAGTATCAAACTAATCAAAAATATACTTGATACTACACAAGTAAGTTAAATATTACTAGGTGAAAGTTTGTATGGCAAACAAAAGGAACTGGTTTATTGGAATTCAAAAAAGAAATCCAGATGATGGAAAAGTCTCCTCTATATCACAGCAAAGATCAATCTCTGAAGGTGAAAAGAATAAACTTTCAAGTAACCTTGCTTTGCTAAACGAAGTTACACAAGGATCACCCTATCATCGTTTGAATGAAAAGTATGAGGGTTTTAGTCGCCATATAGTGAAAATTATAGAGGACTCAAGAACAAAAAGATTTAATCCAAAAGATCTAGAGAGCATCTTTGAAAAATTAGACGACTTACTTTCTGCATTTAGAGCTTTTGATGATAAAACTAGCCACAAAATTTCATTAAGATATGGTAAGCAATCAAAGGAACTCTCCATTTTTAAAGAAGCTTTATCGTTTGAATTTGATAATGTATTTGCATACAGATTGTGTTCCCAGCTTAGAAACTATAGTCAGCATGCGGGCTCTCCAATAACAAATATAAAATCGCATAGTTACCTTAAAAATGATCAACCAAAATCTACTTTGAGTATCATTATGGATAGTGAGAAATTACTAGAAGGCTATTCAAAATGGCAATCCAGAGTAAAAGAGGAGCTTAAAAAAATCAGCGGTGCTATCGATCTGGTACTCATCCTTGATGCATTAATGGCCTCATGCTCGAGAGCTTATTCTAAGTGTCTTATCAGCCAAGAGAAAGAAATTAATCAAGCTAACCAGGAAGTAATCTCTACTATAGGAGAGCTAAAAAGTGATGAATTTCCAGCAATAATGGAGTTTATCATATCTGAAAGCAATCCTAAGGAAGAGATACGGCTAAATCTTCAACAAATTAATATGTATGAACTATTGCAGATTCCAAGCTTGCTTCAGAAAGCACATTTCATCGTAGACTCCACTAGTATGAATAGGCAAAAATAAATAATATGAAAGATCAAATCTTACTTTACCTGCAAATGTGTGATGCAGAAAAAGTTCAAACTCTGCAGCGGGGCATGAATTACCGGCTAAACCCTGACTACTCGGTTATTCTCATGTCTCAAAGAACAAACGCCCCATACAAAGTTTTTCGTTTTATTCTTGAGGAGACGGAGATTGGCTTCAAGAATAATCACCTCCATGAGAACGTTCTTAAACCTAGATCAAGAGTCATTCCTACTGATGTGAAAAAACAGTTTGGGAAAGAGACGAAGCAGGTGCGTGATTTGTGGAGCCACAGACGAGCTACATTTTGACCATGACTTACCTTATTCAGGAGGCGACGCGAGCATAAGTGCAAGCAATGTTAAAATCCTCTGTGCAAGACATAATTTAAGCAAGTCAGATAAAATAAGCTATGAATCAAACTAATAATGATGAACTCTCCTCAATTAAGCCAAGTGAAGAAGGCTTGGCTCTAATGGGTTATGCTTCTGCTCTGAGACATAGATATTGGCCTCACTATACCTGGAATATTCAAACGAAGCAGCTTAAAGATTTCGATAACAACGATAGTTACTTTGCCCAAAATAATATTGATATAAAGCATATAAAAACCACTTTTCCAGATCTATTTGACAAAATAAATTCTAGTTTCTATCACTTGCAAGTGCTCAAGGAAAACGAGGAGTTGATAACAGAAGTGGGAAGAAAAATAGCCCAAGCAGGTCAGGCAGACCTTCCAGCCGGAATGTTAGGGATAGCTGGCATGCTTTACGAACCAATTAATTATGAATATGAAGCTATGTTGGTTACATTAAAAAGTGCAATAGACATAATGGTTACTCTAGTTGCACCAATTTGTAGCTTATCTACTAACGTGGATACTCTTTCTCGACTGCTTAAAGAATCAAGGAAAACTGACAAGCCAAATGAGTTTCATAAAAAAATGAAAGCACTTTTGAAAGAAGAAAAATTCTTACCACTTTTTGAAGAGTTTCAATGGAACGGAAATACTCGATCTAAAAGAGATCATGCGGTACACAGAGGTTCGCTTTCAACAGGAACAATAAATATCCAATACACTTCGAACGCAGATCATATTGGCGTACTAAAATCTAAAGCTGTGCCAGTAGGCGAAAAAATGACAGATATTCACACAACACCTGATCTTGATCAGTACTGCACATCACTTTTCTATTTAACTTGTGATTTCTTAGTGGATGTATTACAGCTTGTGGTAAACCGAAATCTAATACGGGGACAAAAAATGAGCATCTACGAACATCAGGTTTCATTGGCTAAAACGAAACAACCGTTGTCGTAAATGGAAGCAGTAGAAGCATTTTCTTAATTTACAGCTAATGAAACCACTGCATCTCTAGTACAATAGTAGTTAAACAGGGTTTGAATAGAATCTCGAACTCTACCCCAAGTTTTTTCTTAAGTAATTTTTTGAACTTTAAATACAAGTTGGAATCATTTCGTTAAAATAGTCATATGTTCATTTTAATTAAGTTCTGACTACAACTGTATTCCGAAATGTAAGCAGTTTATACATACATTGACTCATTGTAGGTTGTAGGCTACAATTTACACATGGAAGTTCTGAAAACGGATGCTTTCGACAAATGGTTAAGAAAATTAAAAGATCGAAAAGCAAAAGCTCGCATCCAAGTTCATTTGAACCGCTTAATTGAGGGCAAATTAGGAAAATTAAAGCCAGTCGGAGAAAGTGTATTCGAAAAGAAAATCGATTATGGCCCTGGATACAGACTCTACTTTATTAATCACCAAGAAAATGTTGTTGTACTGCTTTGCGGTGGAGATAAATCAACACAACCAAGAGATATTCAACAGGCAAAAATCATCGCTAAAGAACTAAGAGAACAAATGAAAGGATAAACATGAAACTATCAAAATATAACACCACCGATTATTTAAAAACTGATCAAGATATTAAAGAATATCTCAATGCTTCTTTTGAAACAGGAGACAGCAAACTTATCGCCAGGGCATTAGGTGATGTTGCTAAAATTAAGGGTATGAGTAAGATTTCTAAAGCTACTAAGCTGGATAGAAGTAGTTTATATTACTCTTTAACCGAACAGGGTGATCCCAGACTTAGTACAGTAACAAAACTAATCGAAACCTTCGGCTATTCGGTTTCGGTGAATTAAAAGAACCAAATTATGGGCGCAATGACCGAAATTAACTCCCTAGTTCGCTTTCCAGGAGATTTTAATTTTCAGACTCTACAAAAGGGTCTCCTGGTTGATCTAACACTTGAGCGGGAAAGGATTCTGCCGCTGCGCATCGCCTTATTGTATTTTCACACCGATTGGAATTTTTTAGGTTACTGCCGCGTTTTATCACTCCGCCAAAGTGAGGGTAAAACTTACCTCAAGGTCGAAGTGTTAACTGTCTTTTCCCAAGAAGAACAAAAAGTTTACAAAAACAAATTTGTCGAAGCGGGTAGATTCACTGGAGAAGCTAAGTATTAGGTTCGGTAAATCTCAACCACTCCCGTGTCGCAGTGTAAGAAAACCAGTCTAGCTGGACCCTGGTCTAAATCCTCACCCACTATTTTAATGCCAGATTCTTGTAGCTTTTTCCTAACAATTGGTGATTTTCTCCGACTACCTACTAAAATATACCCCTCCCCAGAGAGGGTCGCTTCAAGATCTTGTAAACCCGAGTCGCCAGAAATATACAGGGCGTGTAATAGGGTATCAATCACTTTCTCTGGTCTCATCTCCTCAGGAGCGGTGGAGAATCCGGAAATATGAGCCAACATACCCATCTTTCTACGACGATCGTAAAGAGTAATTACTAAGCAAGTGCCAACACCATCTGTCCCAATTAAATCGCTTTTTCTGCCAATTTTATAATCATCTTGATCAACAAACTTATATCTTACATGATCGTGAAAACCATCAACTGTTCGGAATCTCTCTAAATTTGTACCCATTGTGACCGTAAGCGTATGCTTAATACTAGTTTGATATTATACATCTATATAAATAATTAGAGGATTTGCCTACTATAATTAAGCAGGTATGAAACTAAATCCCAAAATCTCCCTAAACCACAAAAATCATGATCAGTTTTACCAAGAACTTAATGATGCTAAGCAAAAGGTTATCATTGGCGGTATCTATTCCCATTATAAATATCCCGAAAATACTTATCGGGTCACTGCCTTAGGTTTTACCGAAGCTACCGATGAGGTTTGTGTTATCTACCAAGCGACTTATGACCCGGATTTAGTTTTTATTAGACCAGTGTGCAGTTGGTTAGAAACTCCGCAGTGGAACGGCCAAAAAGTACCCAGATTTAAGCTGGTAAGTAGAAAAATGGCCTATACGCCGAACTGTTAGTTAAACACTCACTTCTTTTTGGGAAAGTGAGCCAGTAAATGAATCAATTTGCGCGGTGGTAATGTTGGCTAAATCAGTACTCACATTCTTGGCCATTAAATCTTCTAAGTGCTGTGCCGACCGCAACCTTGCCGCTAAGTTTTCCACTGGTACCCGGGCGTTTAGTTCCACAATTCTATCGCGAATCGATAAAATCCCCCGCGGCCCAATCCTCATATCACAATAGATGGGGATCAAAGACGCCAAATCATTTTCGGCAATTAACTGGTCGACATAGTGCCATTCTAAATTATCAACCAATTGTTGGGAGACATCGCTTAAGCCAATTTCCCGAAATATTTGTAGGGTAGCTTGATGTTCGTTAGTACCAAAGTGATCGATCAAAAAACGAATATTTTGTTCTACTTGCTTAAGCTCCGATTGGGATTTAATAAACTGAGCTTGTTTAGTGATGTCAAAAGTAACTGGCTTGGCAATGTCGTGAAAGAGGAGGGTTTGAATAATCGCGGTTTGGTCGAGCGCTTGACCAGTCCACGCTGCCAGAATCAGCGAACCACATGCCGCGGTCCGCAACATATGAATCTGGAGATTTCGGGGAGTGTAATATCGGGCGTATATTTCCTGCACTATCATTTTTGTGCCTTACTCGTTGGGTGCCTCACCATAAATAATGATTTCTGTTCCCGGATTATCCGAACCAGTTTTGGTGGCATTGCCTTCGCCGACCACTGGACTACTCCAATAATAAATCAGTTCCGCTTGTTCGGTTTTCATATTGACGCAGCCATGGCTCATTGGGTGACCAAAGTTGGTATGCCAATAAGTGCCGTGCAAACTGAAACCTCTGGCGGCTGGAACATCGGCATTACCAAAAAACATAACAAATGGCACGTTGGGCAAGTAGTAATAAGTGTGTAGAGCTTGGCTGCCGCCGGACATTTTAGTGTAACGGAACTTGCCCCAAATTCGGAATGTGCCGGTAGGCGTACGACCCCACTTACCGGAGGAAATTAGGAAGTCATATACTTTTTCATCGCCTTCGAAGGCGTAAAGCCTTTGATTGGTTAAATCTACTTCAATCCGCTTATTGCTTGTTTTGGCGACTTCGACCGGCTCTGGTTGAGCCAACGCCACAGCTTGCGAAACGGCTTTTTGGCCGTGGAAAGTACCAGCCGCCTGAGCTTGATCAAATTCGCCGGTGAGAACCTTAAAATCAATTGGCTGTTGGCGGTTCAGTGGCAAATCCGCGTGACGAAAGTAAAGAACACTGCCGACCGCCAACCAAAGACAAAGCAGTGTAAGACGATTCAACCAATACTGAAACTTGAGCATGGTTAGGATTATGGCTGATCTTGATCCCCTTGGTCAACTTGCATATAGTCCTATAATAATCTATAATCCACGGCTCGGAGCCAGATGACTAACCTTATTGTTTATCTCATCATCCTTTTTTTCACAATCAAGGTACCTGCAACCTTAGTGTCGCCGCTAACGGCGCCTACTCAAAGTGTGCTGGCTCAGCGGGAAATGTCTTTGGATGACCGCGCCCAGTCGCCCTATATCAATGAAGTTTTCCGCAAAAATATCCTTCTCAACTTGGCTTATTTGGACGGATCGATTCACAGTAAGAACGAAATCGACTGGGAAGCGATTGAACAACCTAAAAGTACGGCAGTTACGCTACAGCCCCAGCAAGTGTTTGCTTATCACGACGATCTACTTGCCGAGTACCAAAGCAAAGAAGTGGTAACCACCCAAGCCCATTTTAACGCCCAAGAAGGTTTTGTCTCTTCTGGTTGGCTATACGGCGATGGTGTCTGCCATCTAGCTTCACTCATTAACTGGGCGGCTCAAGATGCCGGTTTGGAGGTTGAGGTAACTAAGCCACACAATATTGCCTCTATTCCCAATATTCCTAAGCAGTACGGTGTGTCGATCTATATCGTCGCTGGTCAAAAAGGGTCCGGCGCTCGTAACAACCTTTACATTACCAATAACCAAAACTATCCTGTGACCTTTCAATTTGCTTACGACGAAAACCATCACCTGACTGTATCGGTATTGTCAGCCAAACTTAGCTCCTGAAGTTTAATTCAAAAATTGTGACCATAGGGCAAATGCCGATTGGGCTTCGCTCTTATTTACTACCACCGTTAACTCGGTGTAGGTTGAAATAATTTCCACAATGTTAATACGTTGGGTTGCCAAAACGGCCAATAAGACGTACATCGTGTTGGGAATGTCCAGATAAGAAGGAGAAAAACGCACAATAATGCCAACCGCATCCGTCAGAACCGTTTTGGGCTGAGCTTGCATGTGCTGGATAATCGCTGCCTGATAACGCTGAGCCGCTACCACCGTAATTTCATCAACGCCTTGAGTAATCGTAAAAAAATCATTAGGTACCAGAGCAATCGCCTCCGCCATGGTATTTAGCAAGCGGAGAGTGGTTTGGGTTTTATCAAAACTCAGATCACATAGCGAAGTTTTGAGATTAAGATCACTAACTACTACTTTTGGCCGCAGAGAGGTAGTTGATTGTCTGGCCAAGCGTGATAAAGCAACTACAATACTTGCTGATTTAACCTCTTTTTGCGTTTGCGCTTCCACGGCCGGTCGTAATTGCCTGGCCAGGGCACTATAGTTCACTATGCCAAGGTGCAAGGCTTCATTTAGTAGGTCGGAGGAGAAAATTAGTTTTTTAACCGCGTCATTTATTTTCAACATATTAACTTTTTGTTATATTTCTAACATTTTTTCTTAAACAGTACTATATCACTAATTATTTGCTAGCTTGAGCCGCATGCGTAAAATAACCACTGGTTACGATTAGGATTAGGAGGTAACCATGAGTTTTATTGGTAGTACTTGTCAAATCTGCGACGCTACCGTGCCTCTGCCCAGCGATGTACAGGTTTCAGAAATGTTAACCTGTCCCGATTGCGGCTGTAGTCTGGTAGTGGCGGAAATTTCTCGCGGTGGTGTGCGTTTAGAGGAAACGCCAGAGGTAGAAGAAAATCAAGAATAGGCCAACTAACGATGGATTAAACCATTTCCCGGCTTAAGGACGCGTTCTAGTTTACGGAAGTCACGTAGTAAATATTCTTTAGATACTACCAGGTAGGAACCTTGATTCACTTCCGAATCGATAAATTCCATTTTTACCTCTCTCAGTCTGGGAAATAAAGCAAATAAACACCAAATTGCCAAGGTATTGCGTTCTAGGTAAAGATTCCAAAATAGACTCTTCCAAACATCAAAGTAAGTGAGTGAAAGTTGGGAATTTTCAAAATGATCTTTCGTTAATTTTGAAACTACTACTTTGCGACCGGGATTATGACGTCGTTTTTCACCTAAATGCCAAAGACCTTGATCGAGTTCGCCTAGACGCATATCAAAAATTAATTGCCAGGTTAATTGTGTCGCATCAGGTGCTAAAACTAAATCTTGGGTATAACCAAGTAGGTTAACTTCTAAATGATGATCTTCGATTACTCTTGCCTCCTGGATTTTACGGCTAATGCGATGACGACCCACATCTGTTTTATCAGCAATAATCAGTGCTAACGCTTCTGGACCAAAAAAGGTACGTAGGGTGATCAGCACGCGCTCGATAGTCACTTGATCCTGAGAATTATCCTCTAAACTAATGCTTGGCCAACACTGACGCAGCAAAGCTAAAGCCACTGTCTCATGATGTAGTTCAATAGCACGCCTAATTCGTCGCCATTGAACGGGATCGTGCTTTAATCGCGGAAACAAGTCTAACAAAATTGAAGGTGAAATAAACGGATGGCGTGGCCGGCTAAAAATATTGCCTAAATCATGACCCCAGGCGGCAATCGTCGTACGGCGCTGAGTATTAACATCAATCGCTGGCAAACTGTTTGGTGGGGCAGATAGATCCTGATTCCACGAAGGGGTGGCTTGTGCTAATAAAGACTGTGACACTCGATCTACATAGCTAATGTGCTGGCGGTCGTGGCGATTGAAACCTAAATCACCCATGCCATCAAGAGAATGGCTAGCTGCTTCATATAAGGGACTTAACCACTGATCACAAAACTGAGTTATATCTGCCGGTGCTAGATTTAATAAATCTAATTCCGGGAAAGATGGGTAGTGCCATTTACCTTCGGCGGTAAATAAAGAACTAATTAACGCTGGACCGGCGAGAGTTTCTTCTTGCAGCCAAGTTAGAATATCGGTAAAGTGATCCACACCTTTACTGGGATGATGAACCATTAAAGTCTGTTCCCGTGCTTGCGCCGGAAAGAGTGTTTTGGCCTGTCGCAATTCCTGATTAAACATTAGTCGGGGTATTATATACCGCCAAACTAGTGGGACGCCGCTTTTTTGAGATCACGCTTGC
Source organism: uncultured Pseudomonadales bacterium (assembly GCA_964511175.1). Classification (GTDB taxonomy): domain Bacteria; phylum Patescibacteriota; class Microgenomatia; order UBA1400; family UBA1396; genus CAVVNJ01. The sequence goes on from CAZEEI010000004.1 coordinate 59,118, forward strand.
GCAAACGCAGGTGTAGAGGAGTTACTTCTAATAACTCATCTTGTGCCAAAAAGTTGAGACACTGTTCCAGGGAAAAAACCACAGGTGGAGTCATTCTTACTTCGATATCAGCATTGGAACGAACGTTGGTCATTTTTTTGCCGCGGGTAACATTCATAATAATGTCTTCACGTTTAGCGTTTTGACCGACAATCATACCGGCATATACTTCTGTCCCAGGACCAATAAAGGTGGTACCTCGTTCTTGAGCCTTCTGAAGACCGTAAGAAAGCGCTGTACCAGACTCAGCGGCCACCAACACACCGCTGCGTTGCCAGGGAACATCACCACTTTTAGGACGATAACCCAAAAGTAGGGAGTGGATTACGCCTAATCCAGAAGTTAGCGTCAAAAATTGACTACGATAACCAATTAAGTGGCGGGTGGCAATGATAAATTCAAAACGCACGCCGATTTTCAGCGGGATCATATTTTTAAGTTCCGAACGACGCTGACCCATGGAAGTGGTCACCGCCCCCACATAAGACTCGGGAACCTCAATGGTCACTAATTCAAAAGGCTCTTCGGTGCCATGCTCCGTCTGACGAAAAATCACTTCTGGTCGCGAAACCGAAAACTCATAACCCTCGCGGCGCATGGTTTCAATTAAAATTGACAAGTGCAGTTCGCCTCGTCCTGCCACAATAAAAGAATCAGCCATTGGACCAGGACTAACCCGCAAACCAACGTTCGTGGCTAATTCTTTTTGCAGACGTTCGTTAATCTGACGCGAAGTAGTAAATCGGCCATCCTTGCCAACCAATGGTGAATTAGAAACTGATAACTGTATTTGAACCGTTGGTTCAGTGATATGCAGCGGCGGCAATAACTCAGATTGACCAAGGGAAGTAATGGTGTCGCCGATGTGCGCTTCACCTAAACCGGTAAGGGCGATGATATCGCCAACACTGGCGGTTTCAATTTCTTGTTTAGTTAAACCGTGATAAGTAAATAAGTACTCCACACGACTTTGTTTGGGTTTTTCTCCCGAACGCAAAATTAGCAAAGGTTCGCCGCGCTTAACTTGACCGCGGCGAATCCGGCCAATAATATATTTACCCTTGTAGTCATCGTGATCCAGACTAGTCACTTGTAACTGAAAACCACCCTCTACAGAACCGGTGGGGGGCGGCACTTCGCGAACAATCGTTTCAAAAAGGGGAGTTAAATCGGTGCTATCAGTGATATGAAAAGAATGATCTTCATTTTCCACTAATTTAGTACCAGCTATGCCCTGGCGGCCAATCGCGTAGATAACTGGAAAATCGAGCTGATCGGCGTGGGTGGCCAATTCGAGAAAAAGGTCATTAATTTCTTCCAACACTTCCGCTATCCGCTGATCTTTCCGATCAATTTTATTGATAACGACAATGGGGCGCAGTTTCTGTTGGAGGGCCAGTTGCAAAACATAACGAGTTTGGGATAGCACTCCCTCGGAAGCATCGACCAACAATAAACAGCCATCGGCCATGTTGAGTACCCGCTCTACCTCACCGGAAAAATCGGCGTGACCGGGAGTATCTAAAATATTAATTTTGTAACCATTCCAGTCCACGGCCGTGTTTTTGGCCAAAATGGTCACGCCGCGCTCCCGTTCCAAATCATTAGAGTCCAGAATCGTAGTTTGCTGCATTTCTGCTTGATAAGACGCAAAAGTTTGAGCCTGCTTGAGTAGACCATCCACTAGCGTCGTCTTGCCGTGGTCGACGTGCGCAATAATAGCAATGTTTCTTAATTGACTCGTTAACATACGAACTTGTTATTATATCCTATGGAACGGCGAAATACTTAGGCAATCGGAGTCCACTGGAAACTCCGACCCAACCACTTGTATAGTTCGATCGCCCAAAAAACACTTGAAGAAATAACTAGAATCAACAACATTTCTCCCGTTGATAGTTGTACAAAAGAAAAAATATTACGCAGGACAGGCACCATTAATACCGCCACCAAAAGTAGCGCCGAAAACAAAAAGGCGCCCACTGCAGCTAGATTACTGAATAAGCCCACTTGGAATAATGATTTTTTCAACGATCGCACGTTAAAGACATTGAATAATTGTGTCCAGGACAAGATGGCAAAAGCCACTGTTCGGGCCTTGACTAAATCGGTAGACCAGAATAACCAGAAAGCACCCACAGTTAAACTAACCATAATCACAGCGTTGATTATCAGGAAAGGTAGCATGGACAGAGTCAAAATCTGCTCGTGCGGATCGCGAGGTTGAGCTTGCAAGACATCTTCGTGCGTAGGTTCTACTGCCAAAGAAATGTCGGTAACACCATCAGTGACCAGGTTTAACCAGAGGATTTGGGTTGGCAGTAAGGGTAGAGGCCAACCTAAAAAGATAGTCGCTAACATTGCTAAACTTTCGGCGATATTTGTGGTGACTAAAAATAAGGTAGTGCGGCGGACGTTGCGAAACTGAGTACGGCCTTCGGCAATAGCACTCACAATGGAGGCAAAGTTGTCATCAGCTAGAACAATCTCGCTGGCCTCGCGAGCCACCTCCGTACCGGTAATGGCCATTGAAACCCCTACATCGGCTTGTTTTAAAGCCGGAGCATCATTAACGCCATCACCGGTCATCGCCACAATGTGTCCGGCACGTTGCAAAGAGGCGGCAAGGCGTAATTTGACGCGCGGAGTAAAACGCGCACAGATCACGACTTTTTGAACGGCTTGATCAAAGGCGGCATCATCCAGTGCTTCTAGATCAGCACCATTCACCACCATACCTTCACTTTCTTGGGTCAACAAGCCAATTTGGCGGCCAATGGCTATGGCCGTATTGGGATGGTCACCGGTGGCCATAATCACCCGGATACCCGCTTGGCGAGCCTGTTGGATTGCCGTCAAAACTTCCGGGCGGGGCGGATCAATAATGCCGACCGTACCTAAATAAACTAGATCCCGTACTTCCTTTTGGCTAAGTTGGGTGGTTTGAGTAGCAGCCGTACGGTAAGCTAGTGCCACTACCCGCATCGCTTGATCGGTCAAACTCTGAACTTGAGTAAGTAGGCTAGCCCTAACCGCAGGAGTGAGTGCTTTTATTTGACCGTTGACTTCATACTGCTGGCAGATACCTATTACTGCCTCTGGCGCGCCGGAAACCATAATCTCTTTTTGTTCCCGTTCATCACGATCCGTTACCAAACAGGCTCGCCAACGTTGTTCCTGCATAAACCCTAGATCATCCAACTGAAGATAGCGCTGGTTAGCTGACGTTAAACCTAAACCTAGATGCTGTGCCAACTCCGCTAAAGCTACTTCGGTAGGGTCACCTAAAAGAGTAACCACTCCTTTATCATCTTCCGAAACAAGCAAAGAACTACCAACCGCAGCGATATTTAGCCAATGGCGATAGGAAGAGTTTTCATGAGAGCTCTGTTCCAACCAATCGAACCAACGAGGGTTGTTTTCGGCAAATATTGGCTCTGCTTCTGGTGTAGCTACCGCGCGTACCGCCATCTTATTTTGGGTCAAAGTGCCGGTTTTGTCGGTCACGATACTGGTCACCGCTCCTAAAGTTTCAATAGCGGAAAGCTGACGTACAATCGCGTTATGCTTGGACATTCGCCGCGAACCAATGGCTAGTACTAAAACCAGCACCATCGGCAAACCCTCGGGAATACCGGCCACTAACGCTGCCGTAGCAAAAATAAGCATCTCTTCAACCGCAAAGCCGCGCCAAAAAACACCTACCCAAAAAGTGAGTGCGGCCACACTGATGGCAATCGCTGCCATTTGTTGGGTCAGGCGGTGCATGCGTTTTTCAAAATGTCCGGGTGGCGTCTGGATCCGCGCCAGTTCCCGGGCAATATCGCCCACCGCCGTCTGTAGACCGGTACCGCTAATTACCGCTTCGCCGCTGCCGCTAGTAATGAGCGTACCCATCCAGACCATGTTACGTCGGTCGGCCAATCCGGTTGCCTCCGGCAATGCTGGAGTTTGTTTTTCGGTTGGAAAAGATTCACCCGTTAAGGACGCTTCGGAAGCTTTGAGGTTGTGGGCAAACAAAAGACGAGCGTCGGCGGGTACTTTGTCACCATTTTCCAATACAATTACGTCGCCAGGTACCAGCTCTTTGGCGGTTACAACGTGGATTTTGTGGTCGCGATAAACTTTGGCTTTGAGAACCAGTAATTTACTAAGTGCCGCCAGAGCTCGTTCGGCCCGGTACTCTTGGAAAAAACCAATTACAATGTCACTGAGAAAAATAAGCACGATCACCCAAGCATCCAGCCATTCGCCGAAAAGAATGGACAGGATCGCTGCCACTACCAAGACCAAAGTCATTAAGCTATGAATTTGCCGCCACAAAATAACGAGTGGTCCGGTGTGTCCATTAGCTGGTAGTTCGTTGGTACCGTAAGTTTCCAGACGGCGACGGGCCTCTTCACTGCTTAAGCCCCGCGGCGTAGTATCCAGTTGAGCCAGTGCCGCTTCTTCCGAAAGCTGGTGAAAATTAGCCGCCAGGGAAGGGTGATTATTGGGCATGCCTATCCATTGTACACGTCGAGTGGGTAGAGTGTTAACCTAGCGAGTTGACGTCTGTTTCGACAAATTATTGGCGATAGTTTGGGCTTCAGCCGAGTGAGCCAGCTCCCATAAAGCCGCCGCCAATTGTCCAAGAAACACAGTTCGCGCTTTTTTATTCTCGATGGTATTACCAAGTTCAGCGGGTGGGTCAAGCGGTTCGCCGGCTCGAATCATGATATCGACTCGTCGACCACCGCCGGATAAACGATGTAAAAAATTGTGCCAAGCGTCAGGCACCTGGTTCAGCCGGCTGGGTTGGTAATCTGCTGGATAAATGAAACCTAGAGGTATAACGGGTACTTGCAGTTGTTGGGCGTGTTTAGCAATTCCTGGTTTTATCGCCTTGAGACCCGGTGTTGTAAATTCCTCCCATGACTGGGCGGCACCCACCCGGGAACCGGTTACATACCAGTTAACTTTATCGCCACGTCGCAAAGCGGCCTCAACCATTGCCAGCTCGCGATTGCGGTCGGTGCGCCCCACACCACCTTCTTCCTTGTCGCTGCGCAAAAGAGGGATGGTGCTAACAATAGCGGAAACACCCAACTGTCTTACTTTATCGGTATGAAACCAATGGTCGGCGCCACCCATCACCGATAGACGCCGAACTACTTCATGTAACACCAGTGAATCAGCGTGCTGGCGATGGGGATAAGAACCAAGTAGCGCCGGGTAATCCGGCAGGTTACCTTCTAATTCGACGTGGTAATTAGCCAGGCAGGTCAACAACCGACATAGTACGGGCTGACTCACCCAACGAATCGGAGCCGGCAAAGCAAGAACCTCATGGCGATTTCTGGGCATGCGGATTTAGTTGTAGCACGCTGCCTCGGCTAAAGTAAATATCAAATAACTTCTATCTTAAGCTGTCTGGCTTCTTCGATCAGATATTCCTGAATTATTCGCGCCGAATGAAACTCATCACTGTTGAAATCAAATAGTTTTTCCCGATGATGCAAAAATTGTTGGCGGTGTTTCTGTTCATCTTTGGCAGTTAATAAAATAGTCCTGCCGAATTTAGTCACCAACCGCGGATCTAAAAAAGCACCTTCGATAATCGCATTATCATGCTCTTTAATTTCTGCCTCCACCGCCTCGCTTAACGCTTGACGAACCGCCAATAAACCTTTGATAGCATTTTCTTTATTCAATTCACCAAACTGCCGATAGGCTAAACAAGTGCCCAAATAAAGAAAAGGATAATCTTTCTTTGGTTTATTTTTCCGAGCTATTATTTTAACTTTATCCGCTTCCCGAACCGTCAAGCTCAGCTCTTTCCCCAGAATTTTCGCGTAATGGGTCTTACCCACTCCGGGTACGCCGTAAATAAATATTCTCATTCAATCCAAGGATTGTACCAAATTTTTTTAGTGTGGTCCTACAAAATGAGCGGAAAACGGGACTCGGACCCGCGACCTTCTCCTTGGCAAGGAGACGCTCTACCAACTGAGCTATTTCCGCAAGTTAGACATATTTTACTACGACTGTGGCAAGCTCAGGAATCGAACCTGAATTTCATGTTCTTCAGACATGCGCCGTGACCAACTTGGCTAGCTTGCCCCGTTTGAACCACTATTGTACCGCACGAGGTCAAATCGAACCAGAGATACATAATAACTACGGATTCCCAGTCGACAATAGCAACTGATGAAGAGATTCGGCCATAATATCTCGGGATTGAACTGTTAAATGAAAAATTAGGGTATGACTACGTTGATCATTGTAATAACCTTTAAAATGTTTAGTTTTGAGCTCATGATCTCCGCGCCAATAACTAAGCAAGAATTGAATTGTTTGATCCCACTGCGTTCGATCAGATTGTGCCAATTGCCGCAAACCAGCTAGCATAATCCGGCGATTACGTTCATTCACTGCAACTGGGAATGATGGTAAAAAGTACCAAAGCAGACGCCTCGCATTAAGCGATTTTTTAGCCAAATTAACAACCTCGTCAGAGTCACGTAAATTGAGAGCATTAACTTGATATGGATCATAAAAGTTACAACTTCTAAGATTATCTAAACCATACTTTCTGCCAATTTGCGGAATAAGCATATAACCACGTTGTACTAAACTATCCAAAATTGGCTTATTTACCATCAAGCTAGGGTTATAATCGCCCAATATTCCCCAATCCAAATCGGTATCCTCATCATAATCCTGGAGACGGCGCAGTTCGGCACCACCGTGGACAGCGCTTCCAATTAAAATAACTGCCAGATTGCTAACTTGTGGAAACTCATGCTGTAGCTGTTGACCTAATTCGGTTGCCACCTGGGCATGTCTTGGTTCCACTACTACTTCCGAAAGCAAGAGATTTTCGACAAACTTAACTAATTCACCCTTCTTCTGCACGGCGCGAATAGCCTCTTTCACCTCCTTAAGACCAGCGCCAGCCCTAAGCTTTTCGGCTGCTTCTGTGCGGGCAAGTACACGAATAATCTGTTGTTGCCATTCTTCTGCTGGGGTCATCAAAATACTTTATAACATATTTTCATCACAAATTGGAGAAACACCGCTTACCAGTTGCCTAACGTATGGCACTAATCATTACCCGCTGGACATCGGCTCGGTAGGGAAGTAGTGAGCGCTGGGCAATAACCAACCGCGCGCCGTGTTCTACGTGATGTTGATCGGCAGCAAGTAATGCGTGTAAAAAAAGGCCAGTTGGTTCGCCGCGTTCTTGAGAAGTAGTTAATCTTGGCAGGTGTTTTTCATGCAATATGAAGTGAGCTGATGAGTCGGCAGCAATCATTGCTTGTAAATCAGTGATGTTTTTAGCAAGTCTATTCAAAGTAAAGGCAACTACCACAATGTTTCCCGGTCTTAATATTTCCTCTTCCTCTAAGGCTCGCAACTGACAATTAAGTGCTGCAATAAAAGCATTAATATTTATTTTGGGGCTATGGTGACCCCATTGTTCCCAACCGATAATAGGCTGTGGTTGAGTGGATAGCCAATGACGCATTTGCCGCTGTTGGGTAAAGCCAAACAAGGTCTCTGATTCTTTGAATTTTGCGGTGCAATTTGGCATAACCAGCCAAAAGCATAACACAAAGTGGCCGCTGAGGGACTCGAACCCCCGACCTGCCGGATGTAAACCGGACGCTCTACCAACTGAGCTAAGCGGCCCTGCTTAGGAGCCCCCGAATTATAACATTTTAACCCGAAAATCGAGCTGCTAATTCTGGACAAAACACCTATTTTCTGGTAAAAAGTAGGCATGCCCCTCACCAGTGATGACCTGCAACAGATCGGCTTGATTGTCACTCAGGCGATTAAACCCCTGCAGACAGATGTCGTTGGTATTAAAGCCGATTTATCCGAAATAAGATCCGATGTTACCGCCCTTAAAGCTGATGTTTCCGGCTTAAAAAAGGACGTTTTTGGCTTAAAGAAGGATGTTTTAACTTTAACAACCAACGTATCCATACTAAAAGCCGATGTGGCTGGGCTAAAAACTGATGTATCCGTGCTTAAAGCCGATGTGGCTGGGTTGAAATCCGATGTATCTGTGCTTAAAGCCGATGTGGCCGGATTGAAGCAGGGGCAGAAAAAATTAACTTTGGAGGTTCGGTATCTCCGCAAATCAGTTAATCTGGTTATCGACGAATTCGACCGCCGCAATATCGCCCTAGATAAACGTGTTGTCCGCATTGAGCATCATTTAGGTCTTACCAGTTAGAATCGAGTGCCGAGAAGAGGAGTTGAACCTCCACGGGAGAAAATTCCCACACGCCCCTCAAGCGTGCGCGTCTACCATTCCGCCATCCCGGCCCATCCTAGTTTATGCTAGGCTGTAAGTATATCATTACCAGAGATAATTATGAAGCTGCGACTGTCGCTTTTTTGGCCATTTCTCCTTGTTTTTCTCCTCGCCGCGGTAGTACGAGTGGCGTGGCTAGGCCAGTATCCCAGCGGGCTGCATTTTGATGAAGCTTGGTTTGGTTACAATGCTTTTCTACTCAAAGAGCGCGGCACCAACATCTACAATGAAAGGTGGCCTATTGATGTTGACGTTTTTGGCGAGCACGTTTCCGCCGCTCAAGCTTACTGGACGATACCGTTTATTAGCGTTTTTGGCCTGAATGCTTTTGCCATTCGTTTAACGGTAGTTACTTTTTCATTATTAACCCTGCTGCTAGCCATCTGGTTCCTATACCGCTTAACCCAAAACCGCACCATTGCTTTGGTTTTTGCTATTCTCTATGCTGTTTCACCGCTAAACATCGTGATGGCGCGCGCTTCTTCTACTGTAATTATCGACACCTTCTTCTTACTTTCCTTCCTAGTAGCGCTGACCGAATGGCTACGGCGCACTTCGGCCCGACAACTGTCGAGCCCTCAGTCTTGGCTTGGTTTGGCTCTGATTTACGGTCTAAGCGTGATCGCCTATTTCACGTATTTCACCTCCAGGTTATTAATTCCCGCTTTCGGCATTATCACTTTAGGCTACTTTGCTATGCAAAAAACCAACCGACCAAAACTTTTACTGGGGGCACTACCAATCGTTCTTTACTTATTGGTACCCTTCCTCCTATTGCTCTCAACACCGTTTGGCCGCGGCCGTTTTGACCAAACTACCATCATCAACAACCAAAATGTTCAGTTCGATCTAACCAATAGTATCCTGCGTTTTGGTCAAGCTGGCGCGCCGCCACTACTAACCCGCGCTCTACATAATAAACTAAGTGACAATGCCCGCGCGTTTCTCCAGCAATATGTTACTTTTTGGTCGCCAAACCCAGCCTTGTTTTCCTTAAAACTGCCAGCTCGATACCGTATGCCGTCCTTAGGACCAATTGCGCCGTTGGAATATTTTGGTTTAATTTTAGCTGCCGCCGCGGCTGTCTTGGTAGTGAAAAAGAGTGAAAAGTGGCGATGGGTAGCCGGGTGGCTAGTTCTACTAGTTGGTACCGCCATTATTCCTTCGGCTTTAACGGTGGATGACTTTCCCAACTGGCAACGCGCCGCAGCAATCACTCCATTTCTACAGATGGCAGCGGCAGTTGGTTTGGCAGTGTTGACTCAGTCTTGGTATAAAAACTGGGCTAAATGGCTACCTGTTTTGGTACTACTGTTTAGCTTGCCGGTGGTAATCAGCCTTACCGAAAACTACACCACTCACGCCCGTTTCTTTGAACCTTTTTACCGTGACGTGGCTGGCTGGCGGCTAGGGGAATGGATTAATGCTAACGCTCATGACGAGCGGTTGCTCCTACCCAGTGTGGGGGTTTTTCTTTTTCCTTACTTCCAAGATCAAAGCCTTATTCCTGACCTAATCACTTCGACTAGTGAAAAAAACTTGATTCAAGCTGACACGTTTCAGATTGGACCCCGGCACTTCGTTCGGGAATTATGCGGTTCGCCTTTAGTACTTACCGAAAATTACGATTATCTGATTCTGAAAGCCGAAAGTTATTGCCAACAATTTCCTTGGTGGGTGGAACCAGTGACCACAATTACCTGGGAAAATGGTACGGCAGCATTTTTCATTGGTCGGGCAGGGCCAGAAAAAGAAACTCTGCGGCAAACTTGGGAAAAAATAACTGGTGACACCGAGCGTAATGCGCTAATACAACAAATTTTTGGTGAAGAACCGCCGCGTTCTAACTAAACAGAAATCAGGAATTTTTCTTCCAGGGTACGGCTAACAATATCTTGGAAAAAAAATCCTCTTCCATGGGGATATATAACTTCTTTAACTCTTCCGGCGAAGGCGGCTCTTCTTGAAATTGAATACGAGGAGCTTCCGTTATATGAGTCAGTGGAACCTGCTCATTACTTTCACCCATCACTAAGCAGGCGGCGGACGCCAGCGCATCAACAACGTTGATGAGTACCCACGTTGACTCGCCAAAAATATCCGGTTGAGCAGGCTGATCAATAACGCCCAAGAAACCACAATGAGCAATACCAATACCGGTCGCTCCCTGCCGGAGGGGAGTGGAACGGCTGTCGCAAATTATTACCCCGATTTCTCGGCGATGAAATTTATGACGCAAATGATCCCATATTTGATTTACTGTTTGCTGGGGATTTTTGGGCCAAAGGGTAAAATATCCTGCTGAATTGCCAGTATCCACTCCCGCCGATCCAACCAAGATATTGTTTTTGATGGTAAGTACCACCCCATACTTATTTTGTTCAGCTGGCAGGTAATAGTCTGCTTCTTGGTAAGCTAACTGCTGTTTGGTGGTAGTAGATTTAGAGACTACTTGGCCTTCGCATAGAGAAACAACCTTGGCAGTTACTACCAGAATGGACCGCTCTGGGAGATCCTTAACATAGCGGTCGATAAACTCAATGACTGTACAGCTGCCGGCATTGACGCGATCGGTTTGGATAGGGCTAATCACCATAGCGAAAAAAACTTCCTTATTTGTGCCGAGAAGAGGACTTGAACCTCCACGGGGTTGCCCCCACACGCCCCTGAAACGTGCGCGTCTACCAATTCCGCCATCCCGGCTCATCAACAGGGGCAAGTATATCATTTTTGGATCTTTCCGTCATGGACAAGAGACGGCTGAACCAGTATAAACAAAGAACATGGAACCAATCGCTACCGTTGCTTATCGGTTTTGTCCGGTGTGTGGTGCGGCTTATGCTGCCACTCAGCATAATGAAGTAAATAAGACTTGTACAGTTTGTGGTTTTGTTTTATACGAAAACCAAAATGCTACTGTGGGAGCCATTATTGTCTACCAAAATAAAATCCTGCTCATCCGGCGCGCAGTTGAGCCACACCAAGGTACCTGGGACATACCTGGCGGCTTTGTGGAACCCAACGAATCGTGCCGCCAAGCCATTGAGCGGGAAGTAAAAGAAGAAACCGCTCTAAGTCCAAAAATCGTGCAAGAGCTGGGTTCTTACGGCCCCACATGGTATGTTTACCAGGGCAAAGGCAGTTACAACACCGATTTTTACTACCTAATGGAATCGGCTACCGACCAGTTTACTGTGGGTGATGATGCCGCCACCGGACAGTGGTTCGCCTTGGATCAACTACCTCAGGAAGATGAAATTGGTTTTCCCTCTGTGCGGCGCGTACTGCAAGATTTAACGGCAATTTTATGATCAAACAATTATTTGACATTAACGTAGCAACTTACCGCTGGCGTGAATCGCTAGTGAAAGAGGAAGTTGAGGCCGCTAATTTGGTCGTCCTACCCGGAAAACAGGTTGGGGGAATTTATCATTCAGAGTCGATGATTTGGCGAGGGGATTTACTAGGCCAAACATCACCAGAATTGTTTATTCGTTCCAAAAGGGAAAGAAAAAATATTAATTTTGCCCGCAACTTTTTTCTTACTCAGGGATATTCTCTACAAACTCATTTCGTTACTACCAAACTGGAAGTCGAACAATTTTATGAGTTGTACCAAAAAACCACCTTACTGCGCAAAAGCTCCGACCAGCATAAAAAACGCGTTAGAGATTATTTTGATCCGGATATTTTGGCAAAAAAGCAGGCGGTAGGGGAACAAGTGATACTGATCGGTTTATATCAGGGTGATCAACTTGTTTCCGGACTGCTGTGTTTCACCGAAAAAGATCTGCTTAAAGTCGGATATGGCGCCAAGGAACTTTTTCCTGAGGTGCGAGGCGGCATTGGGGGATTACTGGAATTAGAACTATTACAATTTGGCATCACTAATAATTATCGTTCGATTAGTCACGGCCGGTCCACTAACCCGGCCGGTTTAATTGACCGTGCCGGTATTTTTGAATTCAAAACTCGTTATGGTTTTTCGCCTTATCCCAGTGGACCCTGGCAGACCACCTATTTGCGATCGGCCGATTTTGTTCTTGGCGACGTTATCTTTCTAGGCCTTAATAATGGTCAACTGGGCCTTACCGTGCTTACCACCTCGACTGAAACCGAAATTATTGCCAACAAATACCAAAGTTTGGCCACCAACCTTGTTTCGGTAATTAATATTAATGATCATGTTAAAAATGCCAGACAGCATCTTGATCGTTTGTTACAATAAGGAAACCCTATGATCACCAATCTGTTCGATGTCACTATTGCTCATTACCATAATTTAAACGAGGTTAATTTGGACGAGATAACCAAAGCGGACATTGTTCTCTGTCAGAAATATCAAGCTGACGGTATCTACCACCCTGAGTCAATCCGCTGGCTGGGCGAAGTGGGTAGTGTCGATCCGGGTGATTTTATTTTTTCTTCCTCTCTGCAGAAGGAGCTTCCTCAAATCGAAGCGTATTTCCCCGATCACGGCTATGAGATCAAGATTAAAGAAATCAACGAGGCAGAGTTTGAACAATTCGAAAAATTGTATGAGCAACTGGCGGAAAGCAGAGATCGGTTCGTGATGTACGCCGACCGCTTGCGGGTCAAACAGAATTTGGCCGTCGGTTTGCCGGTGTTTTTGATCGGTTTATACCAAGGCGATCAACTCAATTCCGGCTATATTGCGTTTAAACAAAAGGACCGCCTCATGGTGGCTTGGAGTGCCGTGGCTAGTTTCCCTGACACTAGATACAGCCCAAGCGTAGCTCTCATTGCAGCTATGGTACGTTTTGCCCACCAGCAAGAATTAACCACCATTAGTTTTGGTTCCGGCTTTAATCCGGCTGGGGTAATTTCCAAGACGGGGCTTTACCAATTTAAAGCACGGTGTGGCTTCACGGCCTATCCGGAAGGAGCGTGGCGATCCTTTTTTCTGCTAAATCCTGCTATTTTGTCTGCCGATTTAATTTTTCTGGGCATCACTGGCGACCAGCTGGCTCAAAGATTCTTAACCAATACTAGCCAGGACGGATCAGCTTACCGTACTAAAGGAATTGGTATGGTGGTGGCCGAATCGCTGTCTGAACACGTTACCAAAGCCCGTAAACTGTTTGGGCTTACCTAGGGTTCAGGAAATAAACCGAAAAACACCACTCGTTAAAGTGGGTCAGGCGGGACTCGAACCCGCGACACCCTGCTTAAGAGGCAGGTGCTCTAACCGACTGAGCTACTGACCCAACCACGGTATTATAACAAAAGGATTGCCTCCCGCTGCTTTGCGGCACTATAATAGCGGTATGCGACATTGGCTACTACTATCTTTGGTCTTCATGATTGGTTGCTGGTTTTCGCCAGCGCCTGCTTTGGCTCAAACTTTACCCACTGATACCCTAATGGAGCTGGTCGCCAGCAACGCCGCTAAGGCAGCCACGCCGGCGGCTCAAGTAGTTGAAAAAATCGAACAAAAAGAAGCCCAAGACATTACCCAAACCACACCGCAGGTGAAAAGCCGTTTGGCACGTTTTTTGGACGAAAATCCCGCCGATCCGCCGGCTTGGCATAATTTTATCCAGCACGCCCTTCGCCGAGCCGTCAACCAGGGCGTACCAGCCAACATTTTAGTCTTACTCCTGCTCTTTCCGGTTATTGCCTCGTTTATTGCTATTTCCCGCCATTTTATCGGCCTGGAGGGCTTTGGCATTTATGTTCCCGCGGTACTGTCGGTGGCCCTGCTCTCTACCGGTATTATTTCCGGCATCCTGCTTTTCCTCCTCATTATCGTCACTGCCAACCTTAGCCGGGAGGTAATTAAACGTTTCCGCCTACAGTATCTGCCACGCACCGCCTTGCTGCTTTGGGCTGTTTCCCTAATGGTGTTTGCGTTGCTACTATTTTCCCCCCTGCTTCTTAACCTAGGCATTGATTTGGTTGCCTTAAGTATTTTCCCGATTCTGGTTTTGATTTTGCTTTCGGAAAACTTTATTGACGCCCAGTTGTCTACTACCCAATCGCGCGCTCTGGAATTAACTTTAGAGACCATCGTGTTGGCGGTATTTTCTACTTTGTTCGTCCGCACCGAGTTTGTGCAGGAATTCGTGATTCTGCATCCAGAAATTACCATCATGAGCGTACTGGCCGCCGATCTCATGGTGGGACGCTACACCGGCTTGCGTGTCAGTGAATATTTGCGTTTTAAGAATATCCTTGACCCGGAGGAATAATATGACCCATCCCCGCGACCTCCTGGGAATGAATGCGCGCGTCCAACTTTACACTTCGCTTAATTCGGCTCAAGCTAAACGTTACGGTTTTTCTAAACTGCGAGCTAAAGCCTTTCTGCAAAAACACAGCATCTTGGTACCCAAACTCTACGCCCAAATTGCTGGACAGGAGGAACTGCGCCAGTTGGATTGGAAGACCATACCTGGTTCCTTTGCCGTTAAGCCCGCCAGCGGTAGTGCCGGCAAAGGCATTGTGGTTATTAAACGGAAAAACCACCGCCAACACACTTGGATTGATGTTACCGGCCGCGAGTGGAGTGAACGAGATTTAGACTTACATATCAGTGATATTTTGGCTGGACAATACAGTACTTGGGGTTCTAAGCACATGGCTCTAATCGAAGAAAGAATACCCATTCATCCCGATCTGGAAACTTACGCACAACTAGGAACACCAGATGTGCGGGTGATTGTTTTCCGTAATATCCCGGTAATGGCGATGGCGCGTATCCCTACAGAGGCTTCTGGCGGACGAGCCAACTTAGACCAAGGCGCCATCGGCTTAGGCATAGATATGGGTACTGGCAAAACCATTTATGGCGTTTCCGGCAAGAAAAAAATCATCAGTACCTTTCCTCACAACCAACTGTCGGTGCGGGGTATTCAAATACCATTCTGGGTAGACGTTTTAAGAACCGCTGTCCGTACCGCCAACGCTACTGGCTTGGCTTTCATGGGAACAGACATTTTCTTGCACCCGGAAAAGGGGCCGATGGTAGCCGAAGTTAACGCCTATCCTGGTTTATCAATTCAGTTGGCCAACCGGGCTGGCCTACGACGGCGTCTGGAACGCCTGGAAGGGGTAGAGGCCCGCAACGTCACTCACGCCATTAAAATTGCTCAGTCGCTATTCGCCGAAAGCTATCCCGGCACCGTGGGTGATTTGGATCGGCCGATTATTGCCCCTAAAGAACAGGTTTTGGTCTATGATTTGGACGAACAACCACACGAGGTTCTGGCGCTAATGAATACCGGCCGCAGCCGCAGCGTCATTGCTGATTCTTTGGCCAGTCAATTAGAACTCAATCGTCAGCCGGAAATTATTAACGAAGAAATCGAGGGAGAGGGGAAATCGCCGGTAGTACCAGTACACATTAAGCTCAAAGATCGAGTTTTAAGCACTTCCATGGTAGTTTCCAAAAGACTAAATAACAAACGCCATCAATTGGAGTTGGGACGGCACGACTTAAGCGGTTTTTTGGTAGGAGACGAATTATGAAGTCTAAAGCGAATTTAACTCTACTACAAAAAATTCTCCCGTCTAACCTCGCTGCCGAAAAACGCAAATTCCTGTTTGATCCTAAATATAATCCTCAGTTTGAGTACCCAGGCGAAATTGATTTGGCAGAATGGAATCAATATGGACCGGTAGCGGATCAATATTTGGTCGCGGCTAAACAAATTATTGATGCCGTTATCCATCGCTGGGGTCAGGAAGAAAAATACTTGGACGAAACGGGTGGTCGTTTTTTGTCACAGGAAGAAGTGCGGACAAGGGTATTGGCTTATCTCAAAGATAATGGTTTAGCTGATGAAGTTATTGTTCAGTTCTCCAGTAAACAAATCGCGCGGACGATGATGGACCGCAACGTCTTTAGTGTCCAACTGCCGGTACGCTACCGCGAATTTGATCTACCCAGCGTATTGGATCACGAAGTAGGTACACACTACCTGCGGCGTATCAACGAACAACAGCAGCCCTGGCGCGGTAAACACCGGGCTTTTGGTTTTGGCAGCAATGCCGGACAGGATGATCCCAACCCCAACCATTATCTCGAAACCGAAGAAGGTTTAGCTGTATTAAATTACTATCTCACTGCACCAGACAAGCATCTCTGGATGTCCGCCTTGTATTACTACACCGTTTGGCTGGCTAGCCAACTCTCCTTTGCCGCTTTGTTTCACGAGCTACGTTCTTATGTCGAAGACCGGGAAAGACGCTGGACGCTTTGTTTAAAGACGAAACGGGGTTTACGTGACACCTCGTTGCCAGGCGCTTTCACCAAAAATCAACTTTACTTCTCCGGTGTGATTAAAGTAGCGCACTGGTTCAACCAAAACGACTTCGCTGTAGAAGATCTTTATCTGGGCAAGTTGGCTTTAAATGATATTCCGCGCGCCAAACAACTGTCGGCCATAACCAAATTGCGGCTACCTCAATTCGTGGCCGACCGGGCCGCTTACCGGCAAAGCATCCAAGCAGTGATTAGCGTTAATAAGTTAAACGGACTGGTCAGCTAATTATCTATGCTAGACTGGCGCCCCCATTCTCCTTGGCTTTACTGGATAGCTGGCGGCTTGGGTATAAGCGGGGGTATTCTTCTGATGGTGATACTTTGGTCCTGGTTGACCCTGCGGCGTATTTCCGTTCAGCCGACGGCTCCAGAAGTGGTAGCGGGACAAATCACACCCACACCTACGCCTAAGCCGCCTTACGATACTTATCTTATCTTGGGTTACGGCGGCGGCGCTCACTCCGGCGGCCGCTTGACCGATACGCTGATTGTGGTCTTCATTGATCATCAACGTAGTCGCGTCACGCTTGTGTCTTTACCACGCGACCTATGGGTACAGTTGCCCACTCAAGCCGAAGGAACCAGTGGCTGGAAACTTAACGCCGCCTACGCCATCGGTGCCGACGATCGGCGCTATCCCCATAAGCCGGCCGAGTTTACCGGACCAGCTGGCGGCGGCCAACTAGCCAAGTTGGCTGTATCGCAGGTGTTGGGTACACCGATGGAACATTTTATTGCCCTGGATTTTACTGGTTTCACGCGCTCGATTGACGTTCTGGGTGGAGTGGATGTCCAGATTGAAGTGGCCTTCGCCGACCCTTGGTATCCCATTGAGGGTGAAGAAAGTAACACTTGCGGCAAATCGCCAGAGGAAATTGCCGCTATTACCGCCACTGCCTCAGCGGAACAAGCCCAACAGCAATTTCCCTGCCGTTACGAAACTTTGCAGTTCGAGCGCGGCTTACAACATTTGGACGGCACTACTGCCCTAAAGTACGTTCGCTCGCGCCACTCGACGGTGGCCGGCAATGATTTTGGCCGTTCGCAACGGCAGCGTAGTTTAATTTTGGCGGTAAAAAACCGGGTACTTTCGATTGACTTCCTGCCCAAGGCCATTCCTTTTGTCAACACCCTAGCCGGACATCTGGAAACCGACTTAACTTTGGAAGATATGCAAAAGCTGGTTGGTGCAGCCAGTCAGATTAGTAATTACGAAGTACGCAGTTTGGCTTTAACCGATAAAAACTTCCTAAAACAGGGACGTAGTAGTGACCGGCAATACGTTTTGTTGCCGCGCGCCGGCGATGGTGAGTTTGGCGAAGTTCACGCTTGGCTACAGGCGGAGTTGGCTACTCCTTCGGCACAAGTCGACAATAATCAAATCCCGTAGTAATATAACTTACTATGTCATCATCATCCTCTAAACATATTGAGTCCGGTACTGCCGCTGAACCAGTCGAAAACCTAGTAGGTCAGTCGCCAGGGTGGTCGATGGCAGGGGTTCGACCAGGGGGTTTACCAACCGAATTGCTATCACCGAGACAATCAACTATTGATCGTTTAGCTAGCCTGTGCCGTCAAATGGGCAAGGGTTTCGAAATTGTTTTCGAACCAGATACAAATGATTTTAAATTATATCTCGATGATCCTAATAATCTTGATGCCGAAAATGGCGAAAAAGAGTTTACTGCTCCTACTGCGGAAAAAGTGATTTTGGCGGCGATGGGCTTTTTGGCTAAAGAAGCGAATTAATCCCCCGGATGATATCCTGGTTCTGTTCGGCGCTGGATTGTTTCCCTAACCGTTTTTCGACCAAAAGCCGTTCTCGCTAGATTGAGCTCCGGTAAACCCAGCGTCGTTAGGCCATGTACACTGTTACTGGACCACAACGTATCGAGTCCCTTTTCACCTCTTTGCCGATACAAACGAGTAAGTTGATCGACGTGGGACAGTATACGCCGGGATACCAATTGATAAGCTTCGCGCATTGAGGCAGCAGCTTGGACTTCGGTTAACCAGTCATGAAATTCACTCTCGTCAAAAGCGTGCGGCGAATTAATTAGTTCTTCAAAAAGGAGCACGGTGGCAAACCAATCCTGACGGTAGGCACCCTGTTGTTCTTCATAGGAAAGGTTACGTAAAATGGCAAAAATATTCTGATCCAACCAGGACAGGGCTTTGAGCCAATTGGGTTCAATACCAACTTCGTGACGATTCATCATAGCCAACAAAGTGGTGTTGACGTAATGAAGCGTCCGAGACAAATCCTGTCGCATTACAGATTCTTCTTCATCCATAGTTAAGGCTCGTATATGTTGATTAAGCACGTTGTCTGATGTCACTGGTGGCTTATCACCAACCGCTTTGGTATTTTCCACCAACCGTCGTAAAACATCAGCCACCTTTACTAATCGCTTCACACCTTGTACTGTTTCGGTTATTAATGACTCATAAAAGTCTCTGTTTAGAAAATTTGTTTCAAGATTGTTAAGTTGATCGTGATAAGAACCGTCTTTTTCATACCGCCTAGCCTGATTGAAAACTAGCTCAAGGCGTTCAGTATTCCCAGTTTCGTAAAAATGTAGTGCGGCCAGTAATAAATTATGAACATATGGCCTCTGATCATGTACCAACTCCCGTAACGAACCGCTTATTACTGGAGCGTCTAATCTATTTTGATCTAACCGAGCGGCGTCAGTAGTGGGAACAGCTTGTAAGTGTAGTAGTAGTTCGTTTAAACCGTTGGGGGTGATCGGTGTAATGTAGCTCTGGCAAACAAAGTCAGCAGCGCCCCAATCCTCGCTGTTCATGCCCCAAACATTACCCCCTTTGTTTAAAATGTTTACTTGTTCATCTTGAGCCAACATGGCCGGCAACAATTTATGATTCATTCCCCAAATATTAGCCCTTGTTAAGCCATGTCTCCAAGCATAGTGATTAACAATATCTAAAATTTGCTTTTGCTTATCGAGGTCGCTGGTCGCTGATTCGATTTGAGTGAAAATTTGCAATATCTTGTCGATCTGGGTTGGGTCATGCTGATCCAATGCGGCTCGCTCAGCCCACAATAAGCGGCTTGCCACAGGGTTATTGTGCCCCCCTGACAAGCTATAAAAACGAGTAAAGAGTGTGATAAAACTATCGAATATTGCTCTCTTTTCCTCAGCTTCGCGTTTAGGTGGACGCGGCGTAATATGAACTCCAGATAAGTCCCTCATTAAATCCGCAAACTCTAACCATCGCGTTTTAATATCTTTGGGATCTAGATTGCCAGTAACAAAGTTGTCTCGCCACTTGGCTAATGACTCTTGATATAACTGTGCCTCTGCTAGTGATTCAGTGGTATAAATCAAATTTTCGCTGAGGTGAAAATTAATTGTTGTCCCAGTTACCGCTGCTTGTCTGCCCACATCAGCAACTAAACGGATAAATTCAGGTAACTCCGATTCAACAATTGCTGAATCAGTTAACTGAGCTAGCAGTTTTTCTTTTTCACTATTCCTGGTACGGAAAAGGTAGCGAACATAGGCTTGGTCATCGTCATTAAAAGTGTCTATCGGCTTATGTGTTTGTTGAGCTACTAACTCTTGAAAATAGCTAAGTGGTTGATGGGCTTGTGGGGCGTCAGGAATGCACTCGTCCAGGAGGGGCTTAATCAGACTGCGACGTTGTTCCTGGCGAGTTTGTTCTAACGATTCAGCTTCGCCTGGCATATGGTCTGATCTTACCGTAGTTCCGCATTGAGTACGAGAGGTGTCTACTTTTTTAAGGTGCACCAGGAGGGATTTGAACCCCCGACCCTCTGTTCCGAAGACAGATGCTCTATCCAACTGAGCTACTGGTGCGTTGGGGGTATTGTAGCACTGCGGTCGGTCAGTAAGGTCTGGTTTAAGGCCGTTAACATCGCCGTAAGCGCTTCCCACTGCTGAGTGGGCTGACCATCGGCGGCAAAGAAACTGAAACCAGCAAACGGCCCGGGACTGCCCGCAAAAACAAAGGGCGTAACCGCTTTGACGCTAGGACTATTCCAGATTTGCTTGGCCGCCGTTAAATAATATTGTTTGAGGCGCGTTTGCAGGCGAGGGGTGGAATCCCAACCAGTTTCGGTAACATAAACCTCCCACTGGCGGTCGCTGTAATTCTTGAGAAAAGCCAACTCATATTCAAAACCCCGCAGGGAGTTTTGGCCACGCCGCTCCGGCGAAGAAACAAAACCTGGATTGGGATAGCTGTGTGAGTTCCAAGCGCTGAGCTGATCCAAGATTTCCGGTTTTGAACCCAGCACTTCCCGCCAATAAGCCAGAGCTTCTTTAGTGGTGGGTGTATCGGTGGCGGCTAAGTCAAGGGCGGCCGGCAGGAGGATGTAGCGGCTGTTTTCAGTGACAAACCAGTTGAGTGCAAAATTGGTGACCCGAGCAAACTCGTGCGGATCCAGCCGGCCGCCCCATTCGGCAGCATGGTTGGGTTCGTTAAAAACGATCACGTGTTTTTCGTTCTGCGGCCAAGATAGTTGGCCCAAAGCGTTGGCTAAATCAACAATATCGCGGCGAGTGGGCACTTGCCAAGCTTGATCGGTAGAATTAAAACGGGTAGCCAACCTCACCAGCGGCACGACGTTATTTTGGCCAGCCAAAAGAAAAGCCTGCTGCCAGGACTCCGTTCGCTGGCAATCGTCCAGGGTAAACGGAATAGTCACGTACAGTGGTTGGTCGGCCTCGCGGTAGGGGGCAAATTCACGTACTACGTCGGCGATTTCTTCCGGGCGCAGAACATGAACGCCAGGAGCAAAGGCGCGCGCCCGACCAGGCAGACCTAAACAGAGCGTCAACCCTAAAACAAAACCGATAAAATATTTATACATCGACGCTATTATACGATAGAAAGAGGCTAAACCACCTTCTTTTTGCCCTTGAGCCGAGCATTGAGGCTAAATTCACGCTCCTCGCCACCAGCAGTCTCAATGACTTGTGAGCCAGTCATCTGGTAGTAGCGGATCAAATGATTACTAAGGGTTTGCTTAATTTCGTTAGCCTCTTCCTGTAATTCCTTCATTTTGATTTGCAGTTGAACCGCCTCTGGCGACTCCTTGATGCGCTGGCGCTTGGCTTTGACGTCGGACTTGAGGGTTTTCTCCTGTTCTTCCGCCTGCGCCAATTCTTCATTATTGGCAAAAAGATTAGCCAGCGATTCGCGCAGTTCGTGTACTTTTTGGTTCAGTTCGTCCAGTTGGTCGCCATAACGTTCCACAATGTTTTGGATCGAAGTCAACATCTCCCCAAACTGTTCAGCCTGGGCAGTTTGTTGTGCCATTTCGTCAGCCGAAAGCACTACTACTTCATCGGTTGGCGGAGCCAAATCTGGAGGGGTAGTTACGGTTGGTTCATCTGGCATGGTTTCCTTTCTGCGAGTAGTCACTGTACCAAGAAGTAGCCGAGTCTGCAAGAGACGCGAGATACATCTCTAAAACCCAAAAACCAGCAGTTGTACAACTATTGGTTTGACGTTTTTAAGGTTGAAAGTGGAGCGCGCCCGGCAGGATTCGAACCTGCGACCTACTCCTTAGAAGGGAGTTGCTCTATCCAGCTGAGCTACGGGCGCTCCAGCCGTATTTTATCAGATGTGGGGGTAAAAAAAATCGGAAAGAATCCCGGTGAGGGGGTATCTGTCCGACCTGTTTAGTATTAGACCATAGGTTATAGGCCTTGTCAACTGGTAGTTTCGCCTTGTTTACGGTTATAACTAGATCACCTGAGGAGACGGCGGTAAACTATCCCTAAGACAGGATCGTTATAGTCAAACTCGAGCGGGACATACGGGGCGCGACCAAATCGTTCCAAGAACCAGCGATTGTCCTGAGGTTTGTCTCTAAATCCCGCCAAAACTATTAGGCGGCCACCAGGACTGACGTGGGGAGCTAAATTGGCCAATAATCCTTCGCGTAGTTGGTTTTCTAAATGCTGTAAACGTATGGCCAGCACTGTGTCGAATTTGATATTACTGGGTAATCGTGATAAAAAATCATCTGTGTTCAGACGGCAATGTTCCAATTCTCCCGGACGTAACTGCAATTCTTCCGGCGATCGATCAATTTCAAGGTTTACTGCCCCCTGGGTAAACATCCACAAACCTGGCTCTGCTTCAGGATCACTGTCGATCGTAACCACACTATGCACCTCAGAGCGCAAAGAGCCATAAATAATAGAATCGGTTGGTTTGCAAATCAAACTTCGTTCCGGAAAAGCACCGCCAATACCAATAATCAGCACATGGCCGCTAATTTCCTGCTTAGTTAACTGGAGGGGCTCTAACTCTTGCAACAAATCGCGCACCACCATCGAAACTTCTGGCCGATTAATTAAGTGTTCAAATTCAGATTTTGGCATCCGCGTATTATATCAGGTATAATAGCGCTTCTACCGCTCCCGGGTAGTGAAATGGCATCACAACTGGCTCTGAACCAGTTATTCGAGGTCCGAATCCTTGCCCGGGAACCAAACTTAGAGGATGTTCGTTAATTGGCGTGATACAATTCCCAGCATATGGCGACCAATGAACCAGAAAGAGTGAAAAGTACTTGGCAAATACGTTGTGGGCGAGGTGGTTATGTAGGATCGGGACGAGCTTGTATCGGTACCGGCCCGAACTGTCCTATTGATAGACCGTATACACAGTGTGGATATCGAGTATGGGAACTAAAAACCGAAAAAGTTAAAGCTGAGGATGCCTCAGGCTGTCGTTAAAGTTGGTTTTGCTTAATTTAATCAATTTCCCTCTTCTCACTTTTGGGGTAGTTGCTATACTTGTCTCCACGATTAAAGTAGAAACCAGGAGTCTGTTTTTATGGATAACTTATCGGACAAACTTAACCAATATCTCACCACCGGCTTACTGGTGGCTGCCGCCTTTGTCATCGGCATGCTGTTTACCGAAGTACGTTACTTGAAAAAAGGCACCACAACCACCGCTGCTGCGGCAGCTCCCGTTGCGGCTGCGCCAGCTGCTCAACCCTCGCCGGTATCAAACTTAACCGCCGACCAGCTGACAAAACTTATCCCCGTTAACGATACTGATCACGTTCGCGGTGGTAAAAACGCCAAAATCACCTTGATCGAATATTCTGATTTTGAGTGTCCTTTCTGCCAGTCATTCACCAAAACGCTTGACCAGATTTTGGCCGAATACGGTGACAAAGTGCGCGTGGTCTTCCGCCACTATCCGTTGTCTTTCCACCAATACGCCCAAAAAGCAGCCGAGGCTTCCGAGTGTGTGGCTAAGTTAGCCGGCAACGACGCTTTTTGGAAGTTCCACGATCTTTACTTTGCCAAAACTTTAGCTAACGGTACCGGTTACCCACAGGATAAGCTGGCGGAGTTGGCCCAAGAAGCTGGCGTGATTAACACCGGTGATTTCCAAGTTTGCCTGGACAGTGACGAAATGGCCAAAACTGTAACGGATCAGCAGGCTGGTGGTGCAGCAGTTGGCATTCAAGGCACTCCTGGTACCGTGTTAATTACCAGTGACGGTAAAAAGGGCGTCCTCATTGGTGGCGCCATTTCGCTGGAATCGGTTAAGGCCGAAGTCGAAAAACAGCTCTAGCCTGGTAGTATAATCGGCGCATGTTGCGACACCGGAGAACAAAAACCGAAATTGAACCTGCACCCCCAACGGTGTATTGGGTAAGGGACAGCGATGGTAATCAGCGCTGGTCGGTTCGACCGCTTTCCGCTGAAATACAGGCTTTAGCCAACCATAATTCCCATCTCTATGATGTTGCGCTGGGTTGTCTTTGTAACGAAGCACCGGTAAATTTTATTGGCACCTTATTTTTGCTCCAACAAAAAGCTAAGTTGCTGCCGGTGATTCAGGCTCAAGAAAATCTAGGTGCTGTTCTCCCTACCTTCCACGAACGCTTCAATCCGCCGTTTCGCCTTTTAACTAATGTACCGCTTTATAAATTTGGTAAAGACACTACCCCACAGCTAACCAATCTAACCGCCCCCTTGGTGTTTTATAAAATTGCCTCAGGAGAACTGGCAGGAGTGGTTCTCCAAGGCCCTTTGGCTGGGCTAATGTTGCAACCACTGCCAACGGCTAAACAGCCGGAGGAGGGGATGATTATTAACCGAATCTGGAATGACCAATTAGTAATGGGAACCGATCATCCTTACTGGACGCCAGTCAAAGATCTAAAAAGCCGACCATACCTCGATACTGTATACCGGTTAGACCGGGAATTTGCTGCCATGGTTAACCGAAACTGGCCGACTCATCCCTGGAGTAGTCAAATCTTCCGCCAGCTTTGCCATGACTTTAATATCCCAATCAACCTTGAACATTTCCAGACCCTGCGCGCGGCAAAAGACCTACCTAAGGACGCGGTGTCCGCGCGGTAACCACATTCATAATCTTGGCGGCCTCAGCGTAGTTTTCCCGGTGCAGCCAAAGTTCAGCCTGAGCTAGTTGCTGGGAGGCAAAGGCGTCAGTGGCAAATTCCTGCTTTAAGTCGGCTAGACGCTCCGTGATGACGTCCAGCTTCATTTGGGCCGTCTTAGTCAGAAGCAACTGATCCAAATCGGTCAGCTTCTCGTGCAAGAAACTAAGCAAGTTGGTCTGGCGCTGTTCGACCGGTTGACTTTGGTCACCTAGCAGCTGCTTGGTGCGAGCTAAATCTTCCGGCGAAAGGCGGGTGGCAAGATCGGTTTCCAATAAATCCTGGAGCAGAAGGGCCTGTGCTTCCTCGAGAATTTGGTTTTTCTCCGCTTCGTCCGAGCCGGTATAACCAAGTAGTTGGAAGATGTCGAGAGATTGAAGGGCTGATTGGGCAGTGGGGGTCATGATTCCTTCCTATTCAACATTACCAAATAATCTATCGGCCTCAGCTAAATTATTCACATTAACACTCGAATTTAAGAACGGATCAGCGGTTAGTTTGTTTCGGTCAAGGCCAGACATAGTCGTCCGATACCAGTTAGATAGACTGCGAAACATAGTCGCATAATCGTCCGCATCACTAATATAACCTCTTTGCAACCGACCATCCGCACCGAAGAAAGGAACATTAATACCAGTAGTTAAGGATCCGCGACCTGCTCTCTTAACCCATTCCTGCCAGTGATCCGGTATCTTTACGTAGATCTCAACCATTCCGAGTATCCCACTGCAAACCTCAGATTCATCCAAATTACGCCAATTGCTGATCTCATTAAATTCACCTTCAAAAAACTGTTCTGCTTGGCGTTTAATTCCATCGTGACTCCAATCCAACGCCTGTTCCTCTCTAGGAGAGAGGACACTCTCTTGTAAATTGGGCGGTGAGTCGGGATTAGGTGGTTCGGGGCGTGGTGGTGCTTCTGGCGCGGCTGAATTTAATTTTGCTCTGAGTCCGGTCATCATAGAACTATTAAGATTGATCTTCTTGTCTTGCTCTAGAAGATTAAGTGCCACAACCATTTCACGCCACATTTCAGGTTGTTCCCGACCAGCTTCAGCGATCATGTTTAAGTTAACAGCCAGACTGTCAGACAACTCTGTTGTTGTTAAGACATGATCATTCGCAAGATTGAACATATCTAATGCCCCAGTAACAGACGGCACCGGCAAATAATTAAGGTTGTGTTCCGATGCTTCAAATAGGAGGGTATAAATCCCAAACAGAGTAGCCATAGCGTTACGAATCTCGACTCGTAGTGCCTCAGGATGATCCTTTTCATTAGCTTTGGCCGACTTGACGGCCGCTAATTCACTTTTCAGCATTGCTACCTGACGGGATAGCTCATCACGCACTCCTTCAACACTACTTCTTCCCAGAGATTCCTCTTCTGTTGAGGGAGTTGACTCCGGTGGTGTCGATGACTCAACCGCCGGCGTAGGTGTTTCGGCAACTTGTTCGCTACGACCGCGACCCAGAACACCTCCTACTCTTCTACCAGCGCGTCCAACTATTTCTCCAAAATTTTTCCACAAACTTCCACCAGGAGTCTTAGCGGCTGATTTAGGTGTAGCATCTGAGTCAAATGGCAACACACTTTCCGGTAAAGCTTCGTCAGCTGCTGGTGTGGTGGGAGATCCGGCCTCAGGAGCACTAGGGGCACTAAGATCTGGCACCTCCACCGTCTTGCGTGCCTTTTGCTTTTCGACTAGCAAATAATCGCTAGCATCCAACAACAATTCTCGAACAACATTGCCCATGCTATCAACACCCCAAGAGTAGGGACCATTTTTACTAGTGGCCATATCCCTATGGGTTTGAGTAAGGCGAAGATTGCGATCTCTTATTACTGTCCATAATGCACCTAAAGTAGGTATCTTTTCTCCTTCCTGGAAGGTGGCTCGGAAATTATCATATCCAACCCGAACTTGCTCGGGAGTCATGCCTAAGTGAGCAGCCAATTCGGCGGCATCATAGTTGGTGCCAAAATCCGCTTCTTCCAGGTTGTAGTCTTTAAATTTCCTTTCTCCGACCACCGGTGCTGATGTTGGCTCACTGGGAGGCTCACCCGATCCCGGCGCTGGCATATTCAGGGCCTCATCTAGCCCAGTCGGTCGGTGGGTTTCGGTGGGATCTTGGTGAGAAGTATCAACCCCACTGGGCAATAACCGCCCAAAACCACGTTCACGGAGGTACTGTTCTGCATCTTCTATAGTTATTGCACCCGCTTCAACGCCAGCCTGAATTAAGGCTTGGACATTACCACTAGCCTCGTCGTCTGGATTTTGCCATTTTCTGGCTGCCCGCAAAATTGCATCAAGCCAACCCTGACTAGGTGGGTAAGTAAACTCAACAACTTCGCCTCCAATCGGTGAATTTTCCGGCGTAGGTTGCTCGCCCTCTAGTCCGGAAACAATGGGAGCAGATGATGTTTCCACCTGCTGGTCTGGGGTTAAATCAAGACCACCGCCCGCGCCCAAACTTGCATCCACAACCGGCTGGAGTGGCAATATTTCCGCGGCTTGAAGAGGAGACGACGCTGGCGCGCCCTGATCCATGGGTTCCTCACGTTTAAACCTGCGCGCCACTGCACCAATCGCATCCCCAGCTTCGTTCACGATACTATTAATCAGTTCGTCGTATTCTCTGGTCTCGTCATCGATCGCTTGCTCAATAGCGTCCATATCCGCCCTGAGATCTTTTAATCTAGTTGCCAGCTCCGCTAAGGCATCCACACGTTTCTGTCGCTCTCTGTTTAACTGCTCGGCCTTCTTCATCCAGGCTGCAACGGCACCTTCTATTGAACTATCCCCAAAATCCGGCAGCCTATCAGCCGTTACACGCACCATTTGTAAAGCTTCTTGATAATTATCTGCCGCTTTGGTCGCACTCTCACCAGCTTTGTCCACTTGAGTCTGCAACTTTAACGCGCTTTTCTCTTTTTCCTTAAAAGCGGCCATCATCTCCTGTAGATGAACGTCGATTGCGCTAATTCTCTCTGTTCTTGATCGGTCTGCCGCTATTGAATTTCGCACCAACTTTTGTGCCTCGGCGATATTTTGACCAATATCGGATAATTGTTCAATGTTTAACTCAGTTATTTCTATTGCCGCTTCTAAGAAAACTATCCTCGTGTTCAACTCTTCTCTTTGCTTGTCACCAAGTTCCTGTTTTTCGATCTGAGCCTTAGCTCTATTGAGATTATTCTTATATTCCTCAAGTAATGCTCTATGTCTAGCCAATTCTTTTTGCCTTTCGGCATCAGAGCGAAGAGCAACGCCAGCTAATTCATTCTTACGAATGGCCGCGTTGGCATCGTATTGTTTTTTCTTCATTTCTTGTTGCCAAGCTGATTGATACTTATCGCCTTTTTCTAAAGGAACAGCTTGTCCTTGTACAACTGAAACGTCCATTTGTTCATAACCCGCTGCGCGCAACTGTTTTTCAGTGGTTATTTCTTCTGGTGACATAGTCTGATCCTCTTTTCCTTTTTCTATAGCCAACAATTTATCGTAGCCTACATTTTAACATCAATGCAAGCCCCGTTCATGTTACAATTCTTCCCATGATCACCGCCCAACAACTGCGCACTAAATTTCTTGATTTCTTCCGCGAAAAAGACCACGCGATTATTCCTTCGGCCTCACTGATTCCCGACAACGATCCCACCACTTTATTCATCACTGCCGGCATGCATCCGCTGGTACCTTATTTGCTAGGCCAGCCTCATCCGGCAGGACGTCGCTTAGCAGATATCCAAAAATGTATGCGTACGGTTGATATTGAAGAAGTAGGGGATCGCACTCACTTCACTTTCTTTGAAATGTTAGGTAACTGGTCGCTGGGCGACTACTTTAAGCGCGAAACCATCAATTGGAGTTGGGAGTTCCTGACTGATCCCAAGTGGCTGGGATTAAATCCGGAGAAATTGTTTGTTTCCGTTTTCACCGGTGATACCGACGCCCCTCGCGATGAAGAGGCAGCGCAAATTTGGCAGGAAGTTTTGACTCGAGCCGGTGTGAGCCACGCTGATCAGCGTCTTTATTTTTACCCTAAATCCGAAAATTGGTGGGGACCGGCCGGCCAAACCGGACCCTGTGGCCCGGATACGGAAATTTTCTACTATACCGGCGACGGTGATCCGTTTGCACCAGGGTTTGCCGACGAACCGGCCAAAAGCGGCGGCGAATTTGTCGAAATCTGGAACAACGTCTTCATGCAGTACAACAAAATGGCCAACGGCACCTTTGAACAGTTGGCACAGAAAAACGTGGATACTGGCCTCGGGTTGGAACGGATGGTGGCGATCCTTAACTGGCTACAGGGCGATTTAGCTGAACCGGATCCTTACCTGACCGATCTTTTTAGGCCAATGATTAATCAGCTGGAAAGATCAACCGCTCGCCAATATTCGGACCCGGATGCCAAACGGTCAATGAGAATTATTACCGATCACCTGCGGTCGGCTCTCTTTATCATCAGTGATGGTGTTGTTCCCGCCAATAAAGAACGCGGCTATGTTCTGCGTCGTTTAATTCGCCGAGCTGTACGAGAAATCTATAAACTCAATCCTCAGTTTGACGAAATCGACACTGTCATTGAGCATTGGATTCAGGAATTTGGCCACAATACTGCGTACGCGACCGAATACCCCGAACTTTCGGCGGGCAATCCTAATCTGGAGAAAGTTACTGCGATTCTGCTGAAGGAAGTGAATAAGTTTATTGTGGCGCTGCGCAAAGGATTGTTGGAAATTAATAAATTGCCTGTACTCGACGGCAAAGCGGCTTTTGATCTCTACCAGTCTTATGGTTTTCCCCTGGAAATGAGTATCGAAATTGCCAAGGAAAAAGGGCAGGCGATTGATGCTACCGCTTTTGCCGCGGAGTTTGCCAAACACCAGGATTTGTCCCGCACTCAATCGAGTCAAACTTTTAAGGGCGGCTTAGCTGATCACTCCGAGCAGGCGACCCGCTATCACACTGCCACCCATTTACTGCACGCGGCTTTGCGCCGAACTTTGGGGGATGCGGTTCATCAGGAGGGTTCTAATATCACCGCCGAGCGTCTGCGGTTTGATTTTACTTTTGACCGAGCCTTAACCGACGACGAAATTGAGCAAGTCGAAACTTGGATTAATGAACAAATTCGTGCTGATCGACCGGTGACCAAACAGGTTTTGCCTAAGGAGGAGGCGCTGGCTTCTGGTGCCCTAGCTTTCTTTAAGGAAAAATATCCGGATATGGTGACGGTCTACACGATCGGCGATACGCCGGGCTGGGTGAGTCGCGAGCTGTGCGGCGGACCCCACGTGAGTCATACCGGCGAAATTGGTCCTATTAAGATTTTTAAGCAAAAACCGGTTAGTGCCGAGGTCCGCCGTATCTATCTGCGCTTCTGCTGAGGGTGTAACCCTCCAGAGGCAAAACAGTTGAGGGTGTCACCCTGAAATTTTCTACCTCTGGAGGGTTACACCCTCAGCAGACCCGGCTGGACTCTTGCTACTCAGGGTAAAACTTGCTTCAATAGAGACAGTAATATGACTGCCTTAAACCAGCACCTCGCTTTGGTTTTTCTTCCGGACGCGCTTTGCGTGGCGCTCTGGCAGTCGCTGGATGGCCGCACTAGCATTCTGGCTCAATCTGACTTCACCCCTCTGGAATCAACTACCTTACCAGCAAT
The DNA here is from genome assembly GCA_964511175.1 of uncultured Pseudomonadales bacterium. Classification (GTDB taxonomy): domain Bacteria; phylum Patescibacteriota; class Microgenomatia; order UBA1400; family UBA1396; genus CAVVNJ01. Next base: position 89,862 of record CAZEEI010000004.1, read on the forward strand.
CAGTACAGCTCTGGACTCGGTCTTGGACCAGTTAGGCGAGGCAGGTTTAAGAGTTAAAGACTGTCTATTTTGCGTCCCCAACTCTTGGACGGAAGGCGGCGGCCTGCGCGGCGAGAAAAAAGCTATCCTGAAACAAATTTCCGACGACTTAATGTTAAAACCACTGGGCTTTGTCGTGAACAGCGACGCGCTGGCCGCCGCCAACACCCTGCGCACTGGTCATCCCTTTACCGGCCTAGTACTCTTTGTCTCCGATCTGGCGTTCAATGCCGAACTCTATACTAATGGCGAATTGGTCAAAAGCGAAGAAGTCGGCCGCAGTCAGATCGAAACCGACATATCTGAGCTACTGACCCGCCTACCAGCGACTCTGACCCATATTCTGATTGTCGAAAGTAGTAGTGCAGCGGAAACCAAATCCCTGGAAACTTTGCTTCAGCAGGATGGCCGCGCCATCGAAATCATTTCCCGTGCCTCGTTCGCTAGCACCACCATTACTACCGGCGGCGGCGAAACGCTCGTCAACCAATCCGGATCAACACCCGCCGCTGCTTCCCAATCGGAAAAAAAGACTCAACCGGCAGAGGACGAGGACGGATCATTTAAGCCGCCCGCTTTCCTCATTAACCAAACTGCTCCTCCGGCCACGGCGGTAGTTGATGCCGAACCCGTGACCGCTGAACCGGAACAAAAACCGGCCGGCCGTCGCTTTGCCTGGCCTCATTGGTCTTGGCCGCATTGGCAACTAGCTTGGCCCCGCTTAGCTGTCCGCCGATCTTGGTGGCTAGGTATTATTCCGGTGGCGGCGGCACTGCTGGGCGCCTTCTGGTGGTTAAAACAATCCTACCGCGCCGTTGTCGCCGTAGAAATTAACAGCCAATTAATCGAAACGGAACAAACCTTTCTCTTAGCGGCCGCCGACGCTGACCTTAGTAGCGCCACTACTAGTGCTTTGCGCGCCCAGCCGGTTACCGAAAGCGTCAGCGTTGATAAGGAAGTACCCACCACCGGCTCCAAAATAATTGGTGACCCGGCCAAGGGCAAAGTTACTATTTTCAACCGCACCACCCAAGCCAAGAATTTTCCAGCTGGAACCAGGTTAGTTAATAACAAGTTGGTATTTACCCTGGATAGCGAAACCACCGTTGCCTCCAGTTCAGCCGCTAATGATTATGCTCCCGGTTCGGTTGAGGCCAATATCACTGCCACCGCCATCGGTCCGGCCGGCAATCTGAATAAAGACACCGAGTTCGCTGTAGCCAACTTTGACGTCACTTCCTACGTAGCCAAAAATAAGGAACCGCTCGGTGGCGGCAATAGTCGGGAGATTCAGGCTGTTTCCGCCAAAGATATCGAACAAGCCAAAAATGATCTCCAACAGGCGGCAACCGAACAACTGCGCGAGCGCTTTAGTGGTAGCAGCAGCGATGCCGAACCCGTTTTCTTCACTGGCGTGACTAATATTATGACCGAAAATGCAACCGCTAAAATCGGCGAAGAAAAGAAATTTGTGGGAGTTAGCCTTACCGTTGAGGGAACCGGCGCTAAATTAACCAAAGCCGACATTACGGCTGCTGCCCATCAATTTTTGGCTCTGCCGGATGGCCTAACTCTCCAGGAAGAAACTATTAAGTTAAATCCTGTAGAGGTGACCGATGATCATGGCCAACTCTGGCTGCGTGCCAAATTAGAAGCACGCGGCGTGCCGGTAGTTGATCAGGCTCAAATTAAGGAAAAGGTCATGGGGCAGTACGCCGCTCGCGCTCAGACTTTATTGAGCGATAATCCACTCTTCAGTCAAGTAAAAGTGGAAATACAACCCGCTTGGACTAACCTGTTTTTTAAACATTTACCCAACGATCGCGATCGGGTGGAGGTCACGGTCCGGCTCAAGGAGTCCTCGTGAAACTTTTCGGCCGAAACTGGTCCTGGCGCCGCCGTCAGCGTTGTCCTACCGTCTTATCTTGGCGTCATTTGCTGCCTAAAGTACCGGAAGAATTGGCTTTCACCATTAGATTTGAAGAACCCAATTTATTTTCTCGTGAGGAAAAGTTCCGCCGCCGCTTGGCCAAGGAATTCAATCGGCAAACGCGGCGACGCCATCACCGACTACGTTTAGCGGCTACGGAGTACCGCACCCGTTCCGGCATAATGCGTCTTTTTCCTGGTATTTCCATCACTTTAGGTAGTATTCTGTTGGCCAACGCTTTTTGGCCAATCTTGTCTTATTTTCTCTTTGTCTCACCCGATCTGCAGCGCAACCAACTAATATCGCCGCGGCCAGAAGTGGCAGTAGTACGGCAAACCACTGTTGCCCAAGTTCAGGCCGCTGGTCCCAGCACTATCCGACCCAAAATCATTCGTGATGATCTGGATTACACCAATTTATCCAGCTGGTTTCCGCAAAACCAAAACCCGGCTGAGCAACTGGCTGCTTCGACTGAAAGTAAAGAATATTTGCTTAGTATCCCCGCTCTTGATATTGCCAATGCGGCAGTGCGCATTGGCGGTTTAGGGTTAGACGAAAACTTAATCCAGTATCCTGGTACCGCCGACCCTGGCGAACTGGGAGCACCCGTTATTTTTGGCCACTCTACCTTGCGTCAGTTTTATAACCCCAGTGAAAAGAACCCGCGACGTTATCTTTCGCTTTTCAGCAAGATTATGACACTTAAGCCGGATGATGAAATTTATTTAGACTATGACGGCATCCGCTACGTTTATGTCGTCAAGAAAAAAGTGGAGGTTAAGCCAGAGGATACTTATATTTTGGAACAAGAGTATGCCGCCCGCCAACTCAAACTGGTTACCTGTGTGCCGGAAGGAACTTACCTGCGACGCGGTATTGTGCTCGCTCAGTTGGAGACAAAGCAGTAGAATCACTCCCATGAATAAAGTTTTGGCAATCGATTACGGTTTGGCTAGAGTGGGCTTGGCTGTCTCATACGGTTCCCTGGCCGAACCACTTTTAATCCTGGCTAATGACCCAGAATTATTGCCTCGCCTGCGGGAAATTTGCCAACAGCACCAAGTTGACACCATCGTGGTAGGAATTAGCGAAAACACAATGGCTCAGCAATCGCGCGCCTTTGCTGAGCAGGTACGTCAGACCACTGGTTTGCCGGTGGTATATGAAGACGAAACTTTATCGTCGATCGAAGTTAATCAGCGCTTACGTGATACGCGCGTTGGTAAACGCCAGCACCGGCGACCCATCGACCATTTGGCCGCGGCCCTGATCCTGGAGCGTTATCTAGAACAACTATGAAAAAAACTAAATCTTTCTCCCTAATTAAACGCTGGCTACTAGCCAGTTTAGGCAGTCTGGCAGTCTTGAGTGTTTTAGGCGGTGGTCTCCTCTGGTATTGGTTACAGCCGGTTGACCGACGGTCGGACGAAACCATTACGGTGGTGGTTAGCCGCGGCCTTTCTACTACGGAAATCGGCCAATTGTTGGTCGATAAAGACCTGATTCGTTCGCCACTAGTTTGGCAATTCGTGATTTGGTGGGATGGCTTACGGGGCAAACTTCAAGCCGGTAGTTTTGCTCTCCAGCGCTCTCAAAGCACATCGGAAATTGCCGCGGCACTCACTAAAGGTACTAATGATGTTTGGGTCACTATTCCGGAGGGACTGCGAGCCACGGAGATCGGCGCTATCTTCGCCAAAGACCTGCCCAACTTTGACTTAAACAGCGAAGCTTACCAAACCGAGTGTCTGGCCTACGAAGGTTATCTTTTTCCGGAAACCTACCTCGTGCCGCGTCAGTATAGTACCGCTCAAGCTTGCCGCCTGTTACGACAAGAGTATGGCCGACAAGTTACCATGGACATGCGTGAAACCATGCACCGCGCCGGACACACGGAAGAGGAGGTGATTACCTTGGCTTCAATCGTCCAACGAGAAGCTAAAAAAACGGCGGATATGAAAATTGTCGCTGGCATTTTGTGGCAGCGATTATCGATCGGCATGGCTCTGCAAGTTGATGCTACCTTGCAGTACGCCCGCGGTTACGCCGAAGCCCAGCAAACTTGGTGGCCAATCCCTAGCGCTGCGGATCGCCAACTGGATTCGCCCTACAATACCTACCAGCAGACTGGTTTGCCGCCAACCCCAATTGCCAGTCCTGGCATTGAGGCCATTCGTGCCGCTATCTCGCCTACCGCCACCGATTACTTGTACTACATTTCTAACACGGATGGCACCCAAATGTACTACGCCACCACCTATGCCGAACATCAGCAAAATATTGCCCGTTACCTAAATTAATTACCGTTTAGCCAAAGCCACTATCCCAAACATACCTAAAGAAAATAGAACAATCGTAGCGCCGGCTGGTAAGTTACCGTAGTAAGCAACGACCAAACCAGCCACTACCGCTACTACTGCCAATAAAACCGCTAACCAAAGGCTTTGACGAAAACTTTTGGCTAACTGCATGGCAGTGACAACCGGCACTACCATTAGAGCGCCAATTAATAGCACACCCACGATTCGCATCGACAGCGTTACCGTAATGGCGGTCAGCACAATCAGCACGGTATTAACCAGCATCACGCGCACGCCGCTAACCCGGGCACTTTCTTCATCAAAAGAGGTATACAGCAAGGGCTGGTACAACACCCGCACTACTGCGGCAACGGTTAAGCCTAATCCTAAAATTAACCACAACTCGTCCGACCGAACCGTGGTAATACTACCAAAAAGATAACTAAAAAGATTCGCGTTAAAACCATTCGCTAAACTAATCAAGACTACGGCTATAGCCAGACCGCCTGGCAAAAACATGGCTAGAACGGCTTCGGCGGGCAGTTGGCGACGCGCCCGCAACCACTCAATCATCAGCGCCGCTAGTGTAGTGAACAAAATAGTTACCGGCAGCGGTTGGATATTTAACAGCAGACCAATACCGATACCAGCTAAAGCAACGTGCGAGAGTGTATCGGCAATTAAGGAATACCGGCGAATCACTAGAAAACTACCAATTAGTGGCGCGATAATTGCCACCATCAAACCGGCCAAGCTGGCGTTAATCATGAAACTGTACTGCCAAATTTCGCCCATATTAATGGTGGTGAACAAAGCGCACGTTTTTCCCGTACAGCTTTTCCCGCACCCCCTCCGCTATATTTTGTGGTTGACCGTGGTAATAAACTTGGCAATTCAAACAGACAACGTGTTTAACTTCTTGCGCCACAACTTCAATATCGTGCGAAACCAAAATCAGCGTCAACTGGTGTTCCCGATTTAAACGGCGCAAAAGTTCATAAAATTGAGTTTGAGTTTCCTCATCCACGCCGACCGTCGGCTCATCCAGAATTAACAATTCCGGTTTAGTCGCCAACGCCCGGGCGATGAAAACGCGTTGTTGTTGGCCGCCGGAAAGTTCAGACAACAAACGGTGGCGCTGGTCTGCCAAGCCAACTGCCTGCAAAGCTGCCTCCACCGACCGCTTACCGCCCACCATGGTCACCACCTCTTCCACCGCGAGGGGAAACTTAAAAGCCGATTGGCTGGTGCGTTGGGGGACATAACCCAAAAGTGAGCGCTGGGCAAACTTTTGGATCGGGCAACCAAACAAGGTTACCTGGCCGGTAGTAGGAGCTAATAACCCCAACATTATCTTCAGGAGAGTAGTTTTGCCGCTGCCGTTGGGACCGATTAGTCCCAAAAAATCGCCGCGCGGCACGTCAAAGGAAATATGATCTAAAACCGGATCCTTAGCGTAGCGGAAACTAACATCGGTAAGTTGGACAACCGGATTTTGTTTCATCACTCTTTACAGTCTAGCGCAATTTTAAGATTGGCTAAGTTTTGCTTTTGAATCGAAAAATAATCTTGGCCGGATTGTTGTTCGGCGGGCGTTAAGCCCTCTAATGGATTAAAAACCAATGTCTGCGCCCCAACCTCCCGCGCCAAAGTTTCGGCCAGGCGCGGACTCACTAGTGTTTCCAAAAAAATGTAGTCGATCTTATTTTGACGCACAAAATCCGCGACGATTGCCAAATCACGAGGTGTAGGTTCCTCGTCCGGCGACAACCCGGTGAGAGTAATTTGCTTTAAACCGTAGCGATCTGCTAGATAACCAAACGCAGCGTGCGAGGTAACAATATTTTTTTGCCGACAACTAGCTAGGCCGGTACGGAAAGCTTGATCTAAAGCACTGAGCCGCGCTGAAAGCGCTGTACTGTTTTGTTCATATTTCACCTGATGATCCGGATCAATGTTCACTAAAGCTTGGGTGATTTTCGCTACTTCCGCCTGAGCTAAAATCGGGTCTAACCAAACGTGGGGATCGGTGCTGGTATTTAATCCGGCAGCCGCTTCCAAAACAACCACCGGCGAATTTCGTAGATTAGTAATTACCGACGTCGCCCATGGTTCTAAACCGATACCATTAAGTAAAAGTAAGTGGCTCCGCTCTATGGCCGCCAAATCACGCGGGGTTGGCTCAAAATCGTGCGGTTCGGCTCCGGCTGGCGTCAGGTTGGTAACGATAATATGGTCACCACCAATTTCCTGGACAAAATAGGAGAGGGGATAAAAGGAGGCCACTACAGTAATTCGATCGCCAGCGCCTGGTCTAACCGGGGTAACTGGTTTTAACCGCCACCAAATTAAAACTGCACCAATCACTAATACTGCTGAACAATACCAAAACGCACGTTTCATTTTTTTATTGCAATTAAGTTGCTTTATTTTCGCAAAGCCCCGGATAATTGTCAATTACTTTTTACTATGTACTAGTACACTAATACCTGACACAGTGGATTTAAATGAAAGCCGTATTAAAAACTCTCCGCCAAGATCCGGTGATGCGCCAATTAATTCGGCGTTATGGCATCATTGCCGCACCCAGTATTTCGGTTAATTTGTTGGCCGACATTTTGGAAACAGTTATTTCCCAACAACTTTCGCTTAAGGCAGCTAACACCATTTGGCACCGCTTACTAAACCTACTGCCGAATCGTTGGCAAACTACCGACGTTTTATCCCTAGGCGATCAACAACTGCGCGACGCCGGCATCTCTGGCAATAAAACTAAAACCATCAAAGGTATCTGTCAGGCAGTCCAAAGCGGCAACCTCTCCCTAGCCGAGCTAGCCACCCTAGACGATGCCACTTTAACCGAGCGCCTATTGCAGTTGCACGGCATCGGCCCCTGGACGGTAGAAATGTTACTGATTTTTGCTTTGGGTCGCGAGGATATTTTTTCAGTAGGAGATCTGGGTCTGCGCACTGCAATCCAGCGCCTATACGGAATCGACCGTAATGAGCTCCAACCAATCCAGCAATTGTCACTACGCTGGCAACCATATCGTTCGTATGCTTGCCGCTATTTATGGAAAAGTCTCGATAATGCCAGCTGAATACGGTAAGATACAAACCATATGAATAAAAAATACTTTTCCCCCTTGGCTCAACTTGGTTTTCTGCAGGCTGGCAGTGTAACCGTCTACTGTAGTTTGGTTGGGTTATTGTTTTGGCAAGGGGAGGCAATTTTTGGCAACATGCCTAGATATATCGGGCCGGTTATTTTCCTACTTTTATTTATTGTGTCGGCGCTGACTTGTGCTCTGCTAGTTTTTTACCGACCTTACCAGTTCTTCTTTGCTGGCAAGAAAAAGGAGGCTCTCGATTTAGTTCTATACAGTACTGGCTGGTTGTTTGGTTTTTTTGTTCTGCTCCTGCTAACTGCAATTTTCTGGCGTGTTTAATTATTAAATAAGGGGACAAATTAAGATGTCTCGTCGAGAAATATCAGCCACTGTAATTCCGGAAACAGATGCGCGTTTCCCGACTTTAGCACGCGTCTTTACCGATCGAATATTTGACCACTTAAGCAAAACACCTGATAACAGCCAACGGATCTTAGTTTTAGATGTGGGCGCTTACCGCGGTACGCTTACCGAAATGATTCAGACTGCGGTCAACCAGCGCCTCAAAGAAAAAGGCCGTCGGCAGACCATTGAAATTATCCGTCTAGATCCCATTTATAACCGTAGTGAAGATGTGCGAACAAAATTATTAGTCGGCAAAGAACAGGGCCGCAACTACGTGGCCGCTAAGGGTGAAAGCTTACCTCTGGCCGACGGTAGTGTGCCCATCATTATGGCGGCTGATGTGATCCATCATTCAGAGCGTCCTTTTGGCGTTATTGAGGAGATGTACCGTGTTCTGCAACCAAACGGCTTAATGATTATTAAAGATCATGACCCAAATAACGCCTTACGGTTTATGGAATCGGCTGTAGCGGATGTTATGGGGAACACCGCCAATTTTAAAGAGCAAATTCGGCAGTTTGGTCGAATAATAAGGGAAGTATTGAAGAAAAATGGGGTTAGTTCTCTGCAAGCCAAACCAAATAAGCCTGGCGATCAAACCCCGTCTCAATCACCTCTCACTTTAGTCGGCGGAAACGTTGGTGATGTGGGTATGACTTTTAATTACTTATCAGCCAAACAGTGGCAAGAAATTGCGGCTGAGTTGGGCAAACAAGGGGCACAAGCTTATCCTCAACCGCGTTTTATTTATGATTACATACCTCGCTTTTTACGAAAATTAGGTTTGGGTCGGATCGAACAGAACAATATTTTGTGGATTATGGAAAAACCGGGTAGAATACCGGCATGAGTTTATCCGTCGCCATCGTCGGTTTGCCTAACGTCGGTAAATCCACCCTGTTTAACGCCCTGCTCCAAAAACAGCAGGCTCTGGCGGCCAACTATCCGTTTGCCACTATTGAGCCCAATGTGGGCGTGGTACCGGTACCAGACGACCGATTGCCCGTTCTAGCCAAGGTTGTACATACCAGTAAACAAGCGCCTGCTACCGTTGAGTTCATTGACATCGCCGGCTTGGTTGCCGGTGCGGCGCAGGGTGAGGGACTGGGTAATAAATTTTTGGCTCATATCCGCGAAACCAACCTAATCGCCCACGTAGTACGTATTTTTGATGATCCCAATGTGGTTAAAGAAGGCAGTGTTGATCCGGTTACTGACTTCCAAGCCATTGAAACTGAACTAATGCTGGCTGATTTAGCCACACTGGACAAACAGATTGCTCCCAAACAAGGACAGGCTAAAGAACTGCATGACCGCTGGGCAGTGATTAGACGTTGGCGGGCGCAGCTTAATGCTGGCCAACCAATTATCAATAATATTACTGACGAACGGGAAATAACTCTTGCCCGCGAATTATCACTGCTGAGTGCTAAACCACGGGTAATCGTTGGTAATTTAAGTGAGGGTCAGCTGGCTCAAGCCGAAGTCCTGCGCCAAGAGTATGCGGCCGTTTTGCAAGTACCACTCGCCGACATTGTACTAATTTCGGCTAAACTTGAATCGGAACTAGCTGATTTAGATGACACGGAAAAGAAAGAATATCTTGATACTTTGGGCATTAAGTACTCTGGTTTAGAACTACTCATTCAGAAGGCCTACCAAAAATTAGGTCTCCAAAGTTTTTATACCGCCGGCGAGAAAGAGGCGCGGGCTTGGACTATTAGACAAGGCGCTACTGCCCCTATCGCAGCCGGTGTAATTCATACCGATTTTCAGAAAAACTTCATTAAGGCCATGGTTATTTCGTTTGCTGATTTTGTGCGGCTGGGCGGCTGGAAAGCGGCGCGGGAACAAGGTTTAGTACGTCAGGAAGGTAAGGGATACCAAATGCGGCCTGACGATGTCGTAGAATTCATGATCGGCAAATAGGGCTATCAGGAATTAACTACTTTAATTTAGTCACCAAAGCATTGCTTGACACCCCCTCTTTAACCATTGATAATCAAAGGTAAACGGGGGTAATTCTAGTCGATAGATGGGTATTTATTTTGTGGACAATTACAATTCGGAGGCTTTTTATCAATCGATCTTTGATAATGCTCCTAGCGGGCTGGCTTATTGCCAAATGATTTTTGACCAACAAGGGAAACCCAGTGATTGTATTTACTTAAAAGCCAACCGCATTTTTGCCCAGCTTATGGGGCTGACGGCAGTAAATGGGGAAAAAGCGAGCGAAGCAAACCCGGCAATTAATGTCTCTAATCCAGAATTACTAATGCTTTACGGTCGTGTCGCCACAACCGGGAAAACAGAGAGTGTTGAAGCTTTTGTTAAACCACTAAACAAGTGGTTTTTTATTTATGCTTACAGTCAGAAAAAGAATTTTTTTGTAACCTTGTGGCTTGACATTAATGACCAAAAACAAATGGATAAAAGTGTCGCCGAAGCACAAACTGCCTGCCAAAATATGTTAAGGGATTTAAGTATTGAAAAGGCTAAGGTGGAGATAGCCGAGGCCAAAGAAAAAGCTGCATTAGCAGCAATTGGTGACGGATTATTGTCTACCGATCAAGAAGGTAAGTTTGTCTTTATTAACAACGCGGCGGAAAAACTACTAGGTCTAAAAAATGAAGAAGTTATTGGAAAAAATTTCTGCGATGTTGTCTCACTTGAAAACGAGCCGGGCATACCAATTCCCTTAGCCCAACGACCCCTGAACTTGGTTCTATCCACCCAAGACGCTATTGTCGCCGCCACCGATTCCGACTACTATTACGTACGAAAAGATAAAAGCAGATTTCCGGTGGCCATTAATGTGGCGCCCATCATCCTCAATGGCAAGGTGACCGGCACCATTGAAATTTTTCGGGATGTTACTTTAGAAAAGGAAGTTAGTCAGGCCAAAACAGAGTTTGTTTCACTTGCTTCCCATCAGCTGCGAACACCTCTTTCCACGATCGGCTGGTATTTGGAAATGTTACTGGGGGGTGATGTTGGTGAATTAAACGAGAAACAAAAGCAATATCTCGATGAGGCACACCATAGTGCTCAGCACATGATGGAGTTAGTTAACGCCTTGCTAAATGTTTCCCGTCTTGAACTAGGTATCTTTTCGATCGAAACTGAACCCAGTGATGTCGCCACACTGGTAGAAAAAGAAATTGACGAGCAAAGAGTGCAGATTGATGAGAAAAAAATAAAGATTATTCCCACAATTGCCAGGAATGTTCCCCTAATACCGATTGATGTCAAACTGTTGAGTATGGTTATCCAAAATATTTTGTCCAATGCCGTAAAATACACCCTAGAAGAGGGGGAAATTAAAGTTTCCTTACAATTGGCCAAATGTGGCGAAGCGGTTGGTCGTCAGACAATTAGTGAGGATAGTATTGTCATTACCATATCCGACACTGGTCGGGGAATACCAGCCGATCAACAAGACAAAATCTTTACTAAGTTTTTCCGGGCTGATAATGTGTCGCAAAAGGGTGATTCCGGAACCGGCCTTGGTCTTTACATTGCCAAATCGATTATCGACCATGCTGGCGGCACGATTCGCTTTGAATCTAAAGAGGGAGAAGGCACCACCTTCTATGTTACGCTACCATTGACCGGTATGAGAAAAAAGCAAGGAACTAAGAAACTAAAGTAATTATTGGTAATGTATGGAAAATGGTAAGAAAATTCTGGTGGTTGAGGACGATGTGCCTACGCGTACCGCTCTTTGCGATAAATTAACGCACGAAGGTTTTGTTGTTTTGGAAGCGAGAAACGGCGAAGAAGGATTATCAACGGCTCTTAGTCAACATCCTGATTTAATCTTGCTTGATCTCATCATGCCAGTCATGGATGGGATGACGATGTTTAAGCAGCTGCGGGAATCAGACGAGTGGGGAGAAAAAGCATTGGTAATTATTTTGACCAATCTAAGTGGTGAAGAAGATAAAATTATTAATAGTGTCGCTACGCTGGCCCCCTCTTATTACCTGGTTAAAGCCGATTGGCGATTGGATAGTCTGATGACTAGGATTAAAGAGGTCTTGGGTATCAATGCGATAGCGGAAAGTTGATTGTTTATCCGTTAAATTTGTTATTTTGGTCACCATTAGGTAATCTTTTTGTGGATACTAAAGTTATGACCAACATGGTATACTACCGCTCAGTCTCATTCGAGAAATCGATCCAGAGCGTGGTGAGACAACCAAAAGAAAGGAGCATATGACGCGTGCTTACCAAATAGCGGTGGTGATCAACCCCAAGTTGTCTGATGCAGAAATTGAGCGGGTCGGTCGTGCGTTTCAAGAATTAATTAAAAAATATGACGGCAAAATCACTGCCGAGGATATTTGGGGTCGTCAACCTACGGCTTACCAGTTAAAGGGTCATACTGAAGCCTTTTACGCTTTTTATACCGTAGAACTGAACCCAACTAAAGTTTTCCCGCTTGACCAGGAAATTAAACTTACGGAACATGTTTTACGCCATCTGATTACGATAGCCGACGAAGAAGAAATTATTACTCCGGAAACTACTAAAGAAGAGGCATCTGCCTAGCAGGTGAGGAAGGGAAAACTATGGCGAGTCGTTCGCTCAACAAAGTCTTACTGATTGGTAACGTTACCCGTGATCCGGAGTTACGTTACACCCCGCAAAATACCGCTGTTTGTAAATTTAGCGTGGCTACCAACCGCACTTGGACCAGTGGCGATGGTAATCAGCAAGAAAGCGTTGAGTTCACGAATGTCGTCACCTGGGGTAAATTAGCGGAGATCGCTAACCAGATTTTAAGCAAAGGACGGAAAGTTTACGTTGAAGGACGCTTGCAAACTCGTACTTGGGAAACCAAGGATGGTGAAAGTCGCAAAACCACCGAGGTTATCGCCGAACAGATGATTGCCTTGGATAGCCGCCCTGGTGCTGGCGGTGGCGGTAACAACGATGGAGATCAGGATTTTTCTTATCCGGAAGAAGAAAAGTCACCGGCCAAAGCTAAAAGTAAAACTAATAAAAAAGAAGCAGAGGAAGAATTAGCGGTTGATGACAGCGTGGGTAGCGTTGAAGATATCGCTGACGATATTCCGTTCTGAAAACTAGGTAAAGGAAAAAATGAGAAACGTTAAAATTGGTGAAATTAATTATAAAAATACGCGGTTGCTGAGCCGTTGGTTGACGCCATCCGGCAGTATTGTGGCACGTTCCCGCACCGGTCTAAGCGTCAAGTTACAGCGACGTTTGGCTCGCGAGATTAAGCGTGCGCGTCATTTAGCTTTATTGCCGTTTACCAGCACGCTCTAAATCTGCTATAGTCGGCTCTTAACTATGCACATTAGCAAGAGCAAATTAGGTTTTAAGATTGTCACTTATTGTTTAGTGGCAATTTTGGCTGGCTTGATTGGCTTTCGCTTGGGAAAAGGCTTAACTTGGGAACAAATTTTACACCTCACTCGTCAGAGTGGTATTAGTCAATTAGCGCGTTTACGAGATACCGATCCAGCCATCAGCCAGGGGACTGTCGACTTTTCCCTTTTCTGGGAAGTTTGGTCACGTCTGGAAAGAGATTACGTTGACCCCTCCCAACTGGATGCCCAAAAAATGGTTTATGGTGCAATTGCCGGTATGACTAGCGCTTTAGGTGACCCCTATACCGTTTTCTTGCCGCCGGAAACCAAACAGCGCCTCACGGAAGACTTACAAGGAGCTTTTGATGGCGTCGGTATTCAACTAGGCTATCGTGACAATCAACTGGCGGTAATTGCCCCACTTAAAAATCATCCAGCGGAAAAAGCCGGGGTTAGAGCCGGTGATTATATTCTGCGCATCGTTGACCAGGCTAAGAGCATTGACCGCGACACGGTGGGGATGAGCGCTGAAGAAGCCGTCACTCTGATTCGTGGTCAAAAAGGCACGCCGGTAACTCTCACCCTCCTAGCTAGTGGCGGTGAGCCGCGAGACGTGACTTTAGTGCGGGATGTAATCGAAATTCCCTCTGTGGAAGTAGAGTTTGTTAACCATAACGATCGTTCTTACGCCCTGATCACCTTGAGTCGTTTTGGCGACAACACTTATGCGGAGTGGGAAAAAACCATACTGCAGATTCAACAGCAAAATCAAGTTGCCGGCATTATTCTTGACGTACGTAATAATCCGGGCGGCTACCTGCAAACAGCCATTGATATTGCCAGCGACTTTATCGATGGCGGCGTAGTGGTATCACAAGTGGGGCGAGCCGCTTCGCAATCATTCACTACCACGCGCCAGCCACGACTGCAAAAATATCCGGTTGTAGTGCTGGTAAATAAGGGCAGTGCTTCAGCTTCCGAAATTGTGGCTGGCGCTATTCGGGATCGCCGTGAAACTAGGTTGATCGGCGAAAAAACTTTCGGCAAAGGTACTGTCCAGGACGCCCAACAATTAATTAATGGTGCCGGACTAAACGTCACCATTGCCCGTTGGTTACTACCCTCTGGAGATTCAATTAATCACGAGGGCTTAAACGTCGCCACAGAGGCTGTAGATAACCCGGATACACCAGAGGATGAAGCGCTGGCAATTGCTTTGCAGGCTTTTTAAAATACGATTATGACTACACCGCGTTGGCATTGGTCCAGTTTCGTCTTTGGCTTGGCCATATCGGTTCTGATCCTGATTTCCGCTCTAGGTGGAGCCGTCGCTGATCGTTTATTTGTGATTAAGCCGTTGGATCGTTTTTCGCCGCGCTACACTAGCTCTGCCCAACCAACTTTGCCCAACCCAGCCATTAATGTTGTCGAACCAACCATTAAAGTAGCCGAGTCCAGTCGTAACTCGGTGGTGACCATTGCCGCCAAACATACAGTTACTCCCCAGCCCTGGTCTTTTCTCTTCGCGCAACCCAATACGGAAACCAGTCAAACTGTGCAACAGGATATCGGTAGTGGTTTTTCGGTAGCCGAAAGCGACGGCCTGATCGTTACCAACCGCCATGTAGTAGCCGATCCGCAGTCGGAGTACAGCGTTTTTGACGCCGCTGGCACTGAATACCAAGTCCAGCAAATTTATCGTGATCCGATCAATGACCTCGCCATTTTAGCCACTTCCGCCCACTTGCCGGCTCTCAATATGGCTGACAGTGATCAAGTTAAGGTAGGCCAAACCGTTATTGCCATTGGCACCGCCTTAGGTGAGTTCCGCCAAACCGTTACCGCCGGCGTAATCTCCGGATTAGGAAGAGGTATTGAGGCTAGTGATGGTTTTTCTGCCGAAAAAATTGACAACTTAATTCAGACTGATGCCGCCATCAATCCGGGAAATTCGGGTGGTCCACTGCTTAACACTCAGGGTGAAGTGATTGGGGTAAACGTCGCCATGGCTCAAGCTCAAAATATCAGTTTTGCCCTACCGATTAACATTGTGAGTGATTCTTTGGCTAACTTTAACCAGACTGGTCGCTTTGATCGGCCGCTATTGGGAGTGGAATATAAACTGATTCCAGCGGAAACAGCTGTACTCAACAATATACCCCAGGGAGCTTACATAGTAGCGGTTTTAGCCGACAGTACAGCAGCGACAATGAATGTCCAAGTGGGCGATATCCTGACTAAAATTAACGGTCAAGCCATTAAAGATCTCAGTGATGGTATTCCCGGTGTAATCAATCAGCAAAAAATTGGCGATCCCATTACGCTGGAAGTTTGGCGTAATCAACAAACCCAAACTTTGTCCGGCAGCCTAAAGTCAGCGGTTAGTTCCCCGGCCGGAGACGACCAAAAGCCGGCTTAACCAGTTGGTAGGCTTCGATTATTTGCGCCATTGCAATTTTAACTTCCGCTAAGTCGGCCAGCGTCTGGGCTACCCGCCACAGTTTTAGCCGCCGTCGCAAGGACCAAGATCGGATGAGGTGTGGTGGCAATGGTAGGCGAAAATTACAGCCCAATTTAACCAAATCTTCCTGAGAATATTGGCGGGCAAACTCCGGTAAACCTAACTTTTGCCGTGCTTCCTGCTGTCGCCTAACCCGGGTAATTGAACGCTGTAATTGTTGTAGCTGGTCAACTGACCAATCCGTCCGATCGGTGGTGATAACCCGCAGCTGCAGATCTAAACGGTCAAGTACTGGTCCGGATAGACGTTGAATGTATTTGGCAATCTCCTTAGATTGGCAGCGGCAGTGCTGCTCCCCGTAGTAACCGCAAGGGCAGGGGTTGGCGGTAGCAATCAAAGTGAATAAACAAGGCAAAGTCCAAGCCCCACTTTCCCGCACTAAAGTAATATTTTCTTCTTCTAATGGCTGGCGCAGTGCTTCTAGGCAGGAGCGGGAAAACTCCGGTAATTCGTCGCAAAAAAGCACACCGCGGTGCGCCCAAGAAACAGCTCCCGGCTTCACCATCCGCCCGCCACCCATTAGACCCGCCAAGGTAGCGGTATGATACGGCGCTATTAAACGGCGATCTGAGTATGGCTGGTTGTGCCAAATGCTGGCCTGGACGCGCCGTTCGTTTTGTTGTGCCGGTGTTTCGTCCGGCAATAACATTTCAGCCAGGTGTTTAGTGTAAGTTTTGCCCACACCGGGACTACCAAACAAAAGGAGATGGTGACCGCCAGCCAAAGCGATGCTTAAAACACGCAGCAGCTGCCGTGAAACACATTCCGGGTGGTAATGATGCGGCGTTGGGGGTAAAACTGGTTGCTGGCGATAACTAAACGGCAGTAAACAACTCGTTCCGGATAAACTTTGGTAAATTTCCGGCAAAGTATTGGCTAAAAATAATTTGGTTGAAGATAAGTTCAGTGGTAAAACCAAATTAGCGCAGTCGGCGGGCGCCAAGCACTTGCCGGGCGGTAAGCTACCCAGTAAACCGGTGTATTCCGACCCAGCGTGCAATTGACCGTCTAGACCCAATTCACCAATTGCCGCCCAATTATCCAGCGGTACCATTTTTTGCACCATTAAAATACCTAGTGCAATAGCCAAATCCAGGCTAGAACCACTTTTAGGCACTGCTACTGGCCGCAAACTAATGACTAGACGCTGGCGAGGTAATTTAAGGTTAAGACTACGCAGTGCCGAAAACACCCGGTCCCGGCTTTCCAAAATGGAGGCTTGGGGTAAACCGATTAAGGAAACCGTGGGTAGAGAGGTGTGGGAACTTTCCACTTCGACCACCACTGGTTGAATAGTCGGTCCAGACACTACGGCTGAAAAAACGCGGGCAAACATACCTTCTATTTAGACAAACAAAAATGACACAATACTGACCAAAACTAAGTACCAAGCAAAGATTTCCAGACGAGAATGCTTGATCGTATATTCCAATAAACGCAGCGCTAAAAAGCCCACTATGCCCGCTGTCACGGTAGCAATGGAGACCGCCATCCACGGTACACTCTGCCAAGTACCCTCAGTTAGCAACTGCATCCCATCCAAACCAATAGCGCCTAATACAGCCGGCACACTCATAATAAAGGCAAACTCAAAGGCGGCCACCCGAGGCAAACCCACTAGTAAACCGGCAAAGAGAGTTGATCCGGAACGAGAAACTCCCGGCAAAATAGCGATAGCCTGAAAAAGACCAATTAGTAACGCCTGCAGGCGGTTGGGCGCCGGTAGTTTATAGCGCAACTTAAAGGTGTCGGCTAAATTAACTAAACATTCGCTGGTAATTTGCCAAATCCTACCCAACTGGTCTGTCTGATCTTCCTGGGACAGTAATCGGTCAGCAATAAACATATAAAAAGCCGACAAAAGGAACATTAAAGCTAAGACTGCCCCCGAAAAACGGTTTTGGTCAAAATATGGCTTAAGTAAAAACCCAACGATCGCGGCTGGTACAGTGGCGATTACAATTTGAGTTAAGTATTTGCGCGACAAATGCAGAATCTGGCGACGAAAATAGTAGAGCAGAGCAACGAGGGTGCCTAAGTTAACCATAATATCGAAAGAAAAAGGCACCGACACCTGCAACCAGTGCTCCAAAACCGCTAAGTGGCCCGAACTGGAGACCGGCAGAAACTCGGTCAGACCCTGTACTGCTCCCAGTAAAACCGCTTTCCACCAAGGTAATTGCATAGATTAGTTAGAGCGGCGACGCTCTTTTTCCTCGCTAACCATCGAGGCCAGTGACTCGCACACCAAATCCTTGGCACCCAAACCGATGGCCAGGCCAATGGACAAGGCCGTAGCCAACACAAAACCGGCAAATAGAACCAAAATGAAGTCGCTGGCAATACCTAATTCGGACAAAGCAATTAGGCCAAAAATAGACAAAGTTAGATAGCTAGCTAACGTCCCAGCCAGTACGGCTTGCTGAGGAACTAAGCGCTTAAATTGTTTTTTCACTAACCGTTCAATCACCCCAGAAATTACAATGCCAAAACCAAAGACAATCAGCGCCGACAAGACCATGGGAAGATAACCTAAAATCAGCGTTACCAGGTTAGTAAACAGGGTAATACCCAGAATCTCACCAGCCACCGAAAGGAAAATCAGCATAATGATCCAAAAAATGAGGCTGGAAAAAACACCGGAGCCCTTCAACACTTGTGTAGTATCAAATAAAGCACCTAAAGGTGAATCCGCCACCGCCTTACGCCCAATTAAAGCTTTAGTGACGTGACGCACTGCAGCCGTAATGTGTCGAGCAAAAAAAACCCCTGCCAACAAAACCAGAATACTCAAACTCAAACGCATTACCGATTCATATACGGCTACCATTTCCGTCGAATTAAGAGCAGTGGGAGAAAACCAAGTGGTTAACATAAAACCATTGTACAAACGTATCGGCAACTCGACAATAGTGATTACGTAACTTGGTTAATTGCCGCACGTAGTTGAGTCCAAGTCAGGGTATTGATCACTGCCTCCGCTGGCAGCCACCCACGCCGCGCCACCCAAACACCGTAACGCATAAAATCCAAATGAGCCACCGCGTGGGCATCGGTGTTAATAGCCAAACGGAGACCACGTTCCCGCGCTAAACGAACCAAGGAATCGGGTAAATCCAAGCGCCAGGGCGAGGCGTTAATTTCAATAATTTTATGCTGGCGGGCACATACTTCCCAAATCTCTTCCCAATCAAAACTCAAACCTTGCCGCTCCCGAATCAGACGACCGGTGGGGTGTCCCCAAATAGTCGCTTTAGGATGCTGAAGCGCTTGCTTGATACGACGGGTAGCGTCACTTTTAGACTGATTAAAAGCCGAATGTATTGAAACAACCGTGTAATCCAATAAATCTAACGCTCGGTCTTCCAAAGCCAGAGAGCCATCTGGCCGAATATCGACTTCTAAACCTTTTAGAACATAAAATTTCTTGCTGGGGTGTGTTGCTTGCCATTTTTCCAGAGCGCGGTCAATTTGTTCGTTGCGGCGTTGCACAAACCGGTAGCGATCGGCGACAGATAAGCCAGTAGCTTTAGGTTGGTGATCGGAAATACCTAAATACTGATAACCCTTCGCCATAGCAGCGTCAAATAGCGCCGTCAACGAACTTTCACCAATGTCATGGCTGCTAGGCCAGTCCAAGTTGGAATGAAGGTGCAGGTCGCCTTTAATCATTGTTTCGTCTAACAACTGGGGCAACTGGTGTTTTTGCGCTGCCTCAATTTCGCCAGCATCCTCCCTTAATTCCGGTGGGATGTAAGTCATACCGAGGGCTTGGTAAAAATCGGTCTCATCGGTAAAGTAATTTAAGCGCTCTCCCTTTTTGATACCATACTCGGAAAGGGAAAGACCTTTCTCTTTAGCTAAAGTACGTAAGTGAATGTTGTGTGCCTTAGAACCGGTATAGTGCTGAAGCATACTGCCCCAACCCCGCGACTGGTGTATTTTAACGTCGACTTGTTTCCCTGAACGATGAATAAAGGAGGCGGTGTTTTCACCTGATGCTATCCACCGCCGCACGTGATCAAACTTGTGGAGGTGAGCGAGTACAACTGCAGGATGTTCCGATTTCACACCAATATCGATATCGCCAACGGTGGCACTGCGGCGGCGCAAACTACCTAGCGCCGCTGTCTCCTTAACCGCCGGAATAGTTTGCAAAAAAGCCATTACGTCTTGAGCAATGGCGGCGGCGTCCGGTAAAAAGAGTCGCTCTTCCTCCTGAGCCGAGTGTTTTTGGGTTAGAACGCTCATTAACATTGCGGCTGTTTTGGGGCCAATTCCTTCAATTTCTGCCAATCGACCCTGGCGCGCCGCGGTTAATAACTTTGACCGAGCCGAACGCGCTGTAGTTAGTTTTAATTCTTTGGCTAATTTAAAAGCGGTTTTGGGACCAACCTCTGGCAAACCCAACAAAGCAAACATACCTGCCGGCAACTTTTTCTTTACTTGGTCAAAGTGTTTAACTTTACCAGTGCGGAACAACTCGTCCAAGTGGCTAGTTAGGCTTTCACCTAAACCAGCGACCTCATCCAAACGGTTCTGTTCCCACAGGTCACTTAAGTTAGCGCCCAAGTGGTCGATACTCTCCGCTGCATTCTGGTAGGCGCGTACCCGAAAAAAATCAGCACCTTCGACCTCATAGGCAGCGGCCATATGGCGTAACTGGTCGGCTACCTGGGCGTTGGTGAAATTATGCTGGTGCGGCATAAGTATTTTCATTGTAGCTGATCATGAGCTGGACACATACTTCAAAACCGCCAAAACCAACAGTTGTACAATTATGATCTGGTAGAGCGTTTCTCGAATACCAAAGCGCCGCCCGGTTAGGGCGGCGCGATGTTGTTGCTATCCCGGTAAGCCGGATTCTGTTTAGGTGTTCATTTCTCTAGGCCCGCAGCTTGATCACCCGGACCGAAGTCCAAAGGGAACGCTTCCATTATGGTGAAGGTCGGCGGTTGCGACGGAGAGGATTGCCCCCACGCGAGCGTGGTCCACTTGGCGTTTCACCCGGCGTTACCCGGCTCGTCTCTGTGGCTCTAACTGTACCCCGATTGCTCGGGGCCCTGGCTTTGGGCCAGCATCCTGCGTTCAGTCGTCCGGACTTTCCTCACTCTGCACTAGGCAGAGCGCGAACACTTCGGGACAGCTAGAACATTATACTACAAGTCCTATAACAATTTAGAGTAATCAACAAAGGGCCCTTTGTCCGGCCAAAGTTCTTTTACTATGGAGCGCACTGTAATGTAAAATGGAATAACCAATAGGGCACCCATCACTCCCAGCAAACGGAAACCAGCCAACATTAGCAAAATAGTCGTAACTGGTTTGACATCCACTGCGTCCCGCATAATCTTGGGTACAATAAAGTTGTTTTCCAACTGCTGAACTAAGATCGACAGCAATAGTACGGCCAAACCAGCCCAGGGACTAACCAAGAAGAAAGCTACTAGCACCGCCGGTATGGCGGCAATCGTGGGACCTAGATTGGGTAGAATCTCCAGTAAACCAGCCAGAATGGCCAATGGCAAAGCGTAGGGAATGCCCAGTAAAAACAGGCCTACTTGGGTCATCAAACCAATCACAAACATTAAGGTCAATTCGCCCCGCACCCAACTGCCCAACTGATCCTGCACTTTATGGAGCAGGAGATAAGCCTGGGTTACTTGTTCTTTTTTACTACCGGGCAAAAGCCAAGCAAATGAACCAGCCAATTCATCAAAAGAAAGTAAAAGATAAAAAGTTAAAACTAGGGTAGTAGCAAAAACAAAGAAGAAAGAAAAGGTAGAAAAAACAATACTCAGTAAAGTAGTAATTGAACCAGTCACCTGGCTAATAACCGAATTGTAGTCGCGGAAAGAAGTAGCTACCGTCCCCAAGTCCAATTTGGCAAAACCGTCCAGCTGGAATTCGCCAACACCAACCAAAGCAGATAGACGGGTGATTAGGAGGGCGGTCTCACCCACCAGCGGCGGAATTACTACGGAAAAGAAAACTCCCAAAACTACTAAAACCAGAATATATAAAGTAGCAATGGTAATCGGCTGAGGCACATGCCGTTTACTGGCCCAAACTACCATTGGCCGAAATGCGGAGGCCAAGATCAAACTGATAAAAAACAGCATTACCAGACCGCGTAATTGCCAGACTAAGGCAATTCCGCCAACCACACCGATCGTGGCCAAAAGGGGGGTTATAATGGAAGCCAAGCGTAATGACATAGGATCAGTATACAACATGTTACAAATTGATATTATCACCCTTTTTCCCGAATATTTTGCCAGCCAACTATCGACCAGTCTGCTGGGCAAAGCAATCACCAACCAAAAAGTAGCGGTTGCCGTGCATGGCTTGCGGGAGTTCGGCGTGGGTAAACATCAATTAACTGATGACCGCCCGTTTGGCGGCGGTGCCGGCATGGTCATGCTTGTAGAACCTATCGATCAGGCTTTAAGTAGTCTGGGCTATCAAGTCGGCACTAAAAATGAATTGATTTGGCTAACCTCAGCTAAGGGCCAACTTTTTACCCAAGATCAGGCGCGGCAGGCCGCTAACTTACAACGTCTCTGCTTAATTTGTGGTCATTATGAAGGTGTTGATGAACGAGTTGCTCAGTATTTGGTCGATGCGGAAGTGCGGATTGGCGATTATGTTCTTACTGGTGGTGAACCAGCGGCAGCCGTGATCACGGATGCAGTTGCCCGTCTACAACCAGGTGTGCTGGGCAATGCCAGCAGTCTTCAAGGTGAATCCCATCAGCAACCGGGTGAGTTAGGACACGCCCAATACTCGCGGCCGGCACAGTACCACGGCTGGACAGTACCGGAAATTTTACTAAGCGGCGATCACACGGCGATCACGGACTTTCGCCAAAAACAACACCGTTCCAGTTAGCGCCGATTCTGTTCTTGAAGTACGGTAGCATCCTGCAAATCCAGAGTGAAATCGACTGGTGGAAAAGAAAGTTCGGTTTGGCCAGGATCGGCCAATTCGATGTCGGCTTGAAGTAAAGCAAAGCGCCGCTCCAACTCACTAACTACCAGTGGTGAAGGGGATGGCGTCGGCGTAGCTAAAACCTGCGCTTGTTTATCGGTGCTGCGGTTGATTAACATCAACCCTACTACCGCCAAAATTAACAAGAGGGCAATCAGTCCCGACAGAACTTTAATCCACCGCGGCGGCGCTGGTTTGACTGCGGTAGTGGCCTCGGCCGAAACCGAAGTAGAAGGTAAAACCACCGACTCTTCACCAAAAAAAGTTTGGTCTAGGTCTTCTACAGCCGGTATTTGAGGATTAGTTTGTTTCATAAACCCTTCGCTGTCTCCTGCAAAAATGAATCAGCTTGGCGCAACTCCAGATAAACCGGTTCTACCTCACTTTGAAAAGAACGATAATTCTGGTCGGTTAGAGAACCGCGATCCACTAACTGGCGGTATTTAACTAAGGCTACGTTTAAACTATCGGCAGCGTTCTGTAAAAGACGATCTGCCTCCTGTAAACCCCGTTGTTTAATTGCCCGGTCGGCAGCGGAAATCTGAGCTGTCTCAACCATGGTTGCCAAGTCTTTTTGCAGGAGATTGGCAGTATCGATCGCCGTTTGTAATTGGCCAATCTTCACAATCTCGAGGGAGGCGTAGGCCGTGGTAAGAAAAGTACCTTTGGCGTCATTAAGCAGCACCAAGTGATCATTAATAGCGGCACGCGTATCCAATCCCGGAATTTGCTCTTGGTAAGTGGTTAGTTGGGAGAGAAGCCCGGCCACTAAATTCAGCACTCTTTCTTTGTCGACCAACTCGGCGCCCCTAATTTGTAAAACCGAAAGATGCAGGTAAGTAAGGTAGATCCGCAGTAATTCAGCACGGGCAGTCATCACGTCTTTACCACGGCGAATCGCTTCATCTTGGGCGGCTAACGTATTCAATTGATAGTAAGTTTGTTGGGCAATAAGATATTTTTCCACGCTATCGCGGTAGGTCTCTACGGCGGCAAAATATTGGCGGGTAGTTTGCTCCACTAAGGTTGAATCAACGGTAATATCACTTACTACTGGGGTGGCTTCCTGCGTGGGTGATTGCGCCCGTACCAAACCTGACTCAGATAAAACGAGTGGTAAAAACAAAAAGGCACCAATTAGCCAACCAGCAAAACGACGCATATTAATCTGAGTTTAGCAAATAAAAATATCTGGTACCAGCCGCCGTCTTTGTTATAATACAGTTCGATATATTAAGTGAGATTAAATAAAAATATGGTTGTCTCTACACTCGAATTAACCCGCGCTTTAATTGATCAAACTGAAACTAAAACAAAGGAAATGGCGGCTCTACCAACCATTAACTGCCACTCCTTTACTCTAACGATTGGTTTGTGCCACCTTGATTTGCCGTGGATCCAGCGGTCAGATGAAATTAAATTAGCTATCTTCAACATCATTTATTCAGAGTGGTAAAACAATACAGCGTTCCATTGAGTTCGACAGAACAATGTCTGAGCGCGTTAATTTTAATGCTAAAGGAAAATAAGCTTATTTCTTTTCACGTCATGGAGGGTTCACTACCAAATGCCGAGTGCTTGCATTCCGGTTTAATCGCCCCTCAGGAGTTACAGCTGGAATCTGCCGATATTGATTCTCTGCGTGTTTTGGAGAGAGAGGCCTCCAGCAATTATGCCGCCCATCATCGCGATTTTTCCTGCCAAGTTGGGTATCGAACCTTAGCGAGAGCTGTGACTTATTATCGTAACCGATATAAGGATAACTGTTATTTACGTTATCTAGTGTGGAACCAAAGTGTCAAAAAATATTTCGTTTTTCAGCAGGCAAACCTAAGTCAGTTTTTAAACCAGCGTTAGTGATCCACCCGCAAAGCCCGTTCCCGCGCAAAAACGGTGGCTTCAAACAGAGACTCAAAAGTACCGGTATCCAACCAGCGACCTGGTACCTGTGCTACGTCCAGTAAACCTTCCTGCAGATAAAGCAGGTTTAGATCAGTAATTTCCAGCTCGCCGCGCGGCGAAGGCTGTAGTGATCCGGCACGCTGAACCACCGTATTGTCATAGATGTAGAGACCAGTTACGGCAAAATTAGAGGTCGGGTGTTCTGGTTTCTCCACAATCGAAATGGCACGGTTATGCTCATCAAACTCCACTACCCCAAAGCGTTCTGGATCCGGCACTTTCTTAGCAAAAACACGAGCACCGCTCTGGAAAGATTGAATGGCTTCCTTAAAGTTATCTTCAAATAAATTATCGCCTAAAATCATGGTTACCGGATCATCACCAATAAAGTTGCGTCCCACCAGGAAAGCTTGAGCCAAGCCCTCTGGTTTATCCTGGATTTCGTAAGTAAACTTGCAATCAAATTCCTTGCCGCTACCCAGTAGTTTCAAAAAATCGCCAGCGTGGTCAGGAGCAACAATCACTAAAATGTCCCTTATTCCCGCCTGCCGCAGGGTATTGAGCGGATAATAAATCATGGGTTGATTGTAAATCGGCAACAATTGCTTACTGGTAACACTGGTTAGGGGCCGCAGGCGGGAACCGGAACCACCGGCCAAAATAATACCTTTCATCATATGCGTTAAGGTTATCACAAAACCGACGGTTGCCAAGGAGTCCCCTGATTTTGTCCAAGATTGGAACGCCAAAAACGGGTCACCGCCAAACAGGCAGGGGAATCGATTGCACAGGTTGACCAGTTGGACCAATCATCGCCAGGTAGATTAAGGTGTAGGCGTTGAGCGGCAGCGCGTTTTTGCAATACAGCGTCATTGCGGCCGGCCTGCCAGCTACCGGCCGGGGTATGGTCCAACTCCACCCCATTTTGGGCGCGCAGTACCAACTCAGCTTGGTCATTATTTAGCGATAATGAACTAGTGACCCAATCTGCATCGCGCGCCAACTGAGTCTTATTACCGGCTAACCGGCCGATCACCACGTAGCCATATGGTTCAATTACCAGCTCGACGTTAATCAATAAGGTGTTGCCGCCCATAACGGCGTGTTCTATTTTGGCGCCGCGCAGGTTGAAACGCTGGTTAGTTGGATTGGCCAACTCCAACCATTCGTCGTTACTAACACTTTGTTCGCCATTAAAACTGCCGGCCCACATTACTTCCGAAATTACTACCTCGCCGGCCTGGGTCGGTTTAACGGCGGGCGGCAAACTGAGCGGTGTCAACGTGTCATTAGGGTAAAGGGCAAATAAGTTCTGACCGGTTAAGGCGCGGACCGGCCAGTAGCGCTGTTGACCCGGCAGTTGCCAACAACGACTTGAGGGCTGAGTAAAAAATAAATCAGCCATAGCCAAACAATCAGCCAGCGGTTTAGTTTGGGTAGGCGTTGGTTGCGACCCTGAGCTTATCCGGTACTCAAATCCCACCGATTCAGTAGAGGTTGGCAACAATGCTGTTAACACGTCACCCCAACTATCAAGATCAACCAAATCTAAACCGATGGTGGTCAACCAGGGACTAGTTTGCGCTGAACCTAACCGAACGGTATCACCAGCTGAGGGCAGTAGAAACCGCAGTTCGATCGGTTCGCGTCCAGATGATAAAAATAAATCGAGGTTAGCATCGGCTGCCGCTAAATTGGCACCTACCACGCCACCCACTCTGGCCAGCACTAATGGTTTTTCCGCAAAAGTACTGTCACGCGTTATTATCCAGCGAATATTTGTCTCCGGATCACAGTCCGGTAAAACCAACCAAGATGCTAAGACCGAATCATCTTCCGCCGTAATTCTGGCCGCCTCCGTCTCGGCCGAAACCGTGGCTTGGTTAGTTATAGCCAATTGGTACATCGCTAGGCGGCGGCAACGTGATTGATCGGCGAGAGGCAAATCTAGGATCCAGCCAGGAGTAGAAAACACCACATTACCGATAGCACCGCTGTTCAAACTAGCGCCGCGCACTCGTTGCCAACTTAGACAAAAGAAACAGGCAGCAGCCGTCCAAATGAACCACCACAGCCAACGCGTCTCACTCATTTTACCGCCGCGCCAGCAATTGTTGCCAATTAATCAATTCCCACCAGGTAAAAATTAGGAGCGGTAAGGCCACTAGAGAAATAAAACCCGCCGGTGTTGAACCAGTGAGAGCCAGCCAGTGTACTAGTGGGAGTAGCGCCGCGGGCGGTACCGCCCGCGGCGCGATCAACAAACCACAAACCGCAATCACGTACAGCCAAAGCAGGATTTTAAGGATTGTCACTAACAACTGAACCATATTCTTTAACCCTAGAAGTCTGCCACCACCTCACCAGTAATTAGGTAGTTGGCGGTTGTACTTTTACCCATCGCTTCATTACCAACCGGGCCGTCCATCACTAAAGGGCCATCACCGTCGGGGTCAACCGGGTAGTTTGCCGGCATTAAATACTGTATTTCGATTTGTGCCTTCTCATTAGGTGATAGCGGCGGCACGGGCATTGGCCAAGGCATACTTTCCAGTTCGCCCACCGTATACCAACCACCCTCCATACCATGAGTTAAATCGGTTAAATTAATTTGGATGGCATACTTTAAGCTGTCCCAATCCTGGTCGCCACCGTGAAAAGTGCTACGTAACTGCAGGCGTTGGTAAGTGTCGGAGTCATTAAGAATCCAAAATTTTTCCCGAACCGGCGTCATACCAGGATACATTTTGTCTGCACCCAGTAAACTAATCGTGTCGCCGAATGATTCCCGCGGGGGATCGGCGGCCGGATCAACCGATAATTTCAGGGAATGGCTGGCAGTCCGGAAAGTCAATGCTCCTGCCTGAGCCTGCGGCGTAAACATCGCCAGCACAGTGGTGGCAGCCAAAGTATAGGCAGTCAATAAAGCGGCAACCCCAACCATCATTCTTTTCTGCATACCGTTCCTTTCGTTATTTGGAATCAGCATGCACCTCAAATCTGACCACATTCTGACTGAAAGATTGAGTTTTCAGGGGTAGTCGGCTATAATTCTGCTTGGTTTGGCCCCATCGTCTAGAGGCCTAGGACGGCAGGTTCTCATCCTGCAAACCGCGATTCGAATTCGCGTGGGGTCACATTTGAGATGTTTTGTCCTGCATTTTCATCCTAAATCCGCGCTAATATTCTTGTTTCCCGCGGATGGCTATAATACATCCCATGTTGGCTCGCTTGCTTCATTCAGAAAAACGCAATATCTACCTATTTTGGATTCTCACAGCCACAATGAATTGCTGGTTTATTGCCAGTAACTGGATCTACTTTTGGACCAAGTACATGACGTATGGACAGCTCGGCTGGATCGATGCGCTTGGATTCGGGTTTGGTATGCTACTGGAAATCCCTTCAGGGGCTGTTGCCGATCTTCTTGGTAAACGAAAAACTATTCTGTTCGGCTTACTTTCTGGTGCAATGGGTGTAGTACTGATCACCTTCTCAGGAAGCCTTACCGGAATTTTTATTGGCTGGCTTATCACCCAAATCTGTTTTGCATTCTATTCAGGAGCCGCAGAAGCCCTGGCTTACGACACGCTGGTTGACCTGAAAAAAGAACATGAATATGACCGAATCATTTCCCGCAATAGTGAGATCGAAAGTTACACCGGAGCAATTACCACATTTCTGGGTGGTTTCCTCTATGTAGTTAATTTCCGTCTTCCCCATATGTTTTGGGGATTAAGTTTCTTGGTTGGCGCAATATTTGCTTACTTTTTAATAGAACCAAAAGTTGATACGGAAAAGTTTTCCGGCAAAAAATATTTTCGTCAACTTGGCGTCGGATTTATGGAACTCACTCAACCCGCTTTACGCAAATACATTGGCTTCTTTTTTGCACTTATTGGCGTATATTTTCTGTATTCATGGGGATTTATTCGTCCAGCCATGGCCACTAGTTTCGGTTTCTTCGCCGAATACCAGGCAGTGATTTTACCCTTATTAGCTTTGTTAGGAGCGCTGGTTGTTCGTACGATTCCTTGGCTTAAACCTAGAATCTCGGAATTTAAGGGGCTGCTGGTACTTTCTCTAATAATGGTGGTGGGCTTTTTCGCTGCCTCATTTCCGATCGGGTACTTTGGCATTATTCCGATGATTTTGATTGCCATAGCAGGATACCTGGCTACACCCTGGGTCTCGATCATTGTGAACAAAAACATTCAGTCCAGATATCGGGCCACAACACTCTCC
This sequence comes from uncultured Pseudomonadales bacterium, assembly GCA_964511175.1. Lineage (GTDB taxonomy): Bacteria > Patescibacteriota > Microgenomatia > UBA1400 > UBA1396 > CAVVNJ01. The sequence goes on from CAZEEI010000004.1 coordinate 118,643, forward strand.
ACGCTAGCTCTTATAACCAAAATTCCGTATGTCCTGATAGCTGTTCTGGCAGGAAAACTTATTGAGGAGGGGAGATTGGCAACATTCACCCTTTCAACTTCCGGAATTATCCTGTTTGTCGCTGTGGTTAGTACACTCTATGTAATCTTCAGCAAAAAGAGTAAGGTAAGAAAACTGTCATATTAAGAAAATAGGCTTCATGCTTCATTCGAATATAAAAGTTCTTACTTGGTTTAATTTCTTCACCGACTTTAAACTTTACGCGCCGATTGCGGTTATCTATTTCTCCCAGGTAACGTCTTCTTTCGCCCTCGGAATGAGTATTTTCTCTATCGCCATGATTGCCGCCGCGCTTTTTGAAATTCCTACCGGTGTTTTTTCTGACCGAATAGGCAGGCGAAAGACGGTAATATTAGGGGCCTTTGCCGCGGTTCTTTGTTCCATTTTTTATGCCATCGGCCAATCATTTTGGATACTCGCCGTCGGTGCTGTTCTGGAAGGACTGTCCCGCTCCTTTTACAGCGGCAACAATGACGCATTACTTCACGACACCCTCGCTCAGACCAACGAAAAGCATCAATATAGCGAGTTTCTGGGGCGGGTGAGTGCTATGTTCCAAGCCGCGCTGGCAGTCTCAGCCATCTTGGGCGGTATATTGGCGACTTGGTCATTTTCCCTAATCATGTGGCTGTCGGTAATACCGCAATTAATTTGTTTCTTTTTAGCATTTAGACTCATCGAACCCACGCTTCGCTCCAGGCAAAGCGGCAATATCTACCAACACTTGCGGACTGCCTACCAAAATTTTCTGACTAATAGAAAGCTCAGACTACTGAGTACGGCCTCTATTGCGGGGTATGCCTTTGGCGAGTCAGCCTATCAATTTCAGGCCGCTTTTTATAACACGGTGTGGCCGGTGTGGGCGATCGGTATTGCCAAAACCTTGTCCAACCTGGGGGCAGCAACCAGTTTTCATTTTAGCGGCAGACTGATGAAAAAGTATAACCCTCTAAAAATTTTGATCGTCGACAACATTTACAGTCGAATCATCAACACCTTCGCCACTGCTTTCCCCACCGTCTTATCTCCCTTACTAATGTCCTCAACGTCAGTGTTTTTTGGCGTAACCAGCGTGGCCAAAAACTCTCTTTTACAAAAAGAGTTTGCTCATGAACAGAGGGCAACGATGAGCTCCTTGAATTCTTTTGCCGGAAGTATTGTCTTCGGCATTATTGCCTTTGCTCTAGGATTCCTGGCTGACCAAATATCTCCCGCCCACGCCTTGGTCGTACTGCAGATTTTCCAACTAGGGAACTTATGGTTATATTGGCGAGTCTTTAAAAATAGGGAATAATTATCGATTACACAAGTCCAATTGACCCGAAAACTTATCTAAAACTAATATGCCGCTTATTTTCTAGAATATTTGGATCGAAACATCTCGCCAAGCCGCTCCTGGTCTTCCTGCGCTTCCCGCTTCATGTCTTGCAAAAAGGCTTCTCCTTGCGTTAGCGCCTCACCGCGGTCAGACCAAACAAATGTACTTCTGCTTGAGAATTCCGTTTTAACAGTAGCCATCCAGCCAGTTTGGGATGGATCAAAACGGCCCTCAACACGTTGTAGAAAAACACGATAGCGCCCATCTGTTACAGCCGGCATGGGATCTTCCATGATAACCCGTATTCCACCCCCACGTATTTCAATTCTTGACATATTACTCCCTTCATTATCTTTGCAATTGTACCAAACGTATAAACTTTTACGGTTCAATACCTATTTTTCTCGCCAACTCTTGTGCCGACTGGTCCGGTGCAGTCGGATCATATAGAAAAGTTTGCCAACCTCTTTTTTGCGGTACAACCAAATTCTCTTCCATGTTATCAATGAACAGTATTTCACCAGGATCTACCTGAGCCTTTTGTTCGGCCAGCGTATATATGGCCTCATCCGGTTTGCAGTAGCCCACCACACTGGAATCAACTACCGCATTCCAGGCAAATTGCGGCAGTAAATTATGCTCACTAATTCTACTTAACATCCGGGGATACATATTGGTTAGTAAACCAAGTTGATATGAGCCACCCAGCAAACTAATCAGCTTGGCGAGGTGGGGATTAGGTTCAAAACGATTAACAAAATCCATTAACAGCGAATAATCCTCAGACAAATGAGCATTGGCATTTTCATTTAAGACTTGGACAAAATTATCGATATCATAATCAAGACTAACCCGTGTGGTATGTTTTTCCCAAAGTGAATCAAAAAGGTGAATGGTTTCATCCGTAAAACCTAGATCCCTCTTCATTTCACGCCATTTATTATTTCCCGAAAAATCGGCAATCAGTACGCCGCCGACATCAAAATAAATAAATTGCAAATTTGGCATATCGATAACCTAATTACCGAATTCTCTCCGCTTCGTCGGCCAGAACAAAGTCTGCAAAGTTTTGCCTATTTGATTCTAAAAAGGTTGGTCTTTCTAAAAGAAGACAAAAAATCAAACGGTGTAACCACCATTTTTCTGCTTTAAGAGATTGGAATACTGGTGCTTCCCAGCGTATCGTTTGGCGAAGTTCGGCCTCCTCAAGATCAATTTGAATAAGTCTATCTTTAATTCGGGCAATGACGGCTTGTCTTTCTGCCGTATTCCATTCACTGCTAACTACCACTCTTTTATCTTCGGAATTTGGTTCTGCCATATGATTTTCCCTTTTCTTGAGGTGGATTGTAACACAAGCTAATAAGCTCTAATTTATTAGTGCTCAAATTCTTCTAATTATTACTGTAGGAATTTCCATGCTTTTAATAGAACGCTCAGCCTTAGTTGTCGCGCTTTCATAATCTGGCCTCAGTAATACGTCAGTGGCCAATTTTGATAAAAATTCTCGTGGGTTTTTCTCCAGCATAGCCAGTGCCTGCCCAACAACTCTCTCATCATTGAGGAAAATCTTGATTGCTATACCCCCAATTATATTAACTGAATCAAGGGCAACATTTCCAGTTATGATAATAGTCGTTGATCCATTAGATTGCCGAGATTCCTCTTGAAAAACCCCTACGAACAGCACGTGACTTTTGTTAGAACGATAGTAAGTGCCTGATTTTTCGAATAAATCCGAAATTGAAAAAAGACTACGGAATTTTCTCCAAGCATCATCTTTATAATCTTCCGGCACCATATTCAGGTTGTCTTCTCTAGAAGTAAGAAGGTGCCTTCTTTCTGATGCGTACCATATTTGCTTATCTTTGATTGTTTCTAGCCTCCCATCTTCTCCCGGCTCAACTGCGGATGGATTCCCATTTTGGAACCAGTCGGCTGTACCATATACGGTATGTGCTTTGATAGCCGTTATTAATTCATCAAGCGAAGGTTCTGTTTCTGGCACACCACTATTTTCATCCCGACGCACGTTTTTTGAAGAAGACATTATCATCGCTCTAAGTTTGGCTTTTAATGATTCCACCACGTTCTCGCCGGGATCATTTCTTTGTTTAATCTTGCCCCATTCTTCATGAAGGCGCCCGCTGACAAAAGTCGGACTACTATAACTAATAGCTTCTCGGTAAAGTTTTTTGAGTTCAGAATTAATCAGCGATGGTTTTGCTTCAATATTCACCATTTATTCCTCAATCTGTAAATCGATCAGTTCGTTGCCTTTTTCGTAGACAGCTCGATAGGAAATAATCCTTTTGTTGTCTGAAAAAAGATGGGGGATAATTTCCTTAATCTCCGCCAACATATTTTCTTTTTCCAACATTTCTGCCGGAGATAACCAAACCAGTTCGCCGTCCTCCGGTTCCGGCATGACTTCGCCGCCAGCATAATCGGCTTCCACAAAATGGAAGAAAAATTCTTGATCGAGGTCTTGCAGATAAGCGTTGCCCGTGGCTATCACTCTCAGGTTTTTAATATCCAAACCAGTTTCTTCTTTAATTTCCCTGCGGGCGCAAGCAAATAATCCCTCATTAAACTCCCGGTGTCCGCCTGGAGCCATCCATACGTCCGGCATAATTCTTTTGCCGGGGTTGCGATGTAACATAAGGTACTTGCCGTCCTTTTTCACAAAACATTCCAGGGTTACGGCGATATTTCTTTTCTTGGTAGCCATAGTCCCTTTATACAGCATTTCTTTACTTAATTTCCACATACCGGTACAAAGCGGCGGGGCGATGCGAGACATTCTTCTGAATCCTAGCTACTTTTTTCACCACTCCGGAATCTAAAATCTTCTTACGGAAATTCCGATTATCCATCTTCTCTTGCTTAATTACTTCATATACCATCTGCAGGTTATTCAAAGTAAAGTAACGCGGCAAAAATTGCTTAGCAAACTGGTGATCTAAATTTTGCTGTAGATAGACAAAAGCCAGATCGATAATTTCTTGGTGATCGAATGCTAATTTTGGCAACTGCCCGATTTCCTGAAAATTGGCGACGTTGGTCACTTTATCTTCCGGAAGCAAGGCAATGAAAGCGATTGATACTGTTCTCATCCGCGGATCGCGTCGGGGATTAGTGAAGGTATAAAACTGCTCAAAAAAGACATCGCTCATGCCGGTTACATCCCGCAGTTTCCTGGACAATGTCTCTTCCGCCGTTTCTTGCGCCAGCAATAAACCGCCGGGAAGTTCGGCCAAACCCTGGTAGGGCTCTTTTTCTCTCGTGTTTAAGTAAACCAATAATTTTCGGTCTTTGATGGTAAAAATGACGGCGTCCACGGCAATTCGTCCTTTTTCGTAATTAGGCTGGTGAGAATTTGGCATATCCCGTTATTGTAGCACACTTAACGTATAAAACACGCTATTGACAAGCGGGGTGACATTGGTACGATTACCTTGCTTAACGTAATAAATAAGCTAAGTAAGAAAGGTGGTTTATGTCAGCAGAAAGGGTGCAACCGATCAGCCCCAAGGAAGTAATCGATAAAAAGCTTAGTAGTATTCCCAGCGAAGCCATCGAAGCATTCAATGAGCTTATTGCGCAAAATACCGGCCGCGCCAATATTGTAGTTAAACAAGAAGAGGTAGTAGCCCTGATGGTGAAAAAAGGTTTGCACCGGGAACAAATCTTTAAAAATGGCTGGCTGGATATCGAAGATATTTACCGCAAGGCGGGCTGGCGGGTGGAGTATGATAAGCCTGGTTATAATGAAGATTACGAGCCGACTTTCACTTTCCGGCCGGCCAAAGGCCAAACATTAAGATAGTAGGGTTTCACATCTTAAATGATACAATATGGCGAAAGATTAAAGACGCAAGGAGTCTATACATGACCGAACAAGACGAACATTCCGCAGCAGCAACTGCCGCTCATTTAGAACAATTAGATTATCAACAAAGAGCTGATATCCTCAATCCTTTTCTGTTTACTGTACTTGAACTGGAGAGAATAATTGCTAGCTGTACGAATAACCTAGACAGAGTTTTTTTTTCAACATAAACTTGACGAGGCAAAAAGAAATGGTGGAATTACGGGCGTAGGCCGCTTGACTAGTAATTAGGGTGGCTGGGTAAGCACATATGCTAGAGAAGAGTGCATAAATGGTCGCTCGTCCAACCTACAAAAACCAACTTTTTCCTCCTGAGGCCTTAGCTGGTGAAAATTACTCAGAAGCTACCTTTACCAACTGCCGCTTTACCGGCACTAGTTTAAAACTTACTTCCTTTAAAAAGTGCCGTTTCAAAAATTGCGATTTCACCGGCGTCTGGTTAGAAATGACCGGTTTTTACGATTGCCACTTTTCCGAATGCAAGTTAAGCAACCTTGATTTTGCAGAAGTGGAGTTTAAAACCGGCACGTTCGAAAAATGTTTAATTAAAAACTCGATCTTTCAAACTTTTAAAGCCGGTGATAAAAATGTTCGCGCTAAGTGCAACTTAAAACAAAGTCGATTTGCCGAATGTGATCTCACTGATTCAATATTCGTATCGTGTGATTTGACCGACACCAACTTTGCAAAAACAATGTTACTAAGAGTCCAGTTTGAGAGATGTCGGCTGGTTCGTACTAATTTTGTTGGCGCTGATCTCCAGCAGGCTAACTTTAACGAATCAACTATTAATCAAGCCGTCTTAGACTTGGCCGGTTTTATTGCCTTCGGCCTATCCAAGGGTTTTATCCTGAGCGAGAGCAACTTTTAAAGTGTGTTCCACCGCTTCCTGTACCGCTGGCCAATCTTTTTTAAACGCGTTATAAGCAATCCATCCCAAACCGATGTGAAGTTGGTAGCAAAACAGTCTGGCTGACAAATTGGCAGTATTAGCCGCTGTAGTAACAAAATGAGCAATTATTTTTTGACAAAGTTGAACCTCGGCGAATTGAGGATACCAGGGTGCATAAAAAACAAACCAGGCAACATCATACAAAGAGTCCCCATATAGGGAACACTGCCAATCAAGTACCGCACTTATTTTGGCATCCGCAACCAATAAATTGTAGTTGAGTAAGTCCGAATGAATTAGCTCCCTTATTTCCGGACACTGATCTACTAAAGATGCTAGTTGGGCGTAGAGTTGGTCAAAAACTTTTGTCCCTAACGGGGAACTTAATAAGTTGGCATACCAACCATGGGTGATACTTTCACTACGGTCATTTTTGACATCCAGAAGATACTCTCGCCAACTTTGACTACTTCCCATGCCATTTTTACCCCAACTACCATAACCGGTCGATTCGGTTAGATCGATATTTCTGAGAGTGTCAAATAGTCTCAATAGAGCCGGTAGCGTTTTCGCCAATTCAACCGAATCAAGAGTGTCAATGAACTTGCCACTAGCAAACTCAGAGATTGCAAAGTATTGGTCAAGTTTTTTGCCGATATCGATAATTTTAGGAACCGGCATAATTTTAGAGTTAAATGTAGCGGCAAAGGCATCCTTGGCAAAAGCTTCATCCGAGTTACCCCAGCGCAGGACATACTTTTGACGATCATAAACAAAAGAGTAGGCTTGTGACCATTCACCACCGCTCAGCAAAGTGAGTTCGGAAACTTCTGAACCGAACTTCGCCTGAAGAAAATGGATAGTATTGGTGATCGAAATCTGGGGTTTTTGGGACATAAAAGGATTCTAATTCACTCTTTTAATTCCTACCACCTCCCAATTTTAGCATTCGCTTGCCTTGACCATGTTAAAATCATCCCAATATGTCTACTTCTGCCACCCCCGAAGTTCGCTACATTATTATTGAAGACTCGGCCAGTTCGCGCCGATTACTAGAGATAGTTATGGCGCAATTTGGCTGGGTCTTGGTATCTGTGGCGACAACTTTCGCTGAAGCGCGGAAATTAGTTGATCAAGTTGGCGGTAAAAATATTCATGCCGCTTTTGTTGATGGTAATTTGAGTCCAGAAGCAGCGTCTGCTGAGGAAGGGATGCTCATCAACGAGGCATTGAAACAAAAGGCGCCACACATCACCCGTATTGCTTTTTCAACGCAAGACGATCTTCCCCTTGGCCATGACCTGCCTTTTGGTAAAAAGCCGATCAGTAATTGGGATAAGTCAGTTATGGCCAAGCTGGATCAGCAAGTGCGTTGTATCCATCACTTATCCTAAAGTAGCTGTAGAATACACCCGTGGCTCACCAAAACTATTTTGTCTTCCAAGCTGACTCTAATTACGACCTAGGCTACCGCATGGGCATTGAGTTTGCCCAAGAAGCTCAGAGCTCTCTCCAACACGCTAAAACCAAAAATTGGACATCCCGATACGCTACTAGCCAAAAGATTTTAGCAATTACCCAATTACATTTCCCGCAATATATCGAAGAAATGCAGGGTTATGCGGCCGGGGCAAAAGTTGATTTTTACGATTTGTGGGTATTGAGTATTGAGTCCGATGCCGAAATAAATCGCGCTAGTGCTAAATGTACTAACGTAATCACTAACAGTGGCAAGCTCATCGGCCATAATGAAGATGCTTTGGAACCAGGAATGGCCGATACGGTTTGTGTGGTTAAGAAAACGATCAAGGACCTAACCACCTTAGAAATTTGTTACTACAACACGCTGGGAGGGAACTCGGTTGGCATCAGCTCTTACGGTTATATACACGCCTTAAACACTCTATTATTCACTGATAACCAGATTGGTATCCCGAAAAACGTTATCGCTCGTTATCTATTGGACAGCCAAAATCCAGATGAAGCAATCCGTACCATTCTCGCTTTACCCAGGGCTTCTGGTTACAACCACAACATTGTGAGTCGAAATGGCCAGATTTGGAATTTGGAACTCACCGCTAACGATGGAATCGTGACGCATCCTCAACTGCCTTTTGTCCACACCAATCACTGCCTTAATCTGCCGTCAGACTTTAACGACGACCACGGCACTATTAGTCGGTTGGAGTTTGCGCGCCAGCATGTTCAGGACCGTATGAGCGTGGATCAACTCCAGCAGTTACAAGAAGATGTCTCCCAAGGGCCGAACAATAGTGTGTTTAACGAAAGAACCATTGGCAAAATAATAGTCGATTTCACAGCGATGACCGCCTACATTTGGCTGCTAAGGGAAAAGCAGCTAGGCTGGGTAAGCTATCCGCTGGATTTTATTGTTTAATTAACTTTTTCGCAAAATAGAATAACGCATTTCCTTCTGGAAAATCACTCAGCTTACCATACGGTTGGTATCCCAATTTGGCGTAAAAACCCGGCGCTTGCCAGGTAAAAGTATCGGTATAAGCAATGGTACAGCCTCTCTTAATGGCTTCTGCTTCTACTTTAGCCATCAACTTTTGCCCCCAACCTTGTTGACGGATCGACTCATCAACCCACAGCGAATCGATGTGCATACCATTCCAGAGAAAAGAAACAATCACTCCACCCAAAACTTTATCGTTCTGGTCTTTAAGAAAAATCGAAAATACTTCGGTATGACGCGGATGTCCTTGATTGGCGTGGTAAGCCAACAGACCCTTAACCAGTGTCTCCTTATCTTGGGGATTGGGTTCGCCGGTCGTTTCTTCTAAGTGCAGATCAGTCATAAAGTAAAGCGCGCACCTACCTTAGTTCATACACATCTTGATCATTGCCAAATCTAAGAATACGACCATCAGGCAACATGGCTTCGTGCCTATCAAGCTCCGGATCAACAACTGGGACCTGAACGGTTCCTACCTCCAAACCATAACGCCTCATTTCATCTTGGTTTAAAGTCAGATAAATAAAACTCATGTCTGTTAAGTCGGCTTGTTCTTCGCGTGATACCTCGCTTTGTTCAAATAATTCTATAAGTGACGGCACAACTTGCTCCTCTTAACTGCTTTTAAACCGCATTCTAGCATAGCTGTAATGATCGAAATAGTTAAATCCCGTGTTACAATCCCCAGCGATATACGATTTATGACTTCGTCCGAAACACCAACCTCTAATTCTCAACCAGAGCTACCGGATGAGCTTTTCTGGCGCAGAATATTTATCATGAAAGCCTTAGCGCGACATCTGGGCTGGCCTGGTCGGTGGGCACTGATTAAGAAGGAACGAGCCGAAAAAGCGCAACCAACCAAAAAGTTGCGTTAAGTTGGCCACTGATTGTATTATTAAGAAAGATGGTTCCCAACCCCAACCCACCGCCTACCTTTATACCACCGGTTGCCAAATCAACACCGACCAACCATTCTGTGCTTCCTGACGATCCTAAGAAAAAACCGCCCCATCAGCAGATTATTACCTTTATTACCCGCTTTTGGCGGGGGAGAACGGTAAGATAACCATCAGCATTCGACTAGTCGGCATTTTCAAATCAGGTTAAGATAGGTTTATGCGTTTTTTACGTCGCCCAAAAAGAAGGTCGCCAGAACCGGAAGCCACTCCTGGTGTTAAGCGCATGCCTCGTCGTGAGTTTTTGCGGCTATTGTGGGAAGGTGGACAAACCTTGGCTTTTGCCCCACTTCTCGATTTTTCCTCTGATCTGGACGGTAAACAACTTGGTTTCACTGATTCACTGGAAGGTGATCCGGTGATTATCGCCGAGCGCCTTACCTCGCCGGAAACATTACACCCCTCAACTGATAATTTGCCCTTCTTCACCGAGCCATCCCCTAGCCACCTACAAAACATTCAACCATTGGGAACTTTACCCACCAAACACCTAGCTGCCGTTGAACCAACCGAGTGGGCTCAACAATTGTCCGAATCCTCTTTGGGTTCTTTGGGTAACAATATTAACTTCACCCTCAATACAGGAGAACCTACTCCTGCCAACCTGGTACGATCCTTAAATTGTAGTGTGTCTCACCCAGCTGTGGGTACTGAAAATTTGACTCAACATTTTGGCCGGCATAATCCAGCTTTGTATGGTGATTGGTTCGGTGGAACTCATACCGGCACTGATTATCTTGGCGAATTTCCCTACACCGCCCCCTTCGAGGCGGAAGTGGTGGCCATTGGCTCTGGTTTTGATCAAGATGAACATAAGGGGTTAGGACCTAATGCCATCTTCTTACGTTCTTTGCACCCGGTTGGTCACGACGGTGAAGGCCACAATCTTTATCTTTATGCAGTATATGGACACGGCCAGTCAGTAGTACCCAATTTAGTGGTTGGTGATGTAGTTAGGCCAGGCGAAATTCTGGGCTTGACTGGCGCACTGGGTAACACTACCGAAACTCATCTGCATTTTGAAACCGCGCTTGGTCCTCATAACGCCCTAAACCAAACTGAACAATTTATTACCTGGAAAGATCCCTCAAGAATAATCTATTTTGACAGTTCTAGTGTTTGGAATCACCAACTGCGTCGCCAATTAAACAACACAGCTACCGAGGATAATTTGGTTAAACAAATGGTTACTCACTTTCCCGAGCCAGACGAACACTTCGATCGTACCGGCTACCATGCCGACCCTAAAGAATATGGCTCCGGCCAGTTAAATATTGAAAACCTGCCAGCCCAGCTAAATGATGTTACCTATGTAATAACCGTTAACATCAATGATGGCTCATTGGGTTTATGGCAAATGGGAGAGGCAAGCCAGCCACGAAAAGTTTTTGATACTAAGGTTTTAGTAGGTCAGAAGTTAAAAAGGGATTATGTTCTATCGGGGTCGTATGCCATCACTGATCACGCTCAAGACGGTAGTTATGTTGATGGTCAGCGCGGTGTTCATTACAACCACCGTGGTATACCACGCGATACCTTAACTCCCCCTATGATCGCTCGCGTTAACGGTTTTGCCCAGATACAAAACTTTGCCCACGTAGACGATCTTACCTCGATTGCTGACATCAGCGCCTTACGCGAAGATGGCTCATTTGACCCCGATAGATCGCAATATACTATTAACCAAATCCCACCGGTACAACAATATGCTAACCGAGAACAAGCCCTGCTCGCTAGACTGTCAGATGTAGGATGTAATTTTTCTACGGGCTGTGTCAATGTGGCCACCCGAGACTGGCAACGCCTGCTAGAGAACTGGCTCTCGCCAGCAATTAACGAGGGTAAAAAAGTTTATGTTATTTTTTCTTATCCCGGCATCGACCACCAACAATTGCTTTTACCGACTGACTATGAAGTTAACCGCGATGATCCTTTCCTGGCGGGTGGTTTAGATAATTGGTATAACCGCACCAATAAAGTCAGTTTCCGCGAATGGGCCGCTGCCCGACCAGAGGAAGCATCTCAACTGATCAATAATTTTAACGATTTAGCCAAAACGGTCATCCAAACTTATTTAGACCAATGCTATGCCGGTGTCGACCAGCCGGCATTTGCCCAAGCAATTAACTTTTGGCAGGAATGTTTTCCAGAAGGGAAAGATCAACGCCTCACTACTGAACCCGCTTTGACAGTTAAACAGCAAACAGCGTTTAATATTATTAACGGCTGGAAAGATAAAACTTTACCAGCATTGGCAACTGTTAATACCACTGGTTGGGATCCTGCCAGTGATGTAGTTTTCTTCTCTGCATCCAGTGACACAGCTTTTAACAGCTGGATGAATAGTGAGCTGGGTCCACTTGGTAATCTTGACATGAGTCTAGAATCACTATCATATTTTGAAACATTTCTTGGCAAGGCCGGTTATTCTATTGATCGTCCGGTCGAAATTCCCCGCTCAACTTTTTTGGCAGCGGAAGTGCTGTGGCGATTAGCCTCTAATAATCGCAGTATCGATCTCACTACGGCTCTAACCACCAAAAGAGCCTGGGCTGATCAGTTAGCTGCCGCCCTTTATAGCAATAGCCAGCCGCAACTACTACGAAATTGGAATCGCTTTTTCCAAGAGACCTATTATCTCAATCTAGTAACTGTACCGCTTACCAACCAGTTATCACAACCTACCCCCTACGACGGCGTTATTGACATTATGCATCGTTTACTTAATAACCAAACAGTTAACCAGGCTGAGATTAACCAAGTACAGGAAGCTTTTCAGGATTGGCAAATCAATAAATAATTATAGGTGTAAAAAGCCCAATAGCTGGTAAACCACCCAACCGGGCCAGGTGAGCGCCTTAAAAATAGCGACTAATTTATCACTCGCCATGGCCGGCGAATTTTGCCAAAAATAAACTAGGGCACCCAACAGTCCTAAACCATAAACCGCGTCGCTGCCATGACTGCCACAACCGCGCCAGTCGTGACACGGCATTTTATCTTGAGACTTCATACACACTGCCCTTCCATATACTGGTAGTGTAGTACATAGTTTAGAGTTCTACCACTAATCAAAATCACTAAAATTGGTAATTGTACAAAAGGGCCACTTGTTTTGTACAAAAACACCCGTCAAATTGTACAACTTTCGATTTTGCGGTTTTTGATACACGCGGAGAGGGGGGTGAAGAGTCGAATAACCCTATTGGTTCACAACTTTTTCCAAAGTTTTTTGCGGTGTGGACGACACATTGCGCTGTTTCCAGTATTCATAAATCATCGGCAAAACCGAAATCAACACAATGGCAATAACCACCAAGCCAAAATTTTCCTTCACGGCCGGGATATTGCCAAAGAAAAAGCCGGCTAAAGTAAACAGGCTCACCCACAATAAACCGCCAATCACGTTAAACAACAAAAAAGTTTGGTAATGCATTTTGCCCACCCCAGCCACAAAAGGGGCAAACGTGCGCACGATGGGTACAAAGCGAGCCAAAATAATGGTTTTGCCGCCATGCTTGCGGTAGAAAGCTTCGGTTTTATCAATATGCTCCTGATTAATAAAAGTAATTTTGGGGTTATCGACAATTTTCTGGCCAAACAAACTGCCAATCCAGTAATTAGCCGAGTCACCGGCAATAGCGGCGGCGTAAAGCAAAACAAGCAGTGCGGACAAATGCAGCGAGCCAAGCGCACTGATGGCTCCAGCCGCAAAAAGCAGGGAGTCGCCTGGCAGGAAAGGCGTCACTACCAAACCAGTTTCGGCAAAAATTATCAAGAATAAGATAGCGTAGGTGAGCACACCATAGGCTTGAATAATTTCCACCAGATGAACGTCGATATGCAAAACAAACTCAATGAGGGTAACGATAATATTCATAGACCATCATGGTACCAAATAATCGAGTTCTGTGTTGGGGAGATAGTGGAAACCCGGCCAGAGGCCGGGTTGTTTCCACTCTTAATGACTAAGGGTTACTTAGTGATCACGTCGGTAGCTAGGCTTGTTGCCGTAACCACCGCGTCCACCACCGAAGCCGCCGCGGCTACCGCCGCCAAAGCCACCACGATCACCACCGCCAAATTGGCGAGGTGCTGGGGGACGAGCCACGTTGACGACTAAAGCGCGGCCGTCTAATTCGACACCGTTAACCGCTTCGATCGCCTTCTGGGCGTCTTCTTCATTAACAAACTCGACAAAGGCGATGCCTTTGGAACGACCGGTAACCCGATCGATAATGAGTTTGATCTCACGAATCTCGCCGTGAGGGGCGAACAGCTCTTCCAGCTGTTGTTCCGTGGCACTGTACGGCAGGTTGCCGACAAACAGTTTACGCGGATTAGGTTGGGAACCGGTTTGGTCCATACTTCTCCCTAGTTTCTCCCGGAATGTCCGGGTCTTTTTATGGTTTTTAGCTTAGAAACAACCACGTAATCCAGGGAGCCTGTAACCAAGGGTTTAAATTTTGGACAGACCCGTACTACAGAAATGTTCTAAAACTAAGCAGTATTATAGCACGCCAACGTTAAAACACTAAGCTTTAGTCGAATTTGGCCAAGTAAATTGAGTTCCCTTAAAGTCGCGGAAACCTTTATTAAAATCAACCCACCAAGCATTGCCCTCCGGTATGGGAATCTTGCCATAACCCTGCGGCACATCAATTACAAATCTGGCAGTGGCCGCCACACCAGACAAACGCGGCCGGAGTTTGCGCCAAATCTTAACCGCTCGTTTCAAAGGGACCGTAAAATGTTTAGCCCAGCAGACATCGTCGTTTTGGAAAACGTAGTAAGGACGGATGCCCTCCTTGGCCAAGGTTTGAAAAAGTGTGTAAAGCACCTGTTCATTATCGTTAACTCCCTTAAGCAGTACCGTTTGAGTCAAGACCGCAGCCAGTGATTCGCGGCGAAAACGATTGAGCACAGCCAAGGCTTGCTCGGTTAGCTCAGCGGGATGGTTAACGTGCACCATTAGATAAGGATTGCGCAGTAATCCGACGGCACGGTAGTGCCAATCTTTAATACCAATCGGATTATGAATTGGGAAACGCGAACCAATCCGGACAATATCTAGTTTACCGTCGGCCTGGCGTTTGGCCAGTCGGGACAAAATTTTCGTGAGATACGGCTCAGGCGTGGTGAGGGGATCACCGCCGGAAAGAATAATTTCGTTAATCTCGTTGTGTTTATCTAAATAAGCTTCAACCTGATCTAAATCCGCATCAGAAAGATAGGCCTTGCGCGCTAAAGCCGCACTCTGGTTTAGCGCCCCAGCACCGGTGTAACCTACTTCCCGTCCCCGCGTGCAAAACCGGCAATAACTGGAACAAAAACGGGTAACGGTCCAAAGAGCCCGACCATAAGTGATTACCGAGCCGTCTTTACGCCGGCGGCCGCGATATTTATAAACCAAACCAGGAGCTTCCTCATGATGATCCTCATTGAGGGGATCCATAGTTTGGCGACTAAAGTATTTTCTCTCCAAGTTGGGACGCGCCACAAATTGGCGGCCAATGGGGCCATCCACTCCGCCGGTTTTAGTGATTAGTTCCCGCAAGTACAGCGAGTAAACCTCTGGCAAACCGCCATGCGGCAAACTAACCGCGGGACCACGCGGAATCAATTTGGCTTTTGGCAGCTGAGCTAAAGGAGGTTCGTCAGAACTAGCAGTTGAATCAGATTCCATATTTATTTTGGTTCCAGTACTAAATTAACGCGTCAACTATTATTGCAAATTGACAGCAATGTACAAGTAGTAAAAATAACGACAACGAAAATTATTTGATCTTTGCTACAATGGGCGCAATATGCAGCACGATTTTCAGTTTCAACCCACCCCTTTAGCCGGTTTAACCCTCATCCAGCCCAAGTTGGCCAAAGACGAGCGGGGATTTTTCTTAGAAGACTATCACCGCCAAATTTTTGCCGACCACGGCATCGACGCTACCTTTGTGCAGGATAACCACTCCCATTCCAGCCGTGGTGTTTTGCGCGGTTTGCACTTTCAGCGTGCACCCATGGCTCAGGATAAACTGATTCGGGTAGTTGGCGGCGAAGCCTATGACGTGGTGGTTGATATCCGGCCAGATTCACCCACTTACGGTCAATCATTTGGTGTACATCTTTCGGCCGAGAACAAACAAATGATGTTTATCCCTCAAGGTTTTGCCCACGGCTTCTTGGTACTGAGCGACACGGTCGATTTCCTCTATAAGGTAAGCAATTATTATTCGCCCGAACATGAGGCTGGCTTGTTGTGGAATGACCCCGACCTGAATATTAACTGGCCCATTGCCGAGCCGCTACTTTCGGCCAAGGATCAACGTCATCCCCGTCTGCGTGAACTAAACCGAAAGGAGTAAGATGAATCTCATCTTCCAATCGCGTCACGTCGAGCTCACCCCGGAGCTCCAGGAGTTTGTGACTAAGCAGCTTGAGGAACTGGAGCGGCACCAGTACCGGCTAGATGGAGTCACGGTCACTACAGACCGTATTGAGAAAAAAAAGAATGATCCCGGCGCTAACCAAGTTACCCTCCTGGCTGATGTACCCGGTGAAAATGTGGTTATTACTTACCGCGCGGTAGACCTTAAGACGGCTCTCACTGGGGCAGTGGAGCGGTTGGACCGAGCACTACGCAAAACCAAAGAAAAGCGGTTGCCTTAGTCTGAGATCCGCTCTCAATTAAGATATAATGACGACATGGAAAATGAGCTTTTACCCAGGCGTTTGAGTATTCGCCGTGTGGTGGTTTCGATTGCCTTGGGCGTGACCATGTTTGTGTTTGGTTTTGGTCTGCGCGGCCTAATCACTAAATCTGCCACCAGCTACCAATTGCTAACGCCACTAGGAGAAAAAACACCAGAGGCACCGGCCAATCCCTATTTGCCTTTTCGCTTCAGCGCATTGCGTTCGCTGATTTTGTCACCGGAACCAATCACTATTTTGGGGGTGCTGGATCAGTCACAGCCCAGTTACCACTCCTTCCTGGTTGCCTGGGATGTACCTAATTTAGAAACCAAACAAAAGGACCGCGTTACCGGTCAGTTGAATATTCCCACGGGTGAGGGTCCCTTTCCCGCCATCGTGATGCTACGCGGCTACGTGGAGCGGGAAGAGTACCGTACCGGCACCGGCACCCGCAATGCGGCGGCGGCATTCGCCCAGAATGGTTTTGTGACGATCGCGCCGGATTTTTTGGGCTACGGCGGTAGCGACGCCGAGTCTAGTGACGTCCTAATCGCCCGTTTTGCTAAACCACTGACAGTTCTCCAATTATTGACTGACCTCAAGTCCGGCGAACTACAACTTGATCCTGACCTGACTGCCGATCCTCTGCCGACCGTACGCAACATTATCGACCAGTCCCGGCTTGGTTTGTGGGCTCACAGTAACGGCGGTCAAATTGCCTTATCCGTGCTGGAAATAACCAGCCAAGTTTTGCCGACCAGTCTCTGGGCACCGGTTTCCCAATCTTTCCCTTACAACGTGCTCTACTACAGCAACGATGCCGAGGATCAGGGTCGATACCTACGACAACAATTAGCCAATTTTGAGTTCACGCTGGACAATGATCCCGCCGAGTGGTCAGCCCTTACCGAACCTAGCCGTATTCTGGCTCCCCTCCAAATCCACCAAGGCGGACGTGACGACGCCGTGCCATTAGCTTGGTCGGAGCAATTGACCGCCAAACTGGAGGCCGCCACGGTCTCGGCTAAGTTGTATACTTACCCCCAAGCCGATCACAATCTCCAACCAGATTGGTCGACGGCTGTCCAACGTGACCTGCAATTTTTTGCGCGCCACCTCAAAAATAATTAAGTTAAGGAACCTATGACCGATCCTCGCTACACCAGGCTAGCCGAAATCCTGGTTCAGCAATGTATGGCTGTTAAACCGAATGAACACATTTGGCTACGGGCCACTTCGCCAGCTGCCCTGCCGCTCAGTCGGGAAGTATATAAACAAATTGTTTTGGTTGGCGCCCACCCACTTTATGACTTAGCCGATGACCAGGTGACTGCTTTTTTCTATAAACACGCTACGCCTGCGCAATTAAACCACCACCCGGACATCATGGAGTTCACGGCCAACCTGGCCGACAAAACCATTACGATTGTTGGCGAACAAAATAAGCGCGAACTAGCCGGTGCGGATCCTAAGAAACTGCTGGAGCGTTCGCGGCTCCTGAAAAGCGTCAAAGATATTATTATGGCCAAGCCTTGGGTCTTAACCTATGTACCCACCCACGGCATGGCCCAAGACGCTAATCTTTCCTTGGATGAATTTGAGGAATTTTATTTTGGCGCCACCAACCGCGATTGGCAGGAAATCGAGACCCGGATGCAAAAACTGGCGGACCGCCTTAACCAGGCTAAAACCCTGCGCATCCAGGGTGTGAAAACCGATCTCACCCTGTCGGTGGCCGGCCACCACTGGATTGCCGACGACTGGAAAGCTAATATGCCAGGTGGTGAAGTTTTTACCTCGCCGACGGCCGATTCGGTGGAAGGGGAGGTGTACTTTAACTTCCCACTCCTACATGACGGTAAATTAATGCGCGATATCCACTTGTTCTTTGAACGCGGCAGGGTAGTGAAGGCTACCGCCAGTGAAAACGAGGCCTACCTTAACCACTTGTTAGATACCGATGAAGATGCGCGTCACTTGGGTGAAGTTGCTTTTGGCGGCAACCCAGGCATTACCAACTACATGCTCAATATGCTGTTTGACGAAAAAATGGCTGGCACGATGCATTTAGCACTGGGTCAAGGATTTGCCGAATGCGGCGGGGAAACCTCCTCGGCTCTGCACTTGGATATCGTCAAGGACATGAGTGCGCCGGGATCCAAAGTTACTTTGGATGGGGAAGACTTTCTGGATGAGGGAAAGTTCGTGATCTGACTCAGTTAGCTTAAAAAAAGTAGTTTCGTACCAGGAAAATGCGTATCCAAAAACTTAAACGTTTCTTCACCTTCCGAAAAATCACTTTTTGCGTAGTAAAAAATCCCTCGTTTGTAATGGAGTCGGCCAAACTCGATAACGGGCTCAACTCCATTCCTGACAGATATGCCCCGCCAGGCGGTTGGTAAAATGTCGGAGTGGGTGTAAATATCAGAATCACCGAAAGCTAGCTGTGTCTCAACACCATTAGTGACCAAAGCAAAACGCCAAACCACATCTTCGTCCTGAAGCATGCCGATCGTTTGATGATTGAGTAAACGGATCTGTCCAGCATTCTGCTCAGCTCTATCAACTAAAGAAACGTGCGTCTCTAAAGGTTCAGCTACACGCGACATATAGGCGAAATTCTAGCATATGCCGAGGTGGCGATATATCAAAAACCGTAAAACCAACAGTTGTACAACTTACCTCAAGTACAGTCTCAACCGAAAAGGCTCCACCAGATCATAGTTGTACAACTATCGGTTTTGACCATTTGGATACACCACGCCACCTACCAGAAACGCCAAACCAAAAACAGTAAAAGCAACACAATGGTCAGCGCCAAAAACGTCCGCCGCAAATCGCGCTTTAAATAAACCAGCTCTTGTTGATTGGGCTCTACCGATATTTTAGTCTGTTTAGCCACCTGAACTGGTATCTCGACCTGTGGCTGCCAAGAAAAAGTCGTCTGGCTGCGCCGTAATTGGGATTTTAATTTATCTGCTCGTGTGCGGCGTACAGCCATATAACTTGCCCCTATACCGATTTTGGTTCAACCGTTATTATATTAGGGTTCACCCGAAATAAGGATAACCAATATGATGAAAAAAAACTTGTTAATTTTGGCCCTGGTAGTTTATTTAGCAACTGCCGGGATTGCGTTTGCCGGCTTCCGCGTTCTTTTGGCTAGCTCGTTGGCTTCTTCTGTTTCCGGCGACCAACCCAGCCGCTTTGCCAAATTAATTTCGCCTCTCGTACCTAAGGCCGGTAAGGGTAAGGCTAGTGTGGCGGAAAACGCTCCTAAAACCGAGCCTTGTCCGCTCAACGGCCAAATGTACACTAAATCTGAACGGGAAGCTTGGGAAACCCGCACGCCTTTAGCGGTGATGATTGAGAACCACCCCGACGCCCGCCCGCAATCCGGGCTCAGTCGGGCTGACGTGGTTTTTGAAGCCGTCGCCGAGGGTGGTATTACCCGCTTTATGGGCGTCTTCTACTGTGCCGTTCAATCGCAGGATATTATCGTGGCACCAGTACGTTCGGCCCGCACCTATTTTATTGATTGGGCTTCCAGCTACCAAGAACCGCTTTACGCCCACGTGGGCGGCGCCAACCTGCCTGGCCCCACTGACGCCTTAGGCCAAATCGAAGATTACGGCTGGGGCGGCCAAAATGACCTTAACCAGTTTTCAATTGGTTTCCCCACCTTTGTGCGCAATTATGACCGGGTTGCGCTAAGTGACGGCCGTGAATTGGCCACCGAACATACTATGGAAAGCTCCACCGAACGCCTTTGGGACTACGCCAAGGATTCACGCGGCATTACTAAGTGGGAAGGTGAGCCTAATTTTAAGCCCTGGCAATTTAAAGATGACGCCAAAGAGTTGGGTGATACCGTCAAAATCGCTCATGATTTTTGGGACGGCTACCAAGACTTCAGTGTAGAGTGGAACTTTGACACCGCCACCGATTCCTACCTCCGCACTATGGGTGGTTCAGCTCACATTGATATTAATAACAACGAACAGATTCGCGCCAAAAATGTCGTGATTTTGTTCACTACGGAAAAGGGTCCGGTCAACGAAAATAAACATATGCTTTACGGCACAGTTGGTAACGGTAAGGCTCTTATTTTTCAAGATGGTAAAGTCGTCCAAGCCACCTGGCAAAAAGCTTCCCGGACCGCCCCACTGCAATTCCTAGTTGGCGGCAAGCCTGTTCAGTTCAACCGCGGCTCAATCTGGATCGCCGCTTTGGCTAACAATACCGAGATTGAGTACTAAAAGCCTTCAATTAACAGCCCAACTGCGCTATACTGTTAAGTGTGGCCAAATTAACTGACTTCATGATTTCCAAAGTACGGGTCAAGATGTTGGCTTTATTTTTCCGCGACCCCAACGAAATCTACTACGTCCGCCAGATTACCCGAGAAATAGGCGAGGAAATTAACGCCGTCCGCCGTGAACTGGAACGGATGAGTAAAAACGGCATTCTCAAAAGCGAAAAGCGGGGCAATCGCCTATATTACTTCTTAAATCGGCAGTACGATTACTACCCGGAATTACTGCGCCTGCTGGCTAAAGCTACTGGCTTAGGACAGGCTATTAAGAAAAACCGTCAGGCTCTTGGCAATCCTAAGTTTGTGATGTTTTCCGGCAAGTTTGCCCAACACCGCAATCGGGCTTTGGATGAGGTTGACATTCTGTTAGTCGGTGAAATTAAAATGAAGGAATTGGAGCCGCTGATTAAGGAAGAAGAAAAAAAGCGGGGACATGAAATTAATTACACCCTCATGGGCACCGATGAGTTTGAGTTCCGTAAAGCCCGACACGACCCTTTTATTAACGAAGCTTTGTCCGGCGGCCGAATCATGATTGTTGGTGACGAAGATCTTCTGGTGGAACACAAGCCGGAGCGGTAAACTACCGCTGTGGCTAAGATCCGTTTGCGCCTACGCTGGCGTGTTAACCGCGAGTACGTTCAGTTTTTTCTCACCACTTTGGTGATTGCTTTGGGACTAATGCTGGCTCTACCAACCCGGTTTGTTTTGCCTTTGTCGCCGTTAAAACAATTGGCCGCTCAGCTGCCGGTATCTGATATTAGCGCTTGGCCTAACGCCCTAGCTATTGAAAAAACCGTAATTGACCTGACTCTCTACGGCATACCTTTTACTACCGATTTGCCGCTCAAGCAGGGACTCGATATTGTGGGCGGCACCCAAGTAACGTTGGCAGCCGATATGGCTAATATCCCTAGTAGTGAACGCACCACCGCCTTGGCTAGTGTGGAAGAGGTAATGCGCCGCCGCGTTGATCTCTATGGCGTCAGCGAGCCGCGGATCCGCTCTACCGTATGGGGTGATAACTACCAGCTAATAATTGAGTTGCCAGGGTTAAACCAACCAGAGCAAGCACTCGCTCTGATTGGCCAAACCGCCCAGCTTCAATTTCGCGAAACGGTGGCTGATGCCAGTGTAGCTTCCCGTTCGGCGGAACAATATCTTAATTCTTTCCAACCCACCGGTTTAGACGGCAACCAACTGCAGCGGGCGGGTGTCCAGTTTGATCAAACCGGTGAGCCAGTGGTATCGCTGGAGTTTAATAGCGAAGGAGCCAAGCTGTTCGGCGAAATTACGGCGCGCAATGTTGGCAAACCAGTGGCTATTTATTTGGACGATACACCAGTCTCCCTGCCGATAGTGAATGGCGCCATTTATGGCGGCACAGCACAAATATCGGGTGGTTTTTCCTTGGAAGAGGCTAAAACTTTGGCTACCCAGCTTAACGCCGGCGCTCTGCCGGTATCAATCAAGGTGGTTGGTCAAAAAACAGTGGGTCCAACTTTAGGACAGCAATCGCTACAGCTATCCATTCGGGCTGGGGCAGTGGGTCTAGTACTGGTAACTCTATTTATGATTTTGCTCTATGGCAGCCTGGGCGTGGCGGCGGTAGTGGGCCTGATCGCTTACGGCATTCTGACCATTGCGCTTTATAAGTTGATTCCGGTTACTTTGTCACTGCCGGGAATTGCCGGTTTAATTCTTTCGATCGGCATGGCGGTGGATGCTAATATTCTAACTTTTGAACGGATTAAGGAAGAGTGGCGGGCTGATAAGTCTTGGGAACAGGCTTTACAGCTGGGTTTTGGCCGATCCTGGGACAGTATTAAAAGCGCTAACCTAGCTACCTTGGCCATTTGTTTTATTCTGTTTAATCCGCTGGACTGGGGTTGGTTAAATACGAGCGGACCCATCCGCGGCTTCGCTTTAACCTTAGCTCTAGGTATTGCCGTCAGCCTCTTCACCGGTGTGTTTTACTCGCGGCTACTAGTGCGCTTATTCCTGACAGCGCCTAAACGAAAGGGGACAGGATGATCGTTGCCTGGCTGCGTCACCGCCGTTGGTATTACTTATTATCCGGCACGCTGATTCTGCTCAGTATCGTTGCCCTTTTACTAGGCGGCTTAAAACCAGCCATCGAGTTTACCGGCGGCACCCAGCTGGCAATTCAAGTGGTGAACAGCCAAGCTAATCAGCTAATTGAGGCTGGCCAGCGAGTAGCTCAAACGCAAAGTCTGAACTTGGCTACGGTAATACCCCTGGCCAATAATGAATTTGAGTTAACTTTTTCGGCTTTGGACAGCCAGCAAAAAACCACTTTTCTCCAATCCCTGCAAACCGAGTTGCCTCAAAACCAAGTAAGCGAAACCCGCTTTGAGACGGTGGGTCCTTCCGTTGGCCAAGAGTTAGTGCGTAAAACCCTGATTGGTATTGCTTTGGCGGTCGGCATCATTCTGGCTTATTTGTGGCTGCAATTCCGGGACTGGCGTTTTGGCTTGGCGGGAATACTAGCCATGCTGCACGACACGATTATTTTAACCGGCAGTTTTGCCTGGCTAGGTTTGCTGCGCGGCACAACTGTTGACGTATTGTTTGTCACGGCAGTCCTGACTACTTTGTCCTTCTCTGTGCACGACACGATCGTTATTTTTGACCGCGTACGGGAACTGCGCCGCGCCAGTCGGCGCACCACCACGGCCGTGGAACTAGCCGATCTAGCCATTAGTCAAACCTTAACCCGGTCGCTCAATAACTCCATCACAATCCTGCTCATGTTGTTAACTCTGTTTCTACTGGGCGGCGACACGCTGCGTCCTTTTGTGCTGGCTCTACTGATTGGCACCGTAGTAGGAACCTATTCCAGTTCATTTTGCGCTCTGCCGCTTTATGCGGATTTGGTACGGTGGGAGGGAAACTCCTAGATAGTTGACTAGGATTGATGTTTCGGGTATTATTCGAATCCATGCACTTTGATAAGGTTGAAAAAAATCACAAGCATTATTTAGGCAGTTGGGGAGAGAAGTTACTAGCCTCCGAACACCGAGTTGGTGTTTTAACACCATTGCTGGTAATTTTGCTAGCCGCGGTGGGGGCTCGCGCTGCTGCTGCTCAAGATGGTGGAAGTGGAAATATTGCGCCAGGACTGCCAGCCGAAGTCATGCCGGAAGATTTGGATACTACACCGGGATTACTTCCTTATACTAATAACACTCCAATACACAGTGCTACCGAATTGCGAGATTTACTCAAAAGTGTTTGGGCTCTTTACGCCGAAAACCAAAATGATCCTGCCGCTTTAGAGCGTGCTCAAGCTAATTATATTTTGGAACAAATTTTAACCGGTCCGCTAACTACAGGACCACGTAATGACTTAAGGGTTGAAAAACTCGGTTTAGGATTTACACCAGCTGTGATCAATGGCTTTAATTGGATGGACAAATACGGAGCACAGCTATTTACCGAATCCAGTCTTCGTCAAACCGAAGATAATTTTGATGTCAAACCTTTAATATTTAATGGCAATCCCGCCGATAACTTTAATGTAGTTAGTATATTGACTCCCGAAGTCACTCCCGATGGTAAATTTGCTCATGGTTTACAAGTCTTTGATTCATTCGATAATGTTTATGAAGTAACCCTTGCCCACGCTTTAGCCACTCTTTATCAAATTAGGGTGGGTGATGAGATACTATGGACTCGTCTAACACCTGAAGAACGCTTAAACTGGGCCATCGATTTAACTAACGCTTGGCTTAATCAACGGGTAAATGGTCCGGCTTTATGGGGACAACGCACGGTTAATTACTGGGACGGTCAAAAGAATGTACCACTATTCACGGTTATGAACGGCGAAGGTGGTTGGGCAACGTGTCGCGTTGAAGCCGCTCCGGCAACCTCCCAACAGCGTGTTGATCAATTCCTCACGACTAGGGGCATTCTTATTAAGGATCAAGATGACGACACTAATGTGGAAACCCCCTTTGACAAAGGGAGCCGTAACAGTCATTTCGCTGTCGCTATTGCCCTAGACATTAATGCTCTCAACCAAATAGCCAGGGAGACTAATGGTAATTTAGCAGCGATCCGACAAGCCATTCTGAAATCGGCGGGTGCTTACGAAATTATCGATTTAGATACTGGTTTTAATGGTGAAGCTTCGCCAGAAAATCCGTGGACTCGCAATGTTATACCCACTGCTTATGAAGTGGGTGGTTTAACTTTTGGCGAAGAGTCTTTTGGGGAGGGGGACTTTACTTCCTTGCTACGTTTCTGTGGCCCAGCCGCGCCAGCTCAAATAGAATCGACTCCCGCTAATGCAGCAGTATTGCCAGCAACCGGTAATGATTCTCCTCCTGGCGAAGAGCAACCACCAGAAGTTATACCACCCAGTAATCCTCCCAAACTCGACCCCGGTAATACTAACCGAAACGGCACTCTGCCAGATGAAATGCCGGATGAGGCCCCTGAGGGTGATACCGATTCTGATGAGGCCAACGAAAGCCCTCTGTAAAAAAATAAACTAAAGAAAATATGATTTGGTCTAAACTCACTAACCTCAAAACTAAACTCCTAACCGGCAGTACTGCCTTCTTATTGGGCGTGGTGGTTTTGGCTTTAGCGGTCAGTTTCGGCTGGCTCTTTTTCTCTTCCCGCGCCGCGGCTACCCAGCAACCACGCTTTGGCGTTTGGTTTAAACAATTAAACGGCGGTAGCGGCGAGTATGTTCAAGATTTACCAGCCCTAGCGGTTGGTGACAAAATTCGGGTACAACTACTGGTCATCAATGATCAACCGGATAACCTCATTGACCGTTTGCAGTATTATTCTGCTTACGGCCACGACGGTGTTTTTAGTTGGATTATCGCCGATAATCTGCCCAAATATGGCACGGCCAATGCTGATTACACTATTCCAGCTGGTGCCCATATGCAGTATGTTACTGGTTCTACTTCCTATGCCACTAAAGTTCAGCCGGATGGTTCGATTGGTGATTGGATCATTGAAAACATCGCTGATCAAGGTAGTGAGAGTCCGTTATTCTTCAACAGCCCGGATCCGGCGCAAGGGGGAGTTTTCCGTTCCAATTTACCCAGCGGCGACAGTGATGATTATAGCTACCGCATGTATTACGACTTAGAAGTGGTTAACGGCAACAATCCAGTTTTTAACGAGCATCCGCAAGATCAACCCACCTTCCAAGTCCGCCGTTTGGGTGAAACCAATTGGCACACTTCTTTAGACGGTTTGGCACCAGACGACATGCTGGAGTTCAAACTCTACGCCCACAATAATCCCCGCGGCACCTTGGCTCATGATGTGCACGTTGGCGTTAGCAACTGGACCGCCAATCTGACCGCTAATTTAACCCTCACCGGTTTCGTTTCCGCCGCTAATGCCGCGACCAAAACTAGTAACGTTGGTCTCACCGACGATCAGGAGTTTTCGCTGGACTACATCGAAGGTTCCACGCGTTTCCAAGGTCGACCCACTTTGGGTGCTGACCCTTACGATCCGAACACTGCTCAACCAGATGGGGTAATCGAACCAACTGGTATCCAGATTGGCACACTAGGGGACTTGGAAGGTTGCTGGGACTTTCTCATGACCGTGGTTTTCCGGGCTAAAGTAGAACAAGAACCGGTTCCAACTCCTACGCCAACTCCTACGCCAACTCCTACGCCAACTCCTACGCCAACTCCTACACCTACACCTACACCTACACCTACACCTACACCTACACCAACTCCTACACCTACTCCGACACCAACTCCGACGCCTACGCCGACTCCTACACCTACGCCCACGCCCACGCCGACTCCTACACCTACTCCGACACCAGAAGGCGAGTACACCGGTTTCGCTATCGAAAAATATGAAGATCAGGATGGCGATGGTTCACGTGACAGCGGCGAAGGCGGCTTGGATTGGAAGTTCGAATGGGACCGCAACCATGACGAGAATTGGCGCCAGTATGAAACTTACGACGATCACAACGGCCGTGGCGGCACGGTGGGTGACTTACACCAAGACGACGTGATTAGAATCCGCGAAAAAGGCCAGGATGGTTGGCACGCCACCACCAACACGGAAGTAACACTTACTATGAGTAAAAACCAAATCAAGATCGCCGTCTTTGGTAACCGCCGGACTAAACCCAGCGCTACTGCCGCTCCCACGCCTAAACAGTTACCTAAAACCGGCGCCGACGCCACTGCGGGTTTATTCACTGCTTTCGGCTTTGGTTCGCTCAGCTTGGGTCTGAAGCTACTCAGCCGCCGTCTACGCCCCTAAAATAGGCTCTGGAGAAAATCTAACATGTCATCTTCCTGCACGGTCATCCCCCGCGATTTGCCGGCTTTGGCGACTGGCTGGTTTTACGCTGAGTTGTCGGTAACGTCGCTACTGAAACAATGGCGACAACAGTCGACCCAGCAACCGGTAGTTTTACTTGATTTCACCAGTTTGCGAGCGCAACGGTTAGCCACTGCCCAACAAAATGTTGCCGCTAACTTGGCGGTTGAACTAGCTCACCACCCGCTAACATATTTAACTTTACCGATTATTGCTTGGCCGGAAATAACCGTATCGCTTTCCTTACCAAAAGTGGTACTACCGCGGCATACCTTGGCCGCCACTGCCGACTTAGCCAGCCATTTCACTTTAGCTTTTGCTGTGGCTTTAGCCTTGCTGTTTGCCGGACCAATTGCTGTCCTCGAAACCCAATCGATCATTAGCCGCGCCACCAGTAATTTTGACCATTACCAAACTGTTTCTGAACCAAACTTAGTCCCCAGCGTGACGCCCACCCCCACACCTGAACCTACACCTAGTATTACTTCGCCGCGCGATGTTTTTTCGCTCAGCATTCCGGAACTAGGCATTGAGAGTACGATTACTCCTAACGTCAATCCCGCTCAACCCCAACAGTACCAAAAAGCCCTGCAGGAGGGAATTGCCCACGCCGCTGGTTCCGGCCTGCCGGACCAGTTAGACGTTAGTAAGACCATTTATCTTTTTGCTCACTCTACCGACGCGGAGTGGAACATTGCCCGTTACAATGCGGAGTTCTACGGCCTAAAAGATGCAGCTATTGGTCAAAAAATTACCCTACGATTTTGGGGGCAAGATTACCAATACGAAATTACCGATAAACAAATTGTTCCCGCCGACGATACCACTTGGTTGATGCCGCAGTGGGATCAAGAACAGTTGGTACTGCAAACCTGTTATCCACCCGG
>CAZEEI010000005.1:0-79400 GCA_964511175.1 uncultured Pseudomonadales bacterium
TGATGCCGCAGTGGGATCAAGAACAGTTGGTACTGCAAACCTGTTATCCACCCGGTACCACTTGGAAAAGATTACTTGTTATTGCTCAGCCGGTGGCAATCGAGAAATAGCTTATAGTATAAAAATAAATGACATGGACAAAACTAGGTCCGCTCAGTACAATACCCCCTCATAGCTCTAGTGAGCGAGAAAGGTTCCTATGACCGATCCCAACGCACCTGTCCAAATGACCCAATCGGGTTATGACGAATTGGTGGCTGAACTCAATGAGCTCAAAGACCATAAAATCGCCATCGCTATCGACCGCGTAGCTCAAGCCCGCGCCCATGGCGATCTTTCCGAAAATTCCGAATACCACGCCGCTCGCGAGGATTTAGCGGTACTTAATGGTCGTTTAGAAGAAATCGCATTCCTGTTGCAGCGCGCCCAAGTGGTTACCACTAATGGTAATGGTGTGGTGGGAGTAGGCTCGCAGGTTATCGTTAAAATCGATCAAAGCGATAAAGAACAAATATTCCACGTGGTAGGCGAGTGGGAAGCCGATCCGGCTGAAAAGAAAATTTCGGAAAAATCACCTTTAGGCCAAGCTCTCAGTGGTAAGAAAAAAGGCGATAAAATTGAATTCGAAGCACCGGCTGGCAAAGTAATCTACCACATCCAGGCGGTTAAATAAGACCGGCTAGCATGATATAATCGCCCCCATGGCTAAAAGTACTAAAGACATTAAACCGAAAAAAACCAAAGCAAAAACAACTGCTAAGGTTAATCCGGCGGATTCGTTAATTGTCCCCAACCATACCTTCACCTTAGTGATTAAAGCTGAGGCGGTGGCTAAAGCTAAAGATAAAGTTTTACTGGAAACTCAAAAAACGATCAAACTTGACGGTTTTCGTCAGGGTAAAGCCCCGCTTAAGATCGTGGCCGAACGTTTAGGAGCCACCGGCCTGCAGGAATTAATTCTGCGGGAAGTTTTACCTAGTGCTTACCGCGAACACCTTCAGGCCAATCAATTAAAACCCCTGACCGAACCGGAAGTAACACCCAAATCCATAGAAGAAGGTAAAGACTGGGAGTTTACTGTCGCTATTGCCGAAACTCAGCCGCTGGAGTTGGGAGAGTACCAAGCCATTGTTAAGGGTATCAAGGAGCCAGATCATCACGAACATGACGGTCACAAGCACACTGCTGATGAACTACTCCAACTAAAACTACAAGCTATTCTGCGGGCACTTTTGGAGAAAATTCAGGTTAAAGTTCCCGAGTTGCTTTTGCGCCAGGAAACCGAACACCGGTTTGGCCAATTGATTCAACAACTCAAGCAGGTAAATCTCGAATTAGCCGATTACTTAAAAAACATCAAGAAAACACAAGAGGAACTATACCAGGAATACGCGGTCAATACTTTAGCCTCGCTCCAGATCGAATTACTGCTGGCGGCCATCGTTAGTGCCGCTCAGTTAAAGGTTGAGGAAAAAGAGTTGGAAGCGGTCATAACTGCCCGTTTGGCCAATCAACCCAAGAAAAAAGGTGTAACCCGCGAAGAGCTGAATTATTGGCACTCAACTTTACTTAAACAAAAGGCGATTGCCCACCTTTTGTCCTTGTAATCTCTATTACGGCGTGTTTTACTGTGACTAAGCCTCTCTGCCCAGGTGGGGCTTCTTGAAAAAAGCGGAAGTTTCGGTTATACTTCGGCAAGAATGAGTGGGCAAAGTACTATGCAAGCCATGACCAGACAACTGGCAGGACAGCAGCTTCCTAAAGCGGAGGTTGGTTCGGCGGGTGTTGGTAATGGTTTTGGCGAAGGTGCCAACGATCTGTTTAATTCAGCTATGCTCCAGGAAGCCGCTTACCAAAATAATCCGGCAGAAAAATTACCGCAACGAGCTCAAAGCCTGGACGGCCGCAGCCAATTCCGAACCTTGATGGGCATTGCTCCGGAAGCGGTTGAACAAACCGGCGTTACCGTCCGCACACCGATTTCCGTGGACACTAATACTGGCAAGAGCAGCGGCCTCCTATTTGATGGCCAACGGCACCGAACGGACCGCCAGCTAAATGATCTACGTCATAGCGATGTTCTTGGTTCGACTAATAGAGAAACGCCGATGAGACAGAGTGCGATCTCAGCCCCCAAAACCACTGAAACCAGTGCTTTCAAACCAGAAACGGCTCGGCATGCTCAGGAAATTGATCAGTTAACTTTAGAAGCCAGAAAAATGGGTAAAAAAAAGAAAGCCAAGTCGGCTGGTCAGAATCAATTAGCATCACTACAAACCAACCAAGCACCTAAAATAGACAACCGTAGTCTCTTCACTCAACTAACTCGTTTTATTACTGATACGGCAGCCAGTATTAAAGCCGATCGCTCAATGCAATTTAGGATGGCGCAACAAGCTAGACAAGCCAAACTTAAAACCTTAACCAATGGCAGGATTGAGGCTGGTAAAGAAGCTAGCGCTATTGCTAATATGGAAAATAACCCAGATCTGCAGATGGACAAAGCCGGTGGCGAATAAAGTTAGTTACTGTTTTCTTGTATATTTAAAGCTCGTTCTTTAAGTTCTTGTAACTCTTTTATTGCCTCGTCATCACCATTAAGCCCAACTCCTCTAGCTAGCATTAATGCTGTATCACAAAATTTTAGTGTTTCTTTTTTCTTTTTATTCAGATGTATATTAGTCCTAATAATTAATTTAATTAATTCACCTTTGGCGAATTTTAGGGCAACCATCCTTTCGAGTTTGCTTTTAACATCATTAATTTTAACTGGCGAGCTCATCGCGCGATCATATAATTCCATGAGAACATTAACCAAAACAAAAAAATCATCAAAACGTCCATAATACAACAACCACTCACACAACGCTTCGCTGTCTGTACTAAATTCGTCTATCCTTGATACGCGATACTCATTCAGGTTGAGCCCGCGTCCAATAGTATTTACATATTTATGCAAAAATTGTGCAAATTTTGATTCGCCATTTTCTTCATTTTCTAAAGTGTATAACACCGCTTTCCTTAATCTATCAGCAAGATGGAGAGGAGAGTATCCAGCCTCAATAGTTGTCGCCAGGGCTGTATCTATTTGATTGATAGCTTCTAGTATGTTTTGCTTGCCTTAAACCACGATCGGTATCTAATATCTCATTACTGCCAGGCAGGTAAGCTTTAAGTATAGTCCTATAGCCATTGGCCTGACAAACATCTTGTACCCACCTAGCCATATTTTCATCTGCTTGTACATAGGCAATAAACAGACTGGGCTTAGGCTCTCTTTCTTTGTGTTCGGACCCTTTCTTCATAAAGCCTCTTATTTTTTAAAGGGATTCTTATACTTCATTTGACGTTTGCCGATAATGACTGATTTAGCCTCTGTAAGTATTTTCCATTTTGCATCTTTTTGACTTAGATTTGATATATCAGCATAAACAATAGGTCCCAATAATCCTTCTGGAGAACAATCGTCGATTTTGACGGGAAACAACTTACGTTTTAGTCCTTCTGGATCCGATTTAAAAAATACCGCCCATTCCGGTTGGGAAAATATCGACTTAAGGTAATTATTTGACAAAACGAGTACTGCCCTTTCGGAAACAATGATTCCTCGCTGCATTGATAAAACAAAATTATCACCTGAAGGAATGTCTACTGAGGCAATAAAAACCCTATACCCAGATTTTTTTAGTTGATCAGCAATCCAATTGGCAAAATCATGATCTTTAAATGAATAACTGACAAAAAAATCGAATTCGTAATCCTTCTTCTCAGAATTATTTTGATTGTCGTCCAAATTCTCGTTCTGGCTAACTCTACCCATAAAATCTCATCCCTTAATCTAAAATTCCCTAAAAACCATAGATTATAGGCGTGAAATAAATATATCTTCAATCTTCCCGTGTTACAATACACTCTCTCGAGTCTATAGCTCAGTTGGTAGAGCGCTTCGTTGACATCGAAGAGGTCACAGGTTCGAGTCCTGTTAGACTCACTTGTGCTACAATAAATCCCTATGGCAGCCATTACAGCAGGTGGACGACAGCATCGAGAGCGTGTGGAGTGGATGAAGATAATGGGTGGTAACACCGGTTTTGGTGGTGGTCCTCGTCGACCAGATAAAGACCCCCAAGATGAAGACAAGTCTCTCCTGAAACGTTGCGAGCATTGGCTGGAACATTTTTATCATTCCCTTTACTGCTGGTGGATTAATGTTTGGTATCCTCATCCGAAAAAAGATTCGCCCCAGAAACCACCGACCCGTTAATTTATGACACTACTTGACACTGGTGAGGAAAATCAAGTCAGTCAAAGTATCAACCGCAAAACGATTTATGACGTGCCGGTGCGCGAAGTTGCCTGGCGCAGTTTTGTGGCTGGTTTGTTTTTAGGTTTAGGCCGAACCGCCGCCAGTGGGTTACTGTGGCTAGTGGTTTTACTGCTTTCCGTACAGATTTTGCAGCCGCTGGTTATGCCACTTTTTAGCCAATTTGAACAGCTGACCCAGATACTGGGTCGTCAACCTTCTGGTTCTACTCCCGCCGATTTTGCGACCTTAAACAGCCTGAATTCGGTCGATTGGGGCAGTATTCTACCTTCTCTAAAAACCACCCAATAAGGTTTGATTTAAAGCAGAGTGATGGTTAGTTCTAGGGGATCACTAGGGTCTTCCACCACTTGCAATTGCCCGGCTTTCTGTTCGGATAAAAGCAACTTTTTGGAGTTTTCCCAAACGTTAGCTTTATACCGGCGAATGCCGCGTTTTTTCAACTCTTTATGTTTTCGACGTAACAATAATCGTCCCAAACCATGGCGTCGGTACTCCCAGCCCACTCCCAAAAATGAAGTGATAAGTACTAGTTTGTCATCCTGTTTTTGGATTACACAGATCGCCACACCAATGGTTTTATTATCCAACTTCGACCAAAGTATAAAGCTATTTTCTGCATGACCAGGTACTAGAGCGGCGTTCATCTCCTCAGTGGCCCAAAAAACCAGACGAAAACCATACTCAAAATGCGGATCCTGAGAGTTTGCTTCGGTGAAGGCAATCTTTTCTTTTACTAAAAATTTGCGCAATTGCTCTTTGGCTGTTGGGCTAGCCGATACTAGCTCGATGTTAACTCTCTTCAGAAAATCCTCTTGTTCCTTATCAAATGTCATATTTTCCTTTGCTTAGGGCAGGGTAAAAAATTGACTGACTAACGCTTGTCGCTGCGTTTCATTCCAACCAATCACTACATCTTGTCGCACGTAGAGGTCAGTTACCCGACCGTCGGCGCGATATAAATGGTAATACTGCTTCGTCAGGAGCGGCGCCAGCGATTGGTAATAGAAACTGCTGGGTTCGGTTTGGAAGTAAACAAAAGCAGGCGGTGCAGCCAACAAAGCCTGCCAGTCGGCCTGAAGTTTGGGTACATTCCAAGCCCAGTTGAGGTGAAACACCTGCTGGTCGGACGTTGGCAGGCTGGTCAGGATGTGCAAATACCCGTCGCCGTCTGGACCGGTCAGAAGAGTATCGCCAGGATTCTTCACTAGGTTAAGCGCGTTGGCAATAGCTTGATAAGTCCCGTACTGGATTGCATTTTCGGCTAACCGATTTTTCCGTTCGGCCACCCAAACTAAATTACCAGTCAGCAAACCTAGCCATATTAGCAGTAATACCCCACGCGCTATTCGGCTGGGCCAGCGCCGCCAGACCGTGGTGGTAGCTACGGCCAATACTGCTGCCAAGGCTGCCAAATAGGGCCAGAGGTGAAAACCCTGGTAGAACCGAATATTAAAGTGGTCACTGCGGGTGTTTAGTAGCCAAAGACCAATCAAAGCCAACCACCACGGCCAGCGTTTTTTACTTTGCCAAATCACCAAACTAACTAGCACAATCGCTGCCGCAAAAAGACGACCTATTGGCTCGCTAAGTGCCGCTGCTTGAATAAACGGATAAAACAATACGGCCCATCGGTTACCTGGCGTTGCCGCGGGAATGACGTAACGTACTGAAGTTAAAACCGTTTTCTCCCACCAAGCCGCTGGTGAAATCAGGCCAAACAAAGCGAGGGTCGGCAATAAACCGGCTAGCACTAATAACTTTTTTTGCGGCCAAGGCAGACGCCAAAGGAACCAGCCAGTCGCCAAGCCAACCAGTGGCCAGAGAGGTAAAAGGTTGAAAAAAGCCCCAAACAAGGCGATTGCCAAAGCAATTACATCAGGAACGGCTAAACGGTAGTAGGAATCTTGGGCTAAAGCGAAGTAGTAAAGCACAATCGCCGCCACCGCCGGCGCGGCCAAAGATTCACCCAACACATACCAGCCAAAAAACCAGTGGGACAACGCCAGCAGCAGCGCACTAGTCAGCAAGCCGCGCCAACGGAAACGAGCCACCAGCCAGGCCGAGCTCACTGCTAAATACACCAGCATCACCCAACGAATACGTTCGATTAGTAAGAAAAGCGAATTGTAGGGTAGTAGTTTAGTTAAAATCGCCCCAGCCAGCACCGGCAGAGGTTGGTGCGTTAAGGAAAGGTCGGTGTACAACCGGCGGCCGGACGACCACATCAGCCAACCCATCGTTAAGTGGTCGGTTTCATCCTGAAAATACCAGGATTGGGAGTGGGAGCGTAGTCCCCAACCAACCACTACCAACAAAATAAAGAAAATCGGCCAAATCAACCAAGATCGACGGGCAATTAATTTCATTATAACCAAGCGTACTGCCAGATCTATGTTTAATCAATCGTGCTGACTGCCACACCGTATGCTTCCGTTTTAACTCGACTACTCTTATGCCGTGAAACGCATATTGGGTAAATGATTGTTTTGTTTGATAGATAAAGTTAAAAATTAACAGTTAATCGAATATAAAGTCTTCCCCAGATACAAAACCTTGGTTGCTATATGCGTTTCACGGCATAAACGAGTCGGTTGACAAAAGATATGTTTACCACCCCCAATACCCCGCCTGCAATGTTATAATCGCTGAGTAGAAAAAATAAGGAGGTCACGATTCGTTTTCGACCACGCAAACCAAAACATCAT
This sequence comes from uncultured Pseudomonadales bacterium, assembly GCA_964511175.1. Lineage (GTDB taxonomy): Bacteria > Patescibacteriota > Microgenomatia > UBA1400 > UBA1396 > CAVVNJ01. The sequence continues at coordinate 7,033 of CAZEEI010000005.1, forward strand.
GATGTCCGCCCCGCCATGGCGCGCTATGTGATGAATGAAATGATTACCGCGCCACAAGTGCGGCTAATTGATCAGTATGGCGGCCAAATTGGCGTCATGTCACGCGAAGAAGCGTTGGCTAAAGGTGATGAGGAAGAAAAAGACCTCATCATGATTGCCGACCAAGCCGTACCACCGGTTGTTAAATTGATTGAACTTTCCAAATTCCGCTACCAAGAGCAACAGAAGCGTCAAGAAGAAGCCAAAAAGTCCAGTAAGGGTAGCGACCTCAAGGAACTGCGTCTTACTCCCTTTATTGCTGCTGGCGACCTAGAAGCGCGGATTAACCGGGTGCGTGAGTTTTTGGAAGAGGGAAGTAAAGTACGTCTCCACGTCAAATTCCGCGGCCGGGAAGTAACTAAACCGGAATTCGGCAATCAAGTACTCAAAAAAATATTTGATGCTGTAGCCGATGTGGGCAAAGTGGAAACGGCTCCCAAACTGGCCGGTAAGTTCATGACTGCTCAGTTAATGCCAACCGGCAAGAAAAAGACGGTTTAGCGTTGCGATTTTATTACTTGCTGTTATAATACTTCTTCTGTCAGGAAATTTATGGCGGCAAAAAAGTTTAAACATAAGACTCGTAAAACCGTAATTAAGCGCTTCAAGATTACCGGTACTGGTAAGGTGATGCGTCGCTCCCAGGGTATGCGCCACTTGCGCCGTCGTAAGGGTAAAGCTCTGCAGCGTCGCTACGCTATCCCGGTAGAAATCAAAGGCCGCTGGGCTAAGAAAATTAAACAAATGTTGGGCATCGCTTAAAAAGGAAATATGTCACGCGTTAAAACTGGTTTTCATCGTCACGCTCGTCACCAAAAAGTGCTTGGTTTCACCAAGGGCTACCGCATGACGAAAAACCGCCTATACAAAGTGGCGCACGAAGCCATGCTACACGCTGGTCAATACGCTTACATTGGCCGCAAGAATCGCAAACGCGACTTCCGCGCCCTCTGGATCACGCGTATCAGCGCCGCCGTCAAAGCGGTGTCGGCTCAACTTAATTATTCTCGCTTCATGAACCAACTCAAAGCCGCCAATATCGAGTTAGATCGCAAGATGCTAGCCGATTTAGCCGTACATGATTTGGACGCTTTTAGTGAGGTGGTTAAGGCCGCCGAAGCTAAAAAATAAAACGCCAAACTTATATCGCGTGCCTAGTACTATTCCGTTCAAGTTCGCTCTGCTTTTGTCGATAAAGCACTCGTTGCTCAATATCGCCAATTTGTGGTACCTTTTGTTGAGCGATCGTGCTTAAAAGCAAATCACGCGCACCGGAATCTAGCCAGTCTTTAATCGGCAAGCGTAGTTTTTCGCCATTATTGGCTAGAATAATAATTTCTCCCCAGTGATGCCACACCTCCAGTTCAGGAATTAGCCCCACCACGCTATCTTCTTTAACCGACTGCCCACGCTGTCGAGCTAATAATCTGGACTGATCCAGAAATCTCATCTCATCGCGAACGGCCACAATGTCTGTGGCCAATAATTGTGTAGTCCCAACCGCGACCATCAACTGAGGAGAGCCTTCTTTACTACTGCGACCTACTGTTAATAATCTGTTCATAATTTTCCTTTCCCAAACAAAAAACCCTCCTTGTGGAGGGTTTGTTCGGCTGCTTTATTTTAGACTACGCGCTTAACCCTCCCCTTAATTTCGGGAAGAAAAAGAAAGACGCAAAAGAGAATACTATTAAACTTCTCATTAGGGCTAAGGTTACTATATTTATCCCCAATTGGCAAGCAGAGAACCTACCTATTTGTCGCTGACTCAATTAACTGTTCCAGCAGGGTAATGGCCTCTTCAATATGTGTGGGCTCAGTGCGTGGATGCATTAATACGGCGCGGTAAGTCCATTGTTGTCTTTCAGCGGGTGACAAAGCATCAACTGACTCATCTACACTTAAGTTGGTGGCGGAAAAGAAATATCCCGACTGATCACGCAGTTGTTGTCTGGTTAACTCGATGATTGGCTCCAGTTGAGAATTATGGGTTATACCATGCCTGCGACAATACTCGGGTCGGATGGTGAAACAAACCACGTTGAGATGCGGCTTGTGCAGAGGCTGAAGTATCGGAGAGGCTAAGAGCCGTCGATAAAGGTACCCTGTATTATTCAGAGTGTGGTCTAAAAGTGCTTGCCACTCTTGTTTAGAAAAAGCATTGATGGCAGCCACGGTGGCTAAAACACAACCCGCCCCCGCCGATCCTTCAATTCTTTTCTGTCCAAGACTAACTTGTCCTGGCTTGAAAACATAAGCAGCATCATCCGAATCAAATTTTATTTTAGCGTGTTCATGAGGATCACGAAAAACGACTGCCCCAGCCTCATATGGCGTGTTTAACGTTTTATGTGGATCCAGTGTAACCGAATTGGCTCTTTGAATACCCTTAAACAAATGTTTTTGGGTAGACATTAGATACGCAAATCCATAGGCGGCGTCTACGTGGAGATAAATGTGATATTTCTTAGCGATATCCGCAATAGCATTAAGAGGGTCAACAATACCAGTTTCCGTTTCGCCAGCAATTGCGACAATTGCCATAATTTTTTTGCCGCTGTCCGTAATTTCGCGGATCATCGCTTCTAGACCAGCCGGATCCATTTGGAGATTACGACTAGGAGCCTTAAGAACTGAGATTGATCCATTGGGTCCGGCCAGAATGCGTACTGCTTTAGTGATGGAGTAATGGATAAACGGATTAGCAATAACGACGAACTCATTATTAGGACGTTCAGTGGTTGTTAGTCTTTCACGCTCAGCTTTTTCGGAGGCTAACTCACGGGCGACCCAAAGAGCGGTAAGGTTGGCCAGCGAGCCGCCGGAGGTAAAAGTCCCGCTGGCGCTCTTTTTGTCAAAACCAACTAACTCAGCCAACCAACCAATAGCCTCCGGTTCTAAGGCTGACTCTACTTCCGAAACTTCCCGGGCAACCGTATTAGATCCAGACCGAATAGCCAGAATATATGCCAGCATCGCCGGAATTGAAGCCTCCGTCAACATATGACCAAGATAAAACTTATCAAAACGCTGCGCCTTTTTAAGGTGTTCAAAAATACGTTGAATAGCCTGCATCGCTTGGGGATTTTTTCTACTTACAAAACCCCGATCTCCATCCGCCATGTTTTGCAGAAGAATATAGAATTGTTCGAGCTCGGCATCGTGATTTTCAGGGTCAAAAAAAGCAGCTCGCGCTGCCTCTAAATCAGATTGGTTAACCCTAAATTTAAACTCAGGATTTTGTTTTCGCGATCCTCGCTTATTCATTATCACCGCTCCGTCAGAATTACAATTATTGATATTAGCATAAAAGATATTAATCGACAATATCCAATCAATCTATATCAATAGATTCTGAATTAATTCTTCATTTACAGCAAAACCTAATCCCAATTGTCGAGATACTTTGACGGTACCATTCTTGGTCATGGTAATTTCCGGCACAATAATATCTTCTGTAAAAATCTTAGCCGAAGGAAAAATATCTGCTGGCAAACTAAACTCCGATAGTGAGGCGGTAAAAATATTAAAGGCATTAGCTATACCCGCTTCCAACATGCCACCACACCATAGAGGGATATTTTGTTCTTTGGCCAACTGGTTAATTTGTAAAACCTCGACCAGACTGCCAATTCTTCCCGGCTTCACGTTAATAATGCCGCATGCTTTTAATTCTATGGCTTTTTTAGCTTTGGAATAACTAACAATGCTCTCATCCAAGCAAATTGGTGTTTTGATCTCTTTTTGTAATAATGAATGGTGCCAAAGGTCATCAAACTCCAAAGGTTGTTCAATCATTAATAAGTTAAAGTTATCCAATTGCTTGAACGTATCTAAATCATCGAGGGTGTAAGCTGAGTTAGCATCAACCATCAATACTAAATCGGGAAAAGACTGGCGAATAATTTTTACCAACTCCACATCCCAACCCGGCTTAATTTTCACCTTAATACGATGATATCCTTCCTCAACACGCTTGGTAATTAGTTGCAAGGTTTCGTCAACGGTGGGTAAAATACCTATACTTTCGCCTAAATTTATCTCTCGACGTGTTCCGCCCAGCAAATCTACAATTGGTTTGCCCGAAATTTGGGAAATGATCGACCATAATGCACATTCCACGCCAAATTTAGCGATCTTATTGCCGCGTAAATGTTGTGTCTCTTGGTAGAAATCACTAGGTGTTAAAGCCTTATTCAAAACAATTGGTTTTAAAACATTTTCTAATATCGCTATAACCGTATCGGTTGATTCCTCCAGATAAACAGGCTCCGTCAAGGCAGCTGACTCGCCGTAGCCAACAACGCCATCATCTGTTGTTAATTTAATAACCACCGTTTCCCGAAATGGTATGTCACCAAAACTAGTCTTGAAGGTAAACTTCATTGGCAGTCTCAGGCGAAAAATATCAAATCGGGCAATCTGAACGGGTGTCATAAAACTAACCTCCGGAGGCTCAATTATCCATTTATCTAACCATTAACGCAAGCTTGGAGAAGATTGAACAACGTAAAAACTTCTCTTTTTTGAACCATCCAAACCCGTAGCAAATCCTGTGATAAGTCCCCGGCGATTAATATAATCGCTAGCTGTTTCACTGGTCATTACCTGGCTACATACTTGACGAAGCTGCACTCGCCAGGCCGCACTGTCAGCCGCGGATAAAGAATCTACATCGTAAGGTATTTCGACTAAAAATTTGTTGGGTAGTGATTTTGAACCAACTTCAGCAATAATCGGCAAGTTTGCCACATCATTGAGTGTTAGTGGTTGATAACTACCTGTGTGAATACCATTAAGACGTTTTTTTGTTGCAGGTTCATTAAGATTCCAGCGCACAGTAAAGCGATCGGTTGGATTCTCGCCATAGAGTTCACTGGATACTCTGCCATATTTGTTTACTGTGTATTTGTAACCGACAGCCCCTAATTTTTCTAAGTTTAACCTAGCATTACTGCCGCGAAGCGGATCGTAAGTCCAATCTATTTCCGCAATCCCTTTAGCTTTAGCCAGTGCAGCTTGAATAAGCGAAAGATTCCAGCCCAGATCCTTACGGTAGCGCAGTGAGGGGTTGACACCGATCATATGTAAAATAAGCTTGCCGTCGATTGTACCCATAGTGAACACAAATCCTTCAAGCTGACCCGAATTGTTCCGCGCAACAACAACATCCCCACCGGTATCACCAGCTATTGCTAGTAAATTACTGGGAACTAAATCCCGCGCGCCCATACCCCAGACCTGACCCTGCAAACTGGTCACTTCTTCCAGAGCGGGAATATTCTTCCAATCCACCACTGAAAAAATAGTGTCTTTTCCGGCAAGCTCTTTTTGCCAAGAACGCGGGTCGACCTGTTGAAAACCAAAATTCTCCGGCCGCAGATATCCAGCTTTGTCTATTTCTATTCCTGAGTGTTCTTTTTTTTGAAAAGGCATCTATACTCCTATCTTTGATCCATGATGATCTTTAGCCGCCGATCCAATTCGTGTATATTCGCCTCATTGCCAGGTATACGTAGCCTAACTATTGAATCATCCATTTTTGCGTGAGTAGGTTTGAATGTTCCACCATCCTCAGAGCTAACTCCATATTCTAAGAGTTTGCCATAAAATCCTTCTGGTCCTCTGGCCATTAAAATACTTACGGAAGGATGGGTGGGAGCCACGGCAACATTATTCGCCTGTAGAACCTCCACCAATTTAGTCTTCAGACTAGCAGTCTTAGCTCTAATTCCTGGTAAGAACTTGGCCAGTATTTGAGAGTTAAGAGCAACTTGACTAAGCAAGTGAGTGATAGCATCGACGGTAAAAACCAGTTCAAAATTGCGGTACACATCACCCAAATCCTTGGACATAACCGCATAACCCAAACGCGGAGAAGCCAGGCCTATCCCTTTAGAGATAGATCGCAAAACAATGAGATTAGAAAATTGTTCTGTCAATGGAATAGCCGAGTTCTGGTCGTCTATCAAATCGGCATAGGCTTCGTCAATGATAACGAGGTCTCTATTTTGAGTAACTTGAAGCAATCTGGATAACATTTGTTGGGTAACAGCGTCACCGGTTGGGTTGTTGGGATTATCAACATAAATTACCGCTTCTTTACGACTTTTTCTGCGATTATCAATCAGGGCCTGAATACTATCTACCATTGGTGAGCCTAATTCCAGCTGAATGGGAAAATAGGGGATAGCAGCCCGGTCAGCCAGTAAAGCAATGTTAGTGAACTGCGGACCATAACCAATCACTTGAGCGCCACCACGCACGGCATCATGAGAAACAAAGTCTGATAATATTGCCGCTAACAGGCCATAGCTCCCTGCACCATTAAAGAAAATCGGAGAAATTGGATTGCCGTCTTTATCTCTGTGATCGGTAAGACCAAAACGTCTTCGCACACTCTCTTGCAACTTACGAGCGTAAGGATCCTCGGGATATTCATTGATCAAGCGTGGCGTAATTTTGCGGAGAGCGGCATTAATTTCTCTAGGATATCCCAATGGTGAATGTCCTAAACCGCAATCAATTAGAGGAAAATTAGGGTTAGTTTTAGGCTTCTGAGAAACATAATCTTCACGCTCAATGGGCCTCTTTAACAATCTTGCTCTGACTTTATTCATATTTTACAAGTATATGGGTTTTGCATATTTTACAAGTATATGGGTTTTGTTCGTGCTGTCAATAATTAGTCATGATAGAATTTAACCATGACCAAAACTCGGGAAGATCTATTAAAAATAATTAAATCTTTAGTAAGCTACCAAACAACTAATGATAATTTCGCTGCCATTACGGAATGTTATAACTATGTTGATCGACAATTAGATTTTTTCCCATTCCATAAAAAAATTATCAACCACAACGGTGTCAAGTCGCGCCTTTGGACAACCACAAAAAATAAACATCACACCTATATTTTAAATGCCCACGTCGATGTTGTGCCGGGAAGTAATAAATTATTCGCTCTGCGGCGCAAAAACGATAAACTATTTGGCCGTGGTGTTTCCGATATGAAGTACGCCATAGCGGTTTACATCCAAACTTTGCGCACTTTATACGAAAAAACAAAACGGCTGCCATCTCTGGCCCTAATCCTGACCGCAGATGAAGAGCGGGGCGGCCTAAATGGGACGGGCTATCTGGTTAAAGATTTGGGTTATCGGGCTGACCTTGCTTTTGTGCCGGATGGAGCAGAAAACGATCGTATTGTTGAAGAAGCCAAAGGAGTACTACAACTTAAAATTACAACGCGGGGTAGGAGTGCTCATGCCGCGCGATTGTGGGAGGGGATAAGTGCCATTGATAATTTATGTCAAGTAATTGATCAATTGCGCCAGAAATACCCTTTTCCATCCAAACCCGTCTGGAAGACAACTTTAAACTTAGGGCAAATTAGTGGCGGGCAACAAACTAACCAGGTGGCAGATGAGGCTTCTCTTCTAGTCGATATTCGTTATACACCCAATCAATCCACGGCAAATATCTTGGAAAACATACGTAAAATTTGCCCAGGTTGTTTGGTAGAAATAGTTGTTAAAGCCGATGCTTTTCAGATCAATCGTCAAAATCCTTATATCCAGAAATGGAACCAGATTTTAACTAAAGGCGATAAAAATGCATTTATCCGTGAAGACGGGGCTTCGGATGGCCGCTACTTTACCGCCCAAGGAATTCCAACCATTGTTAGTAAACCAGAAGGTGGCCTCATTCATACGGAAAAGGAGTGGACCAGCCTTAGTTCGATTGAACATTTCAGCCAATGTTTACAGCAGTTTCTCTCATAGTGGGAGTTATTGCTATATAATGCAGTAGGAAACAGCATGACATTATCAGAATTCAAACAAGAAATTGATTCAGCTCAACAAAAACTTACCGATCTATCGGAGTCAGCCGAACTTAAGACGCTTTTTTTCAGTAAAAAAAGTGGTATTTTCACCAAATTATCCAAGGAGTTAGCAAATTTATCTGGTGATAAAAAAGAGGCTGGACTACTTTTATGTTCTTTAAGAATTAAAATTGATAAACAAATAAGAAAGTTGTCAAGCAATACTCATTCTGTTTGGCAGGATCCCACCCTGCCGCCAGAGGACGTTGAGCTAGGTCGTCTGCACCCCGTTTCCCAGGCCATCCGCGACATCACCCGCATTTTTGAGCGGATCGGCTTCACCCGCGCACGTTACCCGGAAGTGGACTGGGACTACTACGCTTTCACCAGCCTCAACATGCCGGCTAATCATCCCGCCCGCGATGAATGGGAGACTTTCTTTGTGGACGCACCGGCTAATGCGGAGAAGGGCAAAATGGTTCTCACTCCCCACACCAGTAACGGCCAGGTACGGGAAATGGAACGCCTCCATCACCAGCCACCGATCCGCATGATTAATATTGCCCGTTGTTACCGTCGTCAACAAGATGTGACTCACACCCAGATGTTCCACCAATTTGAAGGGTTGGTGGTAGACCAGGGGATCAATATCCAGCACCTCAAAGGCACCATTGATCATTTTGCTCATGAGTTTTACGGTCCAGGCACCAAGTCACGATTGCGCCCTTTTCATTTTCAGTTCACCGAGCCATCTTTTGAGGTCGATTTTTCTTGTACCATTTGTGGTGGTTCTGGCAAGGTACTTGACGGTGAAAAGAGTGAAAAATGCCGTTTTTGTAAATCCGGCTGGCATGAAGTAGGGGGCGCCGGCATGGTCCATCCCAACGTCCTGCGTGCCGGCGGTATTGATCCAGAGGTGTACACTGGTTTTGCCTTCGGCTGGGGAATCGAACGCACTTATGCCCTCCAAAAAGGTTTAAACCTCGACGATATTCGTCAGCTTTATAGTAGTGATTTACGTTTTCTGCAGCAATTCTAGGAGCTTAATATGAACATTTTAATTCCTCATTCCTGGCTAACCGAATACCTTAAGACTAAAGCTGAACCCGCTGATATCCAGCGGATGCTGGCTCTCTGCGGCCCTTCCGTGGAGCGAATTGAAGAAGTCGAAGGCGAGCCAGTCTACGATATTGAAATCACCACCAACCGTGTCGATTCGTTCTCAATTTTAGGAATTGCGCGGGAAGCAGCGGTTATTCTGCCACAGTTTGGCATCGAGGCCAAACTAGCACCACCTATTTTGCCTCTACCAAAAACCAATACTGATAACAGCGCTTTGCCACGTTTCACCAATGATCCCAGCCTGAATCGCCGTGTCTTGATGATTTTACTCACGGGCGTTAAACACACCCCCACACCACCTTGGATGGCGCGACGCCTGCGTCAGATCGGCCAGAATGTTCATGATAGTGTCATCGACATTACCAACTACATTACGCACGAATTAGGTCACCCCTGTCACGCTTTTGATGCGGATAAGCTCCAACAACTTGGCGGTGAAATAATTGTGAAAACCGCCAAAGCCGGTTGGCCCTTCACCACGCTGGATGGCGAGTCTTACACTACAGTGGGTGGCGAGGTTGTGTTTGTTAACCCGACTGGTGAAATTATTGATCTACCAGGCGTTAAAGGGACAGCCAATAGTGCGGTTGATGACCAGACCAGTAACGTCTTGTTCTTCATTGAGTCCATTCTGCCGGAGAAAATTCGTTTCACCTCCATGACCCACGCAATTCGTACGCAAGCGGCCCAAATCAACGAAAAAGACATTGATCCCCACCTAGCTGACAATACGCTACGGCGGGCGGTCCAGCTTTATCAGGAGTTGACGAGTGCCCAAGTCGCCAGTCCAGTATATGACGACTTTCCTGGTAAAAAACTACCTCAAACCATCTCGCTTTCCTTAGCAAAAGTGGTTACTTACCTAGGAATAGAGCTCTCGTTGGAAAAAATCAGCGACATCCTAGTTGCTTTGGACTGCCAGGTTGAATCTACTGACGCCAATACCGTGCTAGTTACGCCGCCTACTTACCGCCCGGACTTAAGCATTGAAGCTGATTTAATTGAGGAAGTCGCGCGGATCTACGGCTACCACAACTTGCCTAGCGTGTTAATGCCAACCGCCGTTCCCACTATTTATCCGGAAGGCACCAACTTCCCGCTGGAAGAACGGGTACAACAGTTGCTAGCCGACTTGGGCTACCAGGAACTCTATACTTATTCCCTGGTGAGCGAAGAACTAGCGCGGTTGGTTGATGCTAACCTAGAGAACACCTTGCCACTCCGCAATCCTTTAACTAGTGACGCGGCCTATTTGCGGCGGCATATTCTGCCCTCTCACGTGGAAGCGATGCATCGCCAACTGCCCTACACTAAGCTGCGCGGTAGTTTTGAGTTAGCTAATGTTTATGCACCCAGAGAGGGTGATCTGCCGGACGAGCACTTGGTTTTAGCTATTCTGGACCGTGATTTACGCGCCTTGCGTACTAGTTTGATGGCGCTGTTTAACCGCCTTCACTTAACGGGGATTAAAGTGGATATGACCGAACATAATCCGAAAATGGCTGATAGGAAAGGGCTTTTTTCAGGTAGTATGGCCGTTATCAGTTGCCACGATCGAGTGCTAGGAAAGATTGGCTATCTTCCTGAAGGATTAGTGGGTGCAGAGCTGGAGTGGCGCCAATTATTAGCGGTCGCCCGCCGGTATCCAGCGTACCGCAGCTTGCCCACCACGGCGCCTTATTTCGAAGATATCACCCTAACGATTCCTAACGGCTTACCGGTGGGTAAAGTTCTCACTGCACTGGAATCAGTTAGTGAAGTAATCGATAAAGTCATCCTGCTGGACCGCTACCAAGACCGTTGGACTTTCCGTCTACGTTACTGGGACCGAGAGAAACAAGTTGATGCCCAACAAGCCCAGCAGCTGCAGGAACAGGCTTTGGCGGCAGTCGCAAAACTGGGCGTAGGATTTTAAATGTTAAATCCATGCCGACGCAACATTTCCTTGGATCGTTTATTCATACCGCGCGTTAGTTCAGTAATGGGCGCCTCATATTCCTGACCGGCGCCAAGATGAAAATGCAGATTTCTCCCTCCTAAAAAGTAAGGCTGAAGACGCATTGTTTGGTTGAAGCCAAAATTAAGACAAATACTGGTAGTTTCGTTGTCAGAAGCAAAAACTTCGGCTCCGGTTTGGGAAAGATTAGCAGCTAGACTGTCTGGGCCACGGCCAACATAGCAAGAGTCTAAAACGAACTTCGGCTGCGACTGGAAACAAGCCATAAACCTAGCCAAAAAACTGCTTTGCGGCCGCAGCGCTATTCCTTTTAACATTTTTTTAATGCTTTCAACCGTTACCTGATCATATGGCTTCTCCAGATAAAGAATCGTATCCCCACCATGAGAGTGCTCCACCAACCCAGCGAATAAGCCAAAATGTTGGACCCAATTTTCTAAGGTATGCAGCATATCAATCGGCTGGCCGTACTCCATCACTAGAAGGTTACAAGTAACTTTGCCGTGGTTGCGCGCCTCCACTTGGTGCATTTTAGTATGTAGTAGTTCCAGCATATCTTTGCCATCGTACATTTTGCCGGAATGATCATCGTGCGGTTTTACTACCAAAAAGTTTACTGTCCTGGGCGCTTTTTTAACTTCCTGATTAGACCAACCCTTCTCACCGCGATCGCGCAACTTTTTTACCTGTTCGACCAAGACAGACAGGGGATAGCGGGCAAAACAATAAACCAGTTTCCGTTGTATTAGGAAAGCGGCAGCACCAGGCAGTGCTGCCTCTAGATCCTGGAGCGCTTGGTAATTATTGGTAAGAGTAACCGGTGCCTGCTTGGGACTACTGCGTAGCCAACGGTCTAACGTTTCTTCACTTTCTGGCAGGGTTAAAGCCAGCTCGCTTTGGAGATAAAGTAAAAACCACTGCCGCAAAGTGGATTCGATTTGAGGGTCGGCGGAGTGGAGGAAAATTAAATACTCGGCCGGATCAGTGTTGCGGCGCAACCTCGTTAGTAACGCTTCATTCACATTTGGATCCGAGCGATGGCGAAGGTAGTTGGTAATCACCTGGTGAATAGTGAAGGTATAGTCCAGGTTGTGGGTGCTGATATGGTCAATTAAAGAAGGTATGGCCTTTTTGGCCAATTCGCCCGCCCGTAACCAAGCCTGATGGGATTCGATTTGTTGCAGGCTGGTAATTAAATCTAAAATGGTGTCAACCCCTAAGGGATGCTTGTGCCAATATGCCGGCGATTGTAGTTGGACAACTAGTAATTCTCCAATACCATGGTAGATGGCTAAAACAAAATCCTGTGCTTCTGGCCGTTCGCGAAGGTTGGTAACCACTAGATAGGCAAATAAGCATTGGCCAGCACGGATAAACTCCATCGGATCAGCTTGTTGAAAATAAGTAATTATTTCGGCTTGGACTGCGGTAGCGTTATTCGCGTCGGCATCAAAAAGTCTAAAGGCAGCTTCCAATTCCGGAGATCCACCCGACCAGCCAGGCTTGGTTTCCGTTCTTACCGACCAACTGCGCGGGGCTTCCGTTCCCATAACCAGCGTATTCTACCGTATTAAATTAACGTCACATTTAACTGAGCACTGCTGGAACTAGTCGGTGTGGGAATCGGTGTTGAGGGAGCTGGCGTTGGAGTGGTCGGCACAGGCGTAGGGGTGGGTTCACGCCAATCCTCATTACTGGTGCCAATGTGAACGTCACCAGTTTTGCCTTCCTTGCCGTCGGCTCGAATCGCTTTAGCGTACAAAGTGTAGCGGCCGCGCGGCAAATTCAGAGTCGTGTTGTAGGGTTTTTCCCGCAAGGTTTCGCGCAAAGAACCGTTAACGTAGATTTCGACGCGATCCACTTTTTCTTCCGAAACAGTTTCCACTTCTATCCCGATATTCTCCTCACTATAAGAATGTTCATTCTCCGGTTTTTTCAGTAGCACCACTACCTCTGCCTGCGAGTCACAATACTCGGTGGGGGCACGATAATCATTGGGATTGGGCTGACCGTTGACCCAGGCGTCAATCGCTTCCTGGTAACGATTGCGCCCATCTTGGCTAATCGGATCATCTTCACGCAGGTTAGTAACAATCTTTTCTTCCCAGTTGCCGCGCTGAATATCCACGGCGGTAGCTAGTTTATTCTGACCTTTACAGAGCCGCGCTTTTTGGTGAATCGGATCCGGGCCAGTTGGTAGAGAACCTTTAATTACCCATTCCTCTTTGGCAGCCAGCTCGTCATGCGCCGGCCAACCGGAAACAGCATCAACTTGTACTTTTTCGACCCCCTCCGGTACGGGGAAAGGATCGGTCGTGCGACCACTGGCAATTGCCGCCAGCATAATGCGCCGCCAAATCGGTGAAGCACCGGTAATACCAGAAGCCACTTGTTTCATCTCCGAGTTATCATTGTTACCCACCCACACACCTACGATCGTGGACAAGCTCCAGCCAATCGTCCAGTTATCGCGTTTATCGTTGGTCGTACCGGTTTTGACAGCAATCGGGCGATTTTGAATATTCAGTTGGGAACCGCGGCCAAAGGCGCCGGAACGGGCGTCGTCGTCGGACAAAATCGAGTTGATGAGGAAGGACTGTTCAGGCGTGAGCACCTGCCTGCCCGCCACGTCACGGTGCTTAAAAAGGGTCTGACCTTGGGTGTTTTTGACTTCCAAAATGGAGACCGGTTCGATCCGGTGGCCTTGGTTAGCAAAAGCGCTGTAGGCCGACACTGTGTCGATTAAGTGCACTTCCGCGCCGCCCAAAGTGACGGACAAACCATAATTGCGCAGGTTTTCCGTGGTTGGTTCCAGTGTGGGAAAACCTAAATCATAGGCGGTGGCCAACATGTTAGACACACCTACCTGCGACAACAATTTTACAGCCACCACGTTGTTGGATTCAGCCAAACCGCGCCGCAGGGGCATTGGACCACGGAATTTGTTGTCATAGTTGTTGGGCTGGTAAGGCTTGGCTGAATCGTTGGGGGCAAACACTGTGGAAGCATCCACCACCATGGTTGCTGGCGTCTTGCCCTGCTTAAATGCGGTCACGTACGTTACCGGTTTAATCGAAGAACCAGGCTGGCGTAGACCATCCACGGCGACGTTAAACTTGCCAGGGATATCTTCGGCAAAATAATCCTTACTGCCGATCATCGACAAAATCTCACCATTGCGCGGATCCATCACGATCGTGGCACCGTTACTGATATTAAAGTTTTTTACCTTTTCTAACTCTTCCTGCACAATCGTTTCAGATTCCTGCTGGAAAGGAAGGTCTAGGGTTGTGGTCACCGTCAGGCCACCTTTTTCAACCAGCTCCGAACCAAATATTTCCTCTAACTGGTCCTGCACATAAAACACAAAGTGAGGCGCTTGAATCGGAATGGTTTGGCGCGCAAAAGCCAACGTGTCCATTTGCCGTAGCGCTTCTGCTTCCAGTTCCGACGAAATATACTCATCTTCCCGCATCCGGCGCAGTACGCCCTCGGTCCGCCAACGCCAGAGGGGAACGCCGTCCTCCGTAGTGCGTCCCAAAAATGGTGAGTAGGCTGTGGGCCGTTGAGGCAAACCAGCCAGGACGGCCGACTCAATCAGAGTTAGATCAGCCACTGGCTTATTAAAATAGACCTGTGCGGCCGCACCAATACCTACCGCCGTACCACCATAGGGCGTTTCGTTCAGATACATTTGCAAAATCTCATCTTTCGAAAATTGACGTTCAATTTCTAAAGCCAGAATAAACTCCCGCAATTTGCGCGTAATGGTGCGCTCGTTGGAAAGTAAGGCATTCTTGACTAGCTGTTGAGTGAGCGTTGAACCACCAATTAGACGCCTTTTGGTAACCAGGTTATAGGCAATGCGCAGGGGAGTGAGGGGGTCAAAACCGCCGTGTTTATAAAAATCCTTGTCTTCAATGGCCACGGTAGCTTGGCGCAGATAGGGAGAAACTTGATCAATTGTGATTGGCAGACGCTGTTCGGTATTAAATACGTCGTAAAGCACCGTGCCGTTGCGGTCGGTGATTTTGGTGCTGAACCCTTCCGTGCGTCGTACACCGCTGGGATCAGGTAAATCACTAGCCACCCAGGCCACTAGAGCCACAAACCCCACGATACCAACCAAAACACTCGCAATCGCCCCTAAAGCCAGGAGGCGCAGTAAACGAGCCCGCCACATAGTGCCGTGCTTAGCCGTTAACCGCCGCTCCGCCCAGCGAGCGTGGAAGCGCGCCCGTCGTTTAGAACGGTGCATTAACCGCCCTACATAACGATTGATTTGCCGCCACCAGCTAACCATACCGTTATTTAGTATACCGGAATGCGCTACAATGCCGCCAGGGGAGTCATGATCTGGGATCAACGTGTCACTACTATTCCGGGGGTGGGACCTAAGCGCGCCCAATTGTTGGCCGAAATGGGCCTGCAAACCATTGGCGATCTGGCCCTTAATCTTCCTAGCCGTTACTTGGATGCGTCGCAAGTTACCCCAATTGCTCATCTGCAACCTAACACTACCATCACTTTACACGTCACGGTAGAGACAGCGCGACTAATCCACACTCGTTCCCGCCAATCAATTGTCACGGCTACGGTTAGCGACGCCAGCGGTAAGTTGCCACTCACTTTTTTCCATCAGCCCTACATTATCAAAAAATTACCGGTTGGCGAAAAAGTGGCCCTCATGGGAAATGTCTCGGTTTACCAAAAAAAATTAACTCTAATTAATCCTACTGTGGAAAGCTTAGCCCGGGAAGAATCGATCCACACCGGTCGGATTATTCCGATCTACCGTCAACACGAAACTTTAAAGGCTGCCTGGCTGCGTCAGACGCTTTTTACTTTGCTGAAGGCGGCATTGCCGGAGTTAAGCGACTCTCTGCCAGATAATATTTTGCGGCAGGAACAGCTAATGCCTTTTCCGGAGGCAATTTGGCAAGCCCATTTTCCGGATTCGCTGGCACAGGCCGAGGCGGCGCGGCGGCGGCTGGCGTTTGCCGAATTGTGGGACGTTTTCGTCCAACTGCGGGAGCAGGACGCGGCCCGGCGCCAGAAAACCGCCGCCGCCGCACTGGAGCCAAACTGGCTAACTGATTTCTACCAGCAATTCCAAACTATCGCGCCCTTCCCGCTGACCGCCAGCCAACAAACCGCCTGCCAAGAATTGATGACCCTTTTAACCCAAACTCACCCCGATTTTCACCTGGTTCAGGGCGAGGTCGGTAGCGGTAAAACTTTAGTCGCCGCTTTTGTGCTCCTGGCGATGGCGGCGGCCGGACACCAAGCCCTTTACTTAGCCCCCACCACTGTTTTAGCTCAACAACATTACCAAACACTCTCGCCACTGGCCGCCGCGCTCAATCTTTCGCTTGCTCTCTGGACTGGCCAGCAAAAATCCAACCAAACTGCGTCCATCCTCATCGGCACCCACGCTCTTTTGCACCAGCCGGAGCGTTTTTTACCTGGCATTGTAGTTATCGACGAGGAGCACCGGTTTGGCGTGCGCCAGCGCGGCACATTTTGGGAGGGACACTCACCTACTGCGCCCGAGGGAAGGGTTCCTCACTTAGTCTCCTTAACCGCCACACCCATTCCCCGCACCCTGGCGCACGCCCTATACGGCTCCCACACCACTTCCTATCTCCAACCTATTCCTGGCCAGGAAAAGCAAATTACCACGCGCGTCTTTGATCATACCCGTCTAATTCAACATTTCGCCTGGCTGCAAACCCAAATTGCCACCGGCGCGCAGGTTTTTCTCATTACTCCCTTCATCAACGCCTCCGAAGCCGAAGGTCTCACCGAAGTTTATGATGCCCAGTCGCTCTACCAGCGCGCTGAGCAGGAACTACCGCAAGCTAGAATCGCTTTGCTTACCGGCCAAACCAAACCGGCGGCTAAACAAAAAATTCTTAACCAAATGCAAGCGGGCAAATTAGATGTTCTGGTAGCCACACCGGTCATCGAGGTTGGTATTGATATCCCGCACGCCAGCATCATGACCATTTTTAGCGCCGAACGCTTTGGTCTAGCGCAACTGCACCAACTGCGCGGTCGGGTAGGACGCCGCGGCCAGGAGAGCTGGTGTTTCCTGGTACCGTCGCCCAACCTTACTGATACCAAACGGTTGGTTAAACTCACCCGCGTCAATGACGGCAGCCAATTAGCCGAAATTGACCTGCAAACACGTGGGGTAGGCGAGTTCTTAGGTACCCGCCAGTCTGGCTGGGATACGCTGCGCACGGCCGATTGGCTGGATCTAAGACTGATTGAGCAAGTTAAGCGGGTTCAGGACCAAATATTGGCTTAAATTGTTATACTACGGTGTTACAGTTAATCTATGGTTATAGCTAAAGATCGCATTTATCCTGACCAAGTTATTCCTTTAAGTCTAACCGCCGTGGTTTGCTTAACCGGCGTACTGCTGCTTTATGCCGTTATCCTGCTGCTAAATCGGCTGGTGGTGGCCCGTGAGACGATCATCGCTCAACTGCACCCGGCTGACATTTTGGTTGGCATGACTATCTACCTCAAGACCTCCATTGACTTCGCTATCTTTATCGGCCGTTTAATGCACCGCTACCCCGGTTGGAAAAACCGCATTATGATCGAAGTGGGTACTGCCCTGGGCAATATTGCTGGCACCCTGGGCATATTGGTCATTTGGGATCTTTTTCGCGAAGTACGGGTGTTGATGGCTGGGATGATCTTTCTGGCCGGTCTGGTCCTGCTGCGCATGGCCGAAGATGGACTAGAGCACGTTAAGGATGAAGCGGGCAAGTACCAAGTGAGTTTCGACGGACTGGAGATTACGTTTGAGCGTTGGTTGTCCCGTGTCAATAAATTAGTGGCACCGGTACTGAACCGTTTAATTCCCGCCATGCACGTTGATGAGACAACCCAAAAGGCTGGTTTCCGGGCAGTGTTTCTTTTATCCTTTACCATTCCCTTTATCTTGGGTCTGGATGATTTTGCTGGCTATATTCCGCTTTTTAACATTGTTAACGTGTTTGGATTTGCCACCGGAGTTTTCCTGGGACACATGATTTTGAATATCGCTTTATTCTTGTCACCGCGCCTAACCATCCGCCTGGTTAAACATCCACTAATTTCCTTTACCGGCAGTTTGGCTTTTGTCGGTCTAGCCTTCTGGGGTTTCTGGGAAGCGGCTAAACTCATCGGTTTTGCGGCCCACTAACATCAGCATTGCCTGCACCGGTTTTTGTTGGTCATAACGCCAAGAAAAATAAGTATCGGCGTGGTCGTAAGTGCAAATCGAACTAACTTCAATGCGGCTCGATTCAATTCCCAGTGACACCAACTGCTGACGCGCTACTTCCTTTAAGTCGAGATAATTTTTACCTGCCCGATAATCAACTACGCCATCGTAGTCGGCAAATTTAGCTACTAAATCGTCTTGCACCTCATAATGACAGGGTCCAATACCAGGACCGATCCAAGCGGTTAAATCGGCGCTTTTTGTACCGAAGGTAGTCTGCAGCTGTTTAACCGCTGCGCGAATAATTCCCTGATCTAAACCGCGCCAGCCGGCGTGCAAGAGAGCAATCACCTGATGCTGCAAATCAAATAGTACTATCGGCAGACAATCGGCCACCGTAATGGCCAGATATAAGTCGGCTTGATCGGTAATTAAACCATCAGCCTGGTCGACTATCCGGCCAGCATCAGCCCGGGTCACTACTACTACCCGATTGCCGCTGATTAAACCAGCACTAACCACTTGACTAGGATCAACCTTCTGTTTAGTCAGCCATTGCTGCCGATTGGTGATAGCCCGATCATTAATCAAATTGGGCTCGAGTTTCATGTTACCGTCAGGTCGCTGCGAAAGATTAATGCGCAACTGAGGGAAAGTGGGGAAAAAATCGGCCATGATTATGAAAATATATCCCTTTTTCATGTAGTAGTGTAGTGATGCATGAAAAAACGATGCACTCCACCAGCGCGATGGTGACGAGTACGGCAAACCTTATTTGTTTTCAGCATTACACAATGTAGGTATAGTAGGTATATGTCTAATTCATTATCACTGTCAGAACGCTTTAAACAAAGAGTGGTGACTGTGGCCGAAAGGGTAGTAGGCGTCAAGCGCCACGAAGTAGGGGAAACAGAACTAGCCAAGTTAGCCGAAATTTATGCACAGTTAATCGCTAACCGCCGGCGGATTTCGATTGCGGCAGAGGTCCTGCCGCCCGGACTTTTTAATCATCCTGACGTCATTACCCAACTACAACAAACCCAAGCGCGCAGTGGTGTGGTGGAAATATTTGTCCCTCACCAGCAGGTAGGTACCAATCTAGAAAGCATTGTTGTTCTGCAACAGGCTGGTCTGCCGGTTTTTTACCACCAATGGGGAAGTTGGATTGAACCATGGGTGGAGGCGATTACTTTGTTGGATCGTCGCGGTATGATAGCTTTAATGCGCCCTGAGGGAAAACTAACTGGTTGGGAACAAATCTCCATGCCAAGTTATTTGGGAGCCAGAGAGCTAGCCGAACAATTTCAGCGCTTAAAACAGCAGTCCATTCCTTCCTTGGGTACGCGTTAAAAACCCTAATCAAATTGATCATTTTGGTCTATTTTGATATACTCCCGCGAAATGCCTAGCGAGATAAAAAAATTCAATCCGGAAAATATTGGTCCGGAAAACTTATTCCGACCGCCAACAGCGGTGGTTCATGATGAATTGAAATATCTAATCACACAGGTCGATTTGGCTTTGCGGGGCGAGAAGAAACATAAGCGCCTTCTTCAAGTTGGCACAGAACTGGAAATGTTTTTCTTTAGTCCAGATATGGACCCAGTTGACGCGGAAGCTCAATATGGCGAATCGGACCAAAATCCCAACTATGATCCTTGGCACCGTCGTAAAATTGAAGAACTCGAGAAATTTGGTACTAGCCTATTAAAAAATCCCCATCGTTTTATGTTTACCAGCGATTTGGGAAGAATATTTCTTGAGTTCCGCACTGCTCCACAATCAGCAAAAGAGTATTTAAAAACAATCGAGATGTTTGGTAATAGGCTTCGCCGTCAATGTGAACGCTTACGCGTTTGGCCGGTTGTTCACTCTCAGCATATCCATGTATCACTGGTCGACCGACGAAATGCGACCACAATCATTCCTTCCGATAAACCGGTGAAAAGTTGGTTCTCTAAGGTAAGTCCTCTAGTGCTACTACCCGAAGAATGGGGTAGCAGAGACTATCGCCCCCATTGGGTTAGGAGTAACGGTATCAAACCAAATGGTGTGAATGACTTATCTCACCCCGAATTTCGCATGCTTTCGTCCGAGTATGCTAATGACCCTGTTCTTAATTTATTATTGAGCTTAAAAACCATGTATGAAGGTTGTTTGGGTAAAGGGGGAATTACCCCACACGTCTATGGTAGAGAATATCAACAATCTGCCATTGAAATGGGAAATGATCCGGATTTAATTGATTTTTTTGGACAATCAACGCTGGCAACCCTGGCCAGAATCACTAGTCAATATCCAGCTGTTTCACGAAGGGAAATAACAATCGATCAAGTCCGCTAAACTAGTACATTTTTTTCTTGAGGCTTATGATACAATCACCCTTCGATTACTAACGAAAGGAAAACATGGCAGCACTACCCAAACGACGGATTTCGACCGGCCGCTCCGGCCGCCGCCGCCAGGCTATCGCCATTAAGCTGAGCTCCGGCAAGAAATACGTTTCCAGCCGCGATCGCAAGGCCGCCAAGCGCGGTACTGATTCTGCTTCTACTGAGGCTTAAACTCTGTGCTACTCTCTAAAGTGTATCTATGGCGTCGGAAAAAAACCGCCACGAGCAGCGTTTGGAGCGCGTACAAGCGTTGTTTTCTTGGGATTTTCAGCCTGGTGAACAAAGCCATCACTTTGCCCTAATCGCCGACATTGTTAGTCATCTGGATGAATTGGACGCGATTATTCTCCATTTCGCCCCCAAGCGTGATCTAGCCCAGTTCGATAAAGTCGGTCTTGCAATTCTGCGCCAAGCTTTGTATGAATTAAAGTACACTCGTACGCCGCCAGCCGTGGTTATCGATGAAGCAATTAATTTAGGCAAATTGTTAGCCGATGAATCCGCCGCTGGTTTTATTCATGGCGTACTAGCCACGTATTTGGATGATTTAAGGAAAGGACCTGCCCGTGAACCGTGAGCAAACTACTAACCAAATTATTACGCTGATTAGCGACATTTATGGTATCGAAAGCGCCGACCTTTCCCTCAACTCTAACCTGGTAGAGGATGTTGATATCAAGGGCAATTTGGACGAATTCATTCGTTTTGTCCACCGTCTTAACCATATTTTTGAAATTGACCTACAACCCAAGGACATTAACGTGGAAGAAATTGAGACCGTCGCCGACTTGGTTTACCTAGTCGAGGACGCCATGTTGGGGTAAAACTTTATGAACCAGGAATCTACCACTCTAGTACCAGAGCTGGCCGCTTTGCCGCCCAACCTTTTGGCTCAAGCTTTTACCCACCGCTCCTTGTGTGCCCGGGACGTAACCCACTGTGAAACTAACGAGCGTTTGGAGTTCCTCGGTGACGCTGTTCTGGAATTGGCCGTATCCGAATATTTGTTCGGTGAGTTTCCGCAACTGGATGAGGGCACCCTCACCCGTTATCGTTCGGCACTGGTGCGCACCGAGTCACTGGCGCACGTGGCCGCCACGCTACATCTGGGCGAACACTTGCGCATGAGCGTTGGCGAGGAACAAAATGGCGGTGAGCAATCGACCTCAACTTTGGCTAATACCTTTGAAGCGGTAATTGGCGCCCTTTACCTGGGTGCAGGTTACCTTGCCGTTAAAAAATTCATTCACACCCACTTACTTAGTCATTTTGACGAGTTCGTGACCGATCAAAACGCCAAAGACGCCAAAACATTACTCCAAGAAAAAGCCCAGGCGCTAGGTAAGCCGGCTCCCACCTATCAAACCGTGCAGGCTGAAGGTCCAGACCACGCCAAGTTATTTACGGTAGCCGTTACCGTAGAGGCGTTACCGGCCGTAACTGGCCGCGGCGCCAGTAAACAAAAAGCGGAACAGGAGGCTGCGGACCGCGCCTTGAAACAATACTTCTCAGACCAGCCCTAAGCTGATATAATTCCTCCCTATGCTGAAAATTAAATTAGCCCGTGTCGGTAGAAAAAATCAAGCCAGCTACCGTATCGTGGTAAACGAAAAACGCGACAAACGTGACGGTAAATACGTGGAGCAAGTTGGTTTTTATAACCCCTCCATCACCCCTAAGGACGTCCGTTTTACGCGCGATCGTTACGAATATTGGCTACAAAAAGGCGCCCAACCAACTGCAACGGTGGCCGCGCTGTACCGGAAATCCAAATAGAGTATGCGCAACTTAATCGAATTTATTTTGCTCCATATTGTTCAACATCCGGACGAGGTAAAAGTCACGGAAGAAGAAGTTGAGGGTCGCTTTATTTACACCATTAGTGTTCACACGGAAGACGTTGGCCGGGTAATTGGCCGCAATGGTCGCACCATTGACGCTATCCGCTCACTGGCCAAGGTGCGTGCCATGAAAGACGGTATCGCCGTCCAGGTTAAAGTCGCCAGCGAATAATTTTTCTTTTATTGAGTTGGGGCAGTTTCAACTGGTTTTTCTGGTGCTGCACCCTCGGTCACACCAATGGTGACGGTTTCGGTCGGCAGCTCTGGCACTGGTGAAGGAGTGGGTGTAGGCGGGCTAGCCTCGACGGCCGTAGGTTGGTTTACGCCAAATAGATTAGGATTATTAAACTCGGGCGGCGCAGTAGTATCGTCAATGGCGGTGGTTAAACGATAAGTCATACCGGTAATCAGGGCTAAGGTATCTTGCTGAGCTTTACTAAGAGCGGCCGCTCCTTGTTTGGCTAAATCTTTAGCGTTAAGGGGAGCATAATAGGTATTTAATAATAAATTGGCAATATAGGAGGTGGTTGGCGTCGAAAAATCCGTTTGGTGTTCCGGATTAAGACTCATCTCCACCACTTCCATCAGCGGTAAACTATCTTCAATTAAATCGATGGTCCGCTGGATATCGCTAAACTGACCAACTACCTCCACCGAAAGTGGCATTACTTGAGCCTGGGCGGCGCGGGCTTGTTTAGTGCGGGTAACACGCCGGGTGGTTTCCGCCGCTTGGGTGGAAATCAATCCCGGATTAAGATCATATTTACCTAAACTGACTTTAGCTTCGGTAGCCACTGCCTCCAAACTTTGGAGAACCACCAGCGGCTGCTTACCCAAAGGCAAGGCTTGCCCGGCTCGTCTAAATGAATTCTGCTCTTCCGGACCAATGTTGGTTAGCAAAGCAGCTCGTTGCTGAATCCGCTGTAAGGATATTTTTTCCCGCGTAATATCGGCTTGCACGACACGTGAACGGGTCCAAAAAGGCATGGTACCAAAAATAAGGAGAGCGGCGCTGGCGACCAACAACACCACTGCAATAAGTAGATTGCGCCGCTGTAACAGCAACTGACTCCAAAGTCGCCGTGCCTCCAGTTCAGCCATTTGATTCCTCCTCAGTCTCCAACTGCACCGACATTTCCAACGAGTAAATCTGGTTTTCGTCACGCTTAATGTCGTTGAGTGCTAAATTAACAAACTTACTACGCACGTTAGGCGAACGCAAGGTATTAAGGAAACGTTCTACGGTCAGCACATTTTGGGCTTTTACCCGAAAAGTCAGTGTCTTTTTTTCGTCGTCATAGCTAATCCGGTCAAAGGCGATATCCGCCCTGGCTAGTTCGGCTAAAAACTCCAGCGCCCGCTGCTGCGAACCACGACCGGTTAAAATACTTTGGAGAATGTTTAGCCGCGCGGCGTATAAAATATAATCTGCTTCACTGCTGGCCTGTTTATTCACTAATGCTTGGGTAGAACGTTGTTGCTGTTTAATAGTTTCTAACTCCTGCACACTATTCTGTGTCCAAAAGAGTAAACCAATGGTAATCACCACCGCCACCACCGCTACTACAATAGATAATTGCAAAATCCGCTTATCTAGCGGTTGGTAACGGAGCGCTCGTTGCCGCCGCTTACGTAGAAAATTAATGCCGTTGCCCGCCATAGTGTTAGCCCTCTTTTAAAGCCAAACCAGCCGCTACCAAAAATCGGCTGTCTTGGGGTAGTGCCTCCCGGAAAGTAATTTCCTCTAGGCGGCTTAACTCGACGGGAACTACTTCCAGAGACAAAATTTGGGACAAATAGGGCAATAATTCCGGCAGGTAAAGTGAACCACCACTGACGTAAATGCGGCCTACTGCTTCGCCGGGATGCTGGGTGGTAAAAAACCGTAGGGCTTTTTGCAATTCCATTGCCAGAGCATCAATAATCGGGGCCAGAGCGGCCCGCATTCGCCCTTCCAACTGCTGGGCTTGTAAGCCAAAAGTGCGCTTATACTCTTCTGCCCGGGCGGCATCCAAACCAACGCCGCGTTCAATGGCGCGGGTAAACAGTGTGCCGCCGGAAGGAATCGCTTGGGCAAAATTAAGGTTGCCGTGCCAAAGCAAAACAATACTGGAACTGGTGGCTCCTAAGTGCAGGTAGGCCGTATTTTCCTCCGGTTGCAACATGAGAGCCAAAACACGCAATGTGGCCAAGGTATCGGTTTCCATGAAGGAGACATCTAAGCCTGCATCTAAAAAGATGTCAGCTAAATCGGTAACATACTGTTTCTGCACACCGATAATGAGCACCTGCATGTCCTGTACCTTGTCTTTAGGATTACTGCGGCGCAAAACCGAGTACTCATACTCCATCTGTTCGAGTGGAATGGGAATATGCTGCTCTACCTGCCACTGAATGGCTGAGGCTAATTCGGCGTCAGATAGGGATGGCATTGTTACTACTTTAGTTACCACCATGGACTCAGACAAACCCAACCGCAGATTACTAGTCGGCAGATGTTGTTCCTTAAACAAGCTGCTTAACGCCGTAACTAGCTTTTGCCGCTGATCAGCGTCGGTGGGTAAGAGCGAACCGATTGGATTCATGGCCTCCGCCGCCCGTTCTACAGCCAGACCACGGCCTTTCTTCTTACCGACCAGTACTTTAATGGCGTACGAACCAAGATCCACACCAACGTTGGGCATACTCTTATCATAGGGCAAAATCGTACCGGTGCCAAGCAAAATTATTTCAAAATAGTAGCACCGGAAACTAGGGCGTAATCGAAAAGAGCTGGCGCATAATCGGTTGTCCGGTCAACTTCAATAGCCTTGGTTTCCCGTCCCAACAGGTTTTTCGCTACCGAACTAATCAGAAACTGCTGCGTGGGAAGGGTCCAGTCCACGCCATTCACTAAAATATCAGTATCGTTATAAATGGGAGTAACCCGCAGTGTCACATCACCAGCCTGTAGCGTCAGTAAAACCTGACGCGCCAAAGTGGCACCAGTATCACTAATTAAGGTAAAACCGTCGCTGCGCTCACAAATTGCGTACGACTCGTAGCGAGCCACGGGAGTCCCACTGTTATTATTAACCACTGCCACCACTAAAGAAGCTGGTGACAACGTACAATCGCTGGTATTGCTCCACTCAATCCGCACCTGTTGGCCAGCGGCGGCGCCAGTTACGTTAACTTCCGCCACCGATCCTTGGAGTAACTTGGTATTTAACTGAGTTTGGGAAGTAATGGTGTAAGCTACGTTGGCGTTGGTAACATCGGTATACTGGCCGCTACTGGTCTCCAGCAGATAATCTTGACCCTGGGAAAGAATGTTTTCTACAGCCGACTCCGCCGCCGTAAAAGTCTGCACAGCTTCCTGGGACTGACGGGAAGTTTGGATGTCTTGAGTGGTGCGGGCGGCAATCGAAATACCAATCGTCGACAATACCACCATAATCAACAACACCGCAATACCAACTTGGCCGGATCGGGAGTTCACCCTTTTAGTGTAACATTTATTGGTGAGAGCGCACATAGATATTGCCGGTAAACTCCTGCGCGTAGTAGGCCTCCGGCGAAAGATCTTCCTTATTACCGCTGGCCACTTTGAAGTAAACATTAAGGTAAGCCCCGTGCGCCGCTGGATCCTGCTGGCAGTCAAAGGTTAAACCAGTAACTTCCACCGTTGGACTGGAAAGGTAGGCCGCTGGCGGATCAGTCAGCAGGGTGCCGGAGTTAGAGGCGACCCGCTCTTGATCCAAATAAATTTCCACCGTACCGCCATTTTGGTCGACTACACGAATCGCCGTCATTTGATTGATACAGACCTGGGAAAATTGGTTGGCTTCCAAATAGCGGGCATTACGGAGCAGGTAGGTGATTGAGCTTAAAATAAAGTCGCCCTCGCGCCGCACTTGCGAAATAGTATTGGCACGCGTGCTGCGAATCTGGGAAGTTACTAAAACATTCACGGAAACCAAGCTTATGATGGCGGTAATCGCCACCACGGTAATCAATTCTATTAAGGAAAAACCGGCGTGCTTCATTCCCAATCCCCCAATACCGTTTCCAGGGTGGTAGTAATGGTGCCAGTTCGACCTGGCCGGCTGACGCTAACAATAGCCTTTACTTGGTTGGCCGCCGGTAGTTGTAGTTCCACTTGCCGTCGATAGTTGGTTGCGGTAATCACTGTAATTTCATCACAAGCGCCTACTTCTAAGGCAATCAGGTCGGCTGAGGAAGAGGCAACCGCCGGCAAACAATAAATGGTGTCATTACCAACGGACGCCAAGTTACCATAAAAGGTGCCCCAACCCTCTTGGTCCCGGACACTGCGCAACCATTCGATTACCTCCTGAGCGTACTGAGTAGACTTAGTTTGTTCCAGCGATACCCGAGCGTTACGCAAAGATTGGATTACGGAGGACAATAGGGCTACCAGTACCAGCGATACCACGGCCGTAGCAAAGGTTACTTCGATCAACGACTGACCGGCTTGGCGAAAAGAAGGGCAGAATCGGTTCATACTTACCAGGTTACCACGAGCCGGGTCTAGGGTGTAAGAATACCGTGGTCTTCTACTACCCCACTCGTCGTAATAATAAATTCATAGGGCTGGTCTACCTGATCTAAACGCGAGATGCGTACCGTTACCGGGGCACCAGTGACCGGACCAGGCTGTGCGGGAAAAATGACCGAAAAATCATTCTGGAAATACTCCAACTCCCGCAGGCGGCTAACCACTCGCTCATCACTCACGTCCTGACCGTCACAGCGCGGTACTATGCCGTAATCCTGGGTACTTTGCGAACCAAAAACACGGTAGCCGTCCAGCGAGTTACAGTCGACCGGCGGCTTATCGCCGGACTGGCTGCGGTTCTGGGCAACCCGCAGTAGAGTAGTGACGTCGCGCGCCGATTCGGCGCGCGCCTGACGCGTGGAGAGGGAAGAGTAGGCCGCCAAAACACCGGTCAGCATTAATAATCCTAGAGCGGTGGTAACCAGTAGCTCAATGAGCGTAAAACCGGCTTTAGCGGGGTTGGACGACCACATAAATGTTGCTCCCCGTATAACCATAGGTGCTGCCATTAATGCTGGCATCGTCGTCATTTTCCAAACGGGTTAACAATTGGTAGCTGGTGTTAGTTAAACGCGTGTAGTTGTAAGTGTAAGTCTGCGTGGATAGATTACTGATTTCTCCTTCATAATTCGATTTAGGATCAACCGGCAATATTTCTAAATAATCCGGCTGAATACCGGGAATCCAGTCACTATCACAACCGGGCCAAGTGAAATCGCCACCGCAAACCGTCGATTCGGGATAAATACCATTATATTGTTTGTAAGATTCCAGTGCCGCCTGGGTGTTGGCTAAATCTCGCTTACGGCGGGCGTCACGGGTAAATCGGCCGGTAGTTACGAAAGAAACCGCCACAATTGCCGCCAACACGGCGATAATCACACCCACCACGAGCATTTCAATAAAAGTGAAACCGGTCTGTTTAGTCGCTGACACAGTAGATACTGGCATCGGTTACTCCACAACTAGCACAACTTTGACCGCTGCTAGACTCCATCCGAGCACTCAGCTCATAGGTACAGCCAGGCAAATTATGCACTCTATAACGATAATAATAGTAATTACCAAATTCGGCGGCAACTAGTGGATCAGTAAACTGATGACTCATAAAATCGGCAGGGATGTTCTCTAAAAAGTTGCCGTCAGCACTATATTCATAACCACCCGACTCATTGTTGTAATCCGGATAAGTTCCCATTTCGGCACGGTAATTTTCAATAATCCCGCGCATTTCTTGAATGTCGGCTTTGCGTTTGGTATCGCGAGCGGTGGCGTTTAACTTGCGGAAACTAACAGCAACGATGGTTAGCAACACGGCCAAAATGGTGGTAGAAACCAACAACTCAATTAAGGTGAAACCCGACCTACTGGAGACCTTGGACACAGAAATAATCCCCCCCCGCTGCCATATCGCTACAGTCGTTGGCGTTAGCATTACCGCGGCCGGTTTGCTCTAATAAAGCACAGGCACAGTAGTCGGTAACCGAGCAAGTGAGAGAGTATTGGTAATCCACGGTATTTTTAGGATCAACCGGTAAACCGTTTGGTAGGACATCCACCAATTCAGTATTATTACACTCGGTTGGGTACTGCGTATTCAGAGCATAATATTGTTCGACTGCCTTCCGTATTCCTTCAACATCTGCCCGTCGCCGCGAATCACGACTATTTTTTTGAGCGGTAGTGAAACTAACCGTGGCTAGAGCCATCAAAATACCCATAATCGAAATAGTTACCAACAACTCCAAAAGACTGAAGCCGCGCCGCTGGACATTGCTCATGCTTCCAGTATACACAACTTCTTACGGAACCGTAGCGGCGCCCAATTCAATCGTTAAGCGGTCAATCCGGCTAGCCGCAGCGGCATTACCGTCAACGTCGCGCGCGATTAATTTAACCTGGTAAAGGCAGGGTGGGGTAGCACAGGCGTATTCTTTGCTGAATTGGCCGTTACGCTTGCCACTTAACACCTCGGTGGTACCGTCACCATAATCAATGGTTACTTGATCCAACGCCGCCGCCCGATCGTCAAACACGAAGTTGAACAAAACCAACGCCGTATTTCCGGACAGATTGATCTGGCGTTGTTCGTAATCCAGAGGCGGATCAGTCTGAAACGATAGTAGTAGCGGACGTTGTTGGCAACTGGTATAACAGGAGGCTGGACAGTCGGTTACGCCGCCGGACTGTAAATCGCCTTTACCCACTTCTTGTACTGGATCGCAACAACGCAACCCATGCGCTTGACAAACACTCGCTGGCAAATTGGCGCGCAAGTTTGAAATACCCCAGACTTGATTAGCTCGGTCGCCTTCGGCAAAAACTAATTTGCGCTGTCCCCACAATTCCAGGGTAATTTCACCCGCCAGCTGCTGGTCGACATAATTGTAAAAGAATCCGGCCGAACCAGTTGTTTTTTTCACCCATCCCGGCAATTTTCGGCTGGCTTGCAACCCAGGTGCAGTGCTTAAACAATGTACTTCCAAGTTATAATCACGATCGTTGAGAAAACGTAGTTGAAAACCGTCATAACTTTGACCTTCACTAAACTCCTGACTGCAAAGTGTGGCCGCCTCCCGCCAACGCTGGGGGATGGTTAGGGTGCGCACATCGGTAATAACTTGAGCGCTGGCCCAGTATAAAATTATCTCCCGCCCTCCAAAAAAAACGACGAAAAAAACCATCATTAAAACCACGGCCAAGCGGATCAAGGTGATGAGAAAGTTCATAACTGGCTCAGATACCAGCCTAGCAGAGAATCACCCCACAATAAAGATAATAACGTGCCAATTACTAAAAAGGGACCAAACGGTAAGGGTCGCCCAAACTTGGCCTTACCGGCCAAGATTAAACCAACTCCAACCACCGCCCCAATGACAAAGGACAAAAATAAAGCCACCCAAACTTGCGGCCAGCCCACAATTAGAGCCAGTGGAAAGACTAGTTTAACGTCGCCAAAACCCAAACCGCGCCGGCGCGTAATTAACCACAAACCTAAAAAGATCATGAGGGCCAGCCAAGCGCCAAACAACGACCTAGCTAAATCAGCCGGTTGGTAAACTCCCCAGGTTACCAGTAATATCCGGTAAACTAGGGTACTTACAGCGAGAGTTAGCACCGCCCAATCCGGAATAATCATTGCGCGCCAATCAACCACGGTAATCAGTAGTAACAGTAGGCCTACACTCAACCAAAATACAGGCTGGATAACATTCAGAGGCTGTTGACTTAATTGGAAAAAGGCCGAACCGATCAACCACCACCAGACAAATAATGAACCAAATAGTAATTCTCCTACCGGATGCATCACGTCAATCTCGGCGTGGCAAGTGCGACAGCGTCCGCGCAGGAAAAAATATGATAGCAGCGGGACTAGCTCATACCATTCCAGCGGGCGGCGGCAGGCATCGCAGCGAGACCGTCCTCGCACATAATCTTCTCCCGCCAGAGTACGCAAGACGTAAACATTAATAAAGCTACCAACACTGGCTCCCAATAAAAAGATGACTGGCGTTAATAGTAATGATAAGTTCATTGGACCCGCTTACGGTAAACACGTCAAGCAGGTACTTACGTCACTGCTGTCCGTGCAAGTAGCCGGGCAGGCATACGCTTCCACATCCGCACCTACACCCTCGCTGGTGCAGCGAGTTTGGGCTTCCTGCTGGAAGGCGTTGGATGATGGTGCAAAACAAATATACATGGTGGCGTTGGAAGAGTCGGACTTATAAATTAGGTACTCCACCCTAGTGTCGGTTTTGAGCCGACTGACAAACCCCTCCTTAACCTCCGCCGTCTCCGTCAAAACATCCAGCCAGTTCCAGTCAGTAATTGCGCCGGCAATCGGATTAAGGGTACGCTCGTCAAAAGCAAACTCGTCAACGTAGTCAGTCGAAACGCCTGCCGCCACCGGATCAAAAGTAGCAGAAACAGCATTCCAAGGGTAAACCTCATGAATGGAAAAATAACGATCCACCGCGTTAATTAGTTGAGCTGCGTCAGAGCGGGTACGCGTATCCCGGCCTTTATTGATTTGTTCAATCGGGTTAATCGAAGACAAAACTGCCACGGCCAAGACACCGATAACCGCAATAACCACCAATAGCTCGATCATGGTAAAACCCAATGAGCGGCAACGACGAGTAAAAGATGTGATCATAATCCACCAACCTCAACTAATATTAAGAGTAGGGACTCTCCTTTGGCTTGTCAAGATCAAAACTGCGACGTAAGGTTATAAATCGGCATCACGATCGCAACAATAAGAAAACCTACCCCAATACCTAAAACAATCATTATCAGTGGTTCCAGCGCGGTAGTTAAACCTTTGATGGCGTATTCCGATTCCCGCTCATAGTAAGTGGCTAATTTAGTTAAAACCTCATCAAGCTGGCCAGTTTCTTCACCAACCGCCACCATTTGCGGTAAAAGGACTGGGAACACTGCCGATTTTTCCAAGGAGTGACTGAGCGAGCGCCCCTTTTCTACATCCTGACGGGCCTCTTGCACGGCGCGCCGGTAAACCAAATTATCAATACCGCCAATGACAATATCCAGTGCTTCCAACAGAGAAATACCAGCGGAGACCAGTAACGACAGCGTACGAGCAAACTCAGTCACTAAAACCTTTTGGCGCAAATTGCCAAAAACCGGCACCTTGAGCAATAGTTGGTCGAATTGATACTGACCTTGGGCAGTGCGGTGCCAAGCCCGAAAAACAAATCCTCCCAAAAAAACAAAACCTAACACGATATACCATTGCGTGGCAAAAAAGTTGGAAATATTAATCAAAACTTGGGTGGGACCAGGCAGGTCGGCGCCAAAATCTTCATACATGGCGGTCATTTTAGGTACTACAAAAATCAGCATCACCACTGCCACAATTAACATGGCAATCATCACAATGATTGGATAAATTAGTGCGCCCTTCGTTTTAGAACGAAAATCTTTTTGTTTTTCCAGCGTGTCGGCCAAACGCATGAGAATTGTGTCCAAAGCACCTGCCGCCTCGCCGGCCTGTACTAGCGAAATAAAAACTTTATCAAAAATCTTACCCTGTTTGGCTAGGGCCGCACCCAAGTTAGACCCGCCCTCAACATCCCGCTGCAAAGCCCGGATTACTTTTTGCATAGCTGGTGAAGATTGATTTTCCAAAATATGAAAGGCCTGGATTAAAGGTAGACCGGCATTAATCATGGTTGCTAGCTGTCGCGTAAAGTTAACAATATCGTCGGTTTTAACCCGGGCAAACAGATTTTGGAACTCGGCTAAGCCAGTACTACCGCTCGCTCGCAGGGAAACAATAAAAAAATTACGTTCCCGCAAAATGTTGGCCGCCACGACTTCGCTTTTGGCTTCAACTTTACCTTTTACCTTCTGGCCATTTTGACCTCGAGCAACGTAAACAAAAGTGGGCATAAGCTTAGTGTCCCATCAACCGGTCAAACTCTTCCGGACGGATCGAATGTTTGCGGGCTTCCTGGGCAGTAATGGCACCTGCATTAACGAGTTTGGCTAAGGCAGCTTCCAACAACGTCATACCAATGCCTCCGGAAACTTGGATCACGTTATCAAGTTGGAAGGTCTTGCCTTCTCGGATCAGGTTAGCCGAAGCGGGCGTGTTGATCAAAACTTCCAGGGCGGGAATCCGGCTGCGGCCGTCGCTGGTGACAATTAGGCGCTGGGATAGAACCGCCTTAAGCGTGGAGGCTAGTTGCTGTCTGATTTGGCTTTGCTGAAATTCGGGGAAAACGTCAATGATCCGATCCACCGTTTCCGGACCGGAATTAGTGTGCAGGGTAGCAAAAACCAAGTGGCCGGTTTCCGCCACCGTAATTGCCGCGGCAATGGTTTCTAAATCACGCATTTCTCCTACGAGCAACACGTTGGGGTCTTCCCGCAAGGAGGAGCGCAGGGCGTTGGTCCAACCTAGCGTATCTTGATTAATTTCCCGCTGGGAAATGATCGACTTCTGGGGAGTGTAAATAAACTCGATCGGATCCTCAATCGTCAGAATGTGTTCTGCCCGAGTGGCATTAATTTCCTGAATAATCGCAGCTAGGGTAGAGGACTTACCGGTACCGGTGGGACCGGTTACCAACACCAAACCCGCCCCTTCCTTGGACAAAACGTGACAGATATCAGGCAAACCAAGTTCATCAATAGTTTTAATTCGCAGGGGAATGAGACGCAGGGAGACCGCCGTACTGCCTTTTTGGGTATAAACGTTAACCCGGAAACGGGCTTTGTCGCCCCATTGGTAAGAAAAATCAATTTCCTTCTGTTTCTCAAAAATCTTTAATTGTTCGGGGGTAAAAAGCTGAAGAGCAAAATCATTAGTTTGGGATGCGTCCAACATTGTCTCACCGTTAACCGGCAGCAGTGCGCCATTAACCCGCACGGTAGGCGGATTGCCGGCCACCAAATGAAGATCGGACGCCTGCTGGCTAACCAAGAGGTCTAACAATTGCGGAAGAGTGGCAGCCATATCTTTATTCTATTCTAATTCTAGGGCGAACGCTTAGATTTGCGCAACCCGGAGTACTTCTTCGATGGTGGTAATTCCTTCTAGTGCTTTTAAGTAACCGTCCTGTTTCATCAGCATCATGCCATCCTGACAAGCTATTTTTTCAATTTCGGCGGCGCTGCGCCGTTCCAAAATCATGCGGCTGATTTTCTCGGTAACTGGCAAAACTTCAAAAATACCAATACGACCTAGATATTCGGTTTCGGTCGGCGGGCGGCTAGCACTAGCTCGGTAAAGTTTAATTTCCTCTGGTCGCAAATTTTTCTGCTTAAGATAAACGTCAAAGTAGGGTCCTAGGGCGGTCTTGATGTCCGCAATCACCTCCGGCGGCGGCGTGTAGGCTTCCACATAAGCCTCATTAAGGCGGCGCACTACCCGCTGTGCCATTACTAGCGTCATGGATGAGGCCAACAAAAAAGGTTCAGCCTTCATATCCAACAAACGCGGCAGGGCGCCGGCAGCCGAGTTGGTGTGAACTGTAGAGAGAACCAGGTGACCAGTCAGGGAAGCCTGTATCGCCAGTTCGGCCGTTTCTTCATCCCGAATTTCACCGACCATAATAATGTTGGGGTCTTGCCGAAGAAAAGAACGTAACCCGGAAGCAAAAGTTAGGCCGGCTTGAGGATTGGTCTGCACCTGATTAACACCGTCTATCTGGTATTCAACCGGATCTTCCAGCGTAATAATGTTCACTTCGGCCCGATTGAGTTTATGCAGAATCGAATAAAGCGTGGTCGTTTTACCGGAGCCAGTTGGACCAGTAACCAGAATGATGCCGTGGGGAACCCGAATCGCTACTTCCAGTTGCTTTAGACCCAAACCGCGCATGCCTAATTCGTTCAAAGTTGGCACGTTACCGGACTTCTGTAAAAGACGCATCACTACTTTCTCGCCATGGACGGTCGGCAGGGTAGAAATACGCAGGTCAACCTCCTGGTCGCCGTCACGGAAAGTAAAACGACCATCCTGAGGAATACGTTTTTCGTCAATTTTTAGGTCCGACAAAATTTTAATACGCGAAACCACCGCGTCGTGCACCGTCTTGGGTAAAACCAATTTCTCCTGCAAAATACCATCGATACGATAGCGGATCCGCACTTTATCGGCCAACGGCTCGATGTGGACATCACTCGCCCGAGCTTTGAGGGCAAAGCTAAGTACTGTTTCCACAATTTTGGCGATGGGGGCCTCACGTACTACCTCTCCAGGCGCCATAGTCAGATCACTGGTACCGGCAATTAAGATTTTTTGGCCAAGGGCAGGACCGGTGTCCTTGAGCGCTTGGGTAACTTCCGTACTTAAACTCTGAGCATAGCGTTCGGCAATGGCGCGCTGAATATCCGTAGCTGGCGCAATGTGCGGCTTAACCCGCAAACCGCTTTTACGCTGGACAAACTCGATTGCTTCCAGATCAAGCGGATCAGCCATGACCACCGACAACTCACTATTAACCCGGTCAATCGCGAACGGCAGCATGGTATACATCTTGGCCGTGCCGTCTGGAATCTGAGCCAGAGCCTCCGGCGAAGCCCCAATCTGACTAATTTCGACGTAGGGAATGCTATACAGAATCGACTTAGCCACCGCCAAATCTGTCTCGTCAACATAATGTTTGTCTTCTAAAATTTGATCCGGTGCTTTGCCGGTCCGGATTTGTTCCAAACTAATATCGTCGACTTGAATTTGGGTAAGTTTTTTTTGATCCAAAAGAATATCGACCAAAGAAACATAGCGGCGCGCCGGGCTAGAGGAAGTGTCCGCTATTGAGGCAGGCACCAATTGACCAGGCGAACCAGGCTGACCGGTCTGGACTGAGGCAGGACCATCCATGATTACATGGTAACATTCTCCGTGCTATCCTCAAAGCATGGACCAACCCGGCGCGCTCGCCCCCGAATCCGCCAGTGAAGATGCTAGCGAATCTCCAACCAACTCTATCGGGGCAACGACGGCAACCCCTCCTCCTACCGCTACGCCAGCCGGTATACCCCCTAGCAGTCTACCGGGCAGTCAAGCTTCCCTAGGTCTTCAGGAATCAATAAAATTATTTTCGCCCACGTCCTTGCTCGCTTCAATTCAAACCCAATTTCTGGGCGAAAAAACCGAAGCCCAACAAAAACAAGAACAAGCCGATTTAGCTAAAGCTCAGCGGCGCGCGGAAACAGAGCGTCAAGCTTTCACCGCCTACCAAGAACGGCAAAAGGCGGCCGAGCAGCAACGCGTCCAGGCTACCGTACAACTCAAAAGTCAAGCCCGCCAGTTGGGCGCTTATGATGAAAGCTCGGCCGTATTGAGCCAAACTACCGGCGGCGACCTCAGTGAACAAACGGTAGTTAATTCCGCCAGCAAAGCAGCTCGGGAAAGACAACTTAAGGAACAGCGGGCGCGGCAGATGATGGCACAGCAACGCCACGTCAAAAAGGGTCCTCAACCGGAAGGCGGCGAAGGCAAGGTGAGTTTGGTCGACCAAATGACTACTGGCCAAGAAACAGTGACTACACCGGCCGAAGACCAAGACGCCCTCCAACGCCAGGCTGAGCAGGCGCTTGGCGAATAAGCTTGGTAAAATAGCTCCCATGTCGGCATTGCGCATAGTTGAGTTAACTGCCTCGATTAATAACCAGGAAATTTTGCACGGCCTGTCTTTAACGGTTAAACCGGGTGAAATTCACGCAGTCATGGGTCCAAATGGTGCCGGCAAGTCAACTTTAGCAGCTACTTTGGCCGGCCATCCAGCTTACCAAGTGGGCGCCACTTCACGTTTACAACTAGATCGCCACAATCTCGTGACGCTTACGCCCGACGAACGGGCGCGGTTGGGTTTATTCCTGGCTTTCCAATATCCTACTGAAATTCCAGGTGTTTCGGTCCAAAACTTTTTGCGAGCCATGTGGGAGGCGCGGTTTGGACCACTGGGACCACAAAACCGCTATCCTTCCGTGTTAGCTTTGCGCCAATATTTAACCCAGCTGGCCCAAGAACTTTCGATCAAACCAGAATTGCTGCGACGCAACCTGAATGAGGGTTTTTCTGGTGGCGAAAGGAAGCGTCTAGAGATTTTGCAGATGGCAGTTTTTGAACCTAGGTACGCTATTTTGGATGAAACGGATTCTGGGCTGGATATCGATGCTATTAAAATTGTGGCTCAGGGAGCGCAGACTATTGTGAACCGCTTCCATACTGGCATTATTATAATTACTCACTACCAACGTATCCTCCAATTTTTGCGGCCAGATTTTGTCCACGTTTTGGCGGGCGGCAAAATTGTGACCAGCGGTGGTGTCGAGTTAGCTGATAAACTAGAAAAGGAAGGGTACGCCCAATATCAAAACTTATGAATGAATCAGTCCGTCAACCACAACAATTAACTCCTAACGTCAAACTGCTCCAAAAAATAGCCTTGGTTAGCCAGGGCAAAGTTCTCCTGTTACGCCGCGATGCGGCTTCGTTCTCCCGCCCCGGCGCTTGGGATTTACCAGGCGGCAACTCTGAATGGCCCGCCACCACTGAGCCAACGGTCAATCTGCACCAAATTGATGCTGCCAGGGAAGTAGAAGAAGAAACCGGGATTGGCCTCACACCCGACCAGTTTGCGTTGGCAAATTTAATTCATCTAGAAACCCATTTTGACCCAGAGCGACAAATCTTCACGGTTTTACTGGGTTGGCGAATAGTTTTACCTGACTCTTTTGGTCTTGAGTCGATTCGTCTTAGTCAGGAGCACACTGATTACCTTTGGAGCAAACTGGACGAAGCCAGTTTAATGGACTTTGGTGGAAATAAAGGCCAATTTATGCAACGTATTTTACAGGAAGCAGCCGCTTAAAAATTCTTGTTTTGCGCCGTTTGGTAACTATCTCATCAGGATGTTCTGTTTATTTGTACATATGTACAAATTCTCTGAACACGATAAAAAGGCACTCTATCTGCGTCGTGGTCTAGAAACCAGAATCATCTCAGCAGGTGAATTTAGGCAAGATATGTTTATTTTACACCGCCAATTTTTGCACCCTCACACCGAGCAACAATATCTCATTGTTGTGCGTAATATGAAGGAAGGACATGACATGTTTCTCGTTACTCCTCTAGATCCGCTTGGCCGTTTTGAAGTACAAGAGTATATGAATTATGTTCAATCCGAATTAACCTATTACCGACAAAAGGGGTTGTTACCATGACTGGCGGTCTTCTCGTAGACGAAGTTGCCTTTCTTTATCTGGCACAACAGCGAAATAGGGCCTACCGCAACTTGCTGCGCGAAAGCTTTCAGAATAATGCCGCTTTATACCTTCTGCCGGAAGTGGTTTTATACCTCTACCAACACCAAAATTTAAACTTGCCTCTCAGTGTTTTTGAACCGTTTCGGTTGCTAACCCCAGAAACAGCCGTATTGGTCGGAGCTTGCCGCTGGGCCGTCAAAAAACAACTGCCACTACACCGAGCCTTAATTATTTATGCGGCCCACTTCTATCGCACTAGGGTAGCAATTATCGATTACCACCTTTATGGTGGTTTGGGTCTGCCACACCACTATCGGCATTACATTAGCGGGTAGCAGGTACAATACACCCATGGCGCGCTTTGCCCCTATCCACAGTCAGACTCCAGTCAACAATTTGACTGATCAGCCATATGAACATGGTTATTCTTTTAGTACCGCCGATTATGCCCTTATTACGGAACCGGGAATCAACCAACGCATTGTGGAATTAATTAGCCACCATAAGAATGAACCGGATTGGATGCGTCGGCTTCGCCTGGATGCCTTACACCAATTCTTGGCTAAACCTTTGCCGACTTGGGGAGCCGATTTGTCGGGCATTAATTTTGATACCCTTCACTACTATCTTCGGCCGCTCAGTCAAGCGGCTAAAACTTGGGCGGAAGTACCGGCGGACATCAAAACCACTTTCGAACGGATTGGCGTACCGAAAGCTGAACGGGAATACTTAGCCGGGGTCAAAATGCAGTACGACAGCGAGGTGGTGTATGGTTCGCTGAAAAAACAGTGGGAACAAGACGGCGTTATTTTCCTGTCTATGGACGAAGGACTAGCGCAATATCCCGACTTGGTGCGGGAGTATTTTGGCAGAATTATTCCAGCCGGCGATAACAAATTTGCCGCTCTCAACACCGCCGTTTGGAGCGGCGGATCATTCGTTTACGTGCCGCCTGGCGTAGAAGTAAAAATGCCTCTCCAAACCTACTTTCGCATTAATGCCCGTAGTGCCGGCCAGTTTGAGCGTACTTTGGTTATTGTCGACGAGGGCGCCAAAGTTCACTACCAAGAAGGCTGCACTGCTCCTTCTTTTACGGAAAGCTCTCTGCACGCAGCGGTCGTGGAGATTATTGTAAAAAAGGGTGCTCGCTGCCAGTACACCACCGTCCAAAATTGGTACAAAAATGTTTACAACCTAGTGACCAAGCGAGCCAAAGTGGCGGCGGAGGGGACTATGGTCTGGACCGACTTCAACCTGGGCTCAAAAGTAACGATGAAATATCCTGGGTTTATCTTGGCCGGCGCCGGTGCAACCGGAGAAGTTTTATCCATGGCCATCGCCGGCGCCGGCCAGCACCAAGACACCGGCAGTAAGGCCATTCATCTGGCTCCGCACACCAGTTCGACTATCGTCGCCAAATCGATTAGTAAGGATGGCGGGCGGGCGGGCTATCGTGGTCTAGTTCACGTCAGCCCGCCCGCCCACCACAGCAAAAACAAAGTCGTCTGCGACGCTCTCATTTTGGATCCGCGCAGCCGCAGCGACACCTATCCCACACAGCGCGTCTATACCAGCCAAGTACAGTTAGAGCACGAAGCCACCGTCAGCCGCATTGGTGAAGAACAGCTTTTTTACCTAATGAGCCGCGGCCTCACCGAAGAAGCGGCTGGTAAAATGATCGTTCGGGGTTTTGCTGAACCATTGGTTAAGAAACTACCGCTCGAGTACGCAGTGGAAATGAATCGCCTCATCGACCTGGAAATGGAGGGATCCATTGGTTAAAGTTTTCACCATCAACTCGGCTGATCAGTTACACGTCATTAAGCTGGTTCGATCCGGCCACTACCGTGTCGAAATTAAGGCCGAGGGAGCGCGAGTGGAAATCAGGGGTGATTGGCTGGTGCGAGGTAAAACCAAAACTGCCATCACACTGGAGGTCATCCACGCGGCGCGGCACACCCATTCTAATACTCTGCTACGCGGGGTAGTCGACGACCAAGCCCAGCTGCAACTCCAAGGCACGATCATTGTCGAACCTGGCGCTCAAGATACCAACGCTTTCCTCACGGAAAATATTCTCCTACTCAGCGACCGGGCCGTAGCTCATGCCATACCCAACCTGGAAATTAGCGCCAACGAAGTAAAGTGTTCCCACGCGGCCACCGTTAGCCCGATTCCGGAAGAGTACTTGTTTTATCTCCAGTCGCGCGGGCTGACCCGGAAAACGGCACAAAAAATGATTGTGGATGGTTTTTTGGCAAAAACTACCGCAAACTCGCCGGCCTAAAACCCACCCGGCGTCGTTGTCGCCTGCCGGTTTCGCGCACTTCCTCTTGATTGTCTTTTTGCTTCGCCAATGCCTCCACTACCATAGCGTGATTAACTAACATCGGCTTTTTGCGCCGCGACTCATCCAATAACAACTGTTCATTAACTTGGAAAAGTGCCTGTTCCAAAGCGGCGGCTAATTCAGCCTGGGCCACATCCTCACTCACCGTAGCCAATTCGTCCCAATGCAGACGACCGAAAATCTTACGTCTAGCCTTACGCTCTAATCGTTGGACATGCAATCGCAATACTTGTTTTCTTTCCTCAAAGGTGGGTAATTCAAAAGTGAAAACCCGGCTACCAAATCGGCCAGCCCGGTAGAGAGCGGGGTCGAGGTTATCCTTCCGGTTAGTAGCGGCAACCACTAGGTAGTTATTACCGGCAGTCGCGCCACCAACATATCCCAACATTTGATTCATAGCCGCGGTTCGATACTCATTAGTACTATGACCACGCGCACTAAACAAAAGATCTAAATCATCGAAAAAGATAATGGAAAATACTCCGGGAAGCTGTCCCTTAGCATCATTAAAGATGGTTTGGATATTTCTTTCTAAATCGCCCACTAAGCCGCCAATATAAAATGAGGAATCAACCAAAACAAAACGGCATCTAGCTTGATTAGCCAGGGCTTCAATCATTAGAGTTTTACCTGTTCCTGGCGGACCAACCAACAAGATACCCGGGGGCAATTCAACTCCTAACTGCTCCCGACGCTGAGGATCGGCAATGGCCCTAGCCAGGGCCATCATGCTACGCACAATTTCCCGATTACCAACAATGTCGTGAAAAGTATGTTTCGGCTCAATTGGACTAAGCGACCAAACCGGTTTTTCAGCCTTCTTGCTCGGTGGTTCAGGTGACGCTTTTTTTACCTCAGACTCAGCTTTGACTGTTTTGGGCTGTCTAGTCTTTAGGTCTAATTCATATACATTCGAAGAGGGCAGAGCTCCATATTCATTGTAAGCAAAATAAATCATGGTCGCGAGAAAAGTGACTAATTCGTTTAATATGCGTCTCACTTCAGCAACCTCGGGCTTACCATTCACCATGATGCGCAGCCCATTATGCAGGCTATTTTCCAGAATAAACTGCGTCCCGGAACGACTTTGAAAAACCGGAAAACCGTGTACCAGTTTCAGCTCATACGCCTTACTTAGAGCCATTATTAAAGGCTGAAAATCAATCGAGGGAATTTCCTCATAGTAAGGATTAACCTGGGTTACAATCTGAAAACCCCGCTCGGTAGGTATTATGTCCGACTGCAGTAAATTGATCGGATCACAATCCTCATAGTACTGGAAACCAATCGTATGTGGGTAGCCATCCTGAATAACTTGCAGATACTCCCGAGGATGACCAAATAATCTTACGTGAAATTCTGACTGTGGCGCTTTTTCTGGAGAAGTATGTTTAGTCCCTGTCTCTAACCGATTTTGTCCTGCCATTATCTGGTTCTCCTGCGTAGTCCGCTAAATTGTTAGAAGTTTACCACCCTCGACTGAACGCGCAAGCATCAGATTGGTAATTGTGTTAGAATTAAGGAACAACTAACAACAACGTTAACTTGGCTTCCAACCAGGGAGTTGGCCGGGGTCGCAACCGGTTCGGGTAAGCCCGTCACAGCCGGAATAAGTAGCAAACGGTGGCACCTTCGTCCCGAACCGTGCAGGGGAAATGGGAGGGTGCCTTTTTAGCACTCTCTATAGTCGACTGCTAACAAAACAGCAAAGGAGAAAAGGTGCTAGACATCAATTTTATTCGAACAAAACCCGAAGAACTGCGCCAAGCGGCGCGGGATAAGCAGCTGGATCCCAGTGTCATTGACCGCGTCCTGGATTTGGACGGCCAGCGGCGGGAATTACTAAGCCAGGTGGAAGAACTACGCCATCGGGCAAATGACCTCCAAGACCAAATCAAAGGCCGCCAACCCAGCGAGGGTGAAATCGCCGCTGGCCGCCAACTAAAAGAACAACTGCGGGAAGTGGAACCGACACTACGTTTGGTTGAGGAAGAACTCGCTGCCGCCCTGTATGCCGTACCCAATCCGGCCAGCAGCGACACACCCGTGGGACCAAACGAAAGCGGCAATGTGGAAGTACGGCAAGTCGGCACCAAACCTGCCTTCGACTTTGCCCCCAAAACCCATGACGAACTACTCACCGAACTAGGTTTATTGGACACCAAACGCGCCGTCAAAATCGCCGGCACCCGCTCGTATTTTCTGAAGGGAAAACTGCTTTTGCTGGAACAAGCCATTCTGCAGTACGCCCTGCACTTCATGGTCGAACAAGGCTTCACCCCGTTTGGCGTGCCAGTGATGGTTAAGCACGAAGCCTTCATGAACACTGGCTATGGTCCGTGGGGAATGGACGATATTTTCAGCATCGGTAATCCGGAAAAAGAAGGCGACTGGCGCGGCCTAGTGGGCACCGCCGAAGTACCCCTTACCGCTTATTACCAAGGTGAAGTCCTGCGCGAAGCCGATCTGCCCATGCGGATGGTAGGCATTAGTCCCTGTTTCCGCAAAGAGGTGGGCTCTTACGGCAAAGACACTAAGGGTATGTTCCGCGTCCACACCTTCACTAAGGTCGAACAAGTGGTTTATACCATCGCTGATGAAGAGGTAACGCGAGCTTGGCACGACAAGATGCTAGGCTACGCCGAACAGCTCCTCCAAAATCTCGGTTTGGCTTACCACGTTTTGCTCATGTGCACTGGCGACATGGGGGCCGGCCAACGACGCAAGTACGACATCGAAACTTGGTTCCCGGGACAAAACGCCTACCGCGAAACCCATTCGGACAGTTACTTTAACGATTTTCAGGCGCGGCGGCTGAATATCCGTTACCAAGCGCAGGACGGCAGTCTCAAATACGTCTATACCATTAACAATACGGTTGCGGCCACGCCGCGCCTGCTGGCCGCGGTGGTAGAAAACTACCAACAAGCGGATGGTTCGATTGTGGTACCGGCAGTACTGCGCCCACTGACTGGCTTCGATCGGATTGAGGCGAAAAACCTGATGTAGTTGATGTCTTATGATATACTTTGGCAAGCAAAAGATAAGTGGTTATGCCAAAACATCGTCATGTTTCGATTGAACCAGAAACCCTACGGGCTACTGTTGTTGATTTTTCTCTCCCACCTGACTCACAATGTGGTTTAAGTTTCAGAAATTGGTTATTGGGATTTGCTCAAGAACATGGATTACCGATAGCTCTATATCCAAATGACGTTGCAGTACAACCGGTTCTGGATTGGATAAGACAGAATCATCCAGATGAGTCCAACTTTCTCGTTTGGATCGATAGTTTAAGGATATTTGTCCAACACGACCGAGAGTTGATTAACCAGTGTTTAACTAGGGGGTGGCCGAATAGGAATTATTCTACTATAACTAACCAGCGCAATTATATTGCGTGGGTTAATTTACAACTAGAAGTTATTGACAATTACAACGCTATACCGTAACTTTACCGAAAAGCAGAAAGGCACCCATGGCGTCACCAGATCGATTAGGTTTATCACCAGATTCGCTGGATATTCT
Organism: uncultured Pseudomonadales bacterium; assembly: GCA_964511175.1. Classification (GTDB taxonomy): domain Bacteria; phylum Patescibacteriota; class Microgenomatia; order UBA1400; family UBA1396; genus CAVVNJ01. The sequence continues at coordinate 50,617 of CAZEEI010000005.1, forward strand.
CCCTAATCTGCAGCGTAATCTAGGCAAAGCCATTCGGCTTTATGTTGAACGAATTGCCCAGGAAAACCAGTGTCTGGTAGGCAAAGACGAAATAGATGGCAGTTTAAATATCAAATCAATTGTGCGTTTTCTGCGACTGCTTAACTATCATGGCTACTATACCCGTTTCGTCGATTCAAAAGTGCTAATGGGGACTACGGTTGAGGCCCACTTTATTATTGAAGACCGCAATGGTTCAGCGGCAATTAGTACTGAAGTGACATTTATTTCCGAAGATTTAAATGACTATGTCGTTTATGGCCTTGGCAAAATACCTGATAAAAAACCTAAAAAACGGCGCTGAAATCATTAAATATCCAAACCAGATAGGGAAATGCCCCTATCCGGGCGGTTCGCCGAGGGTTATAATCAACTTCCATGAGCCTTCATGGGATATCCCAAGCGATTTTGCCGAAACGTGAGTTCCTACCGAATTATATTTTTGTGTCGGGTGGAGTGCTGTCATCACTGGGTAAAGGCACTACCACCGCCTCCATTGCCTTACTGCTGAAGTCGCGCGGCTACCAAGTCACGATCGTTAAGTGCGAAAATTACCTCAATATTGATGCTGGTTTAATTAATCCGATCGAACACGGCGATGCTTTTCTCTGCGAAGATGGTACCGAAGCCGACATGGACTTGGGTACCTACGAACGCTTCATCAACCAAGACTTAGGACGGCATAATTTTGTCACGATGGGCCAAATCTACCAGACGGTAATCGAACGCGAACGGGCTTTTGGTTATAAGGGCGAAGACGTAGAGGCCGTGCCACACGTTACTGACGAAATCATTGACCGTATTAACGAAGCCGCACGACGCGATAAAGCCGAAGTGGTAATTGTGGAGCTTGGCGGCACGGCCGGCGAGTACCAAAACGCTCTTTACTACGAAGCCTCCCGCATCTTGGATTACCAGCATGGTAACCGGGTGGTCCACGTGCACGTCAGCTACTTACCTACACCAGCGCATATCGGTGAACCCAAGACCAAACCCACCCAGCTGTCGGTACGCAACCTCAATAGTATGGGCGTCCAACCAGATTTCATTGTTACCCGCGCCACGCGTCCCATCGACGAGCGCCGACGGGAAAGATTGGGCTTGTTTTGTCACGTTCCCTGCGAAAACGTAATTGACAGTCCGGATGTCAGCAACATTTATGAAATTCCTCTAATCTTAGCCCAGCAGGAGTTTGATATAAAACTACTGCACCAGTTACACCTGCCAACGCGCCGCCTTAACTTGCGCCGGTGGCAAAAATACGTTACCCAAGCTAAAGCACCCAAAACTCAAACGGCAACGATTGGCATTATTGGCAAGTACTTTGCCACCGGCGATTACGAGCTACGTGATTCCTATGCTGCTTTGTTGGAGGCTATTAATCACGCTGCGGTAGCCGCCAACGCCCAAACTAAAGTAGTTTGGGTTAACGCCGAAGAATTAGCCAAAGTGGAAAAGGCCGAAACTTTGTTGGGCCAATTGGACGGCATTATTGTGCCGATCGGCTGGGGCGAACGCGGGGTGGAGGGTAAAATCCGTGGTATCGCTTACGCCCGGGAAAACAAGATCCCATATTTAGGTCTTTGCTACGGCATGCAACTGGCAGTGGTAGAGTACGCCCGCCACGTGTTGGGTTGGCCGGACGCCCACACCACGGAGGTTAACCCTGATACTACTCATCCGGTTATTCACATCATTCCTGAGCAAAAACGGGTTCTGGAAAACCGCGCCTACGGTGGCACCATGCGGCTGGGACGATGGGATTGTCACCTAACCAAAAATACTGAGGTACAGCGCATCTACCAAAAAGACTTAATTGCGGAGCGCCACCGCCACCGCTATGAGTTCAATGACCAATTTGCTAAACAACTAACTAAGGGTGGTTTAGTGATTGCCGGCCGTTCGGTGCAGGAAAATTTGGTGGAGTTTATTGAATTGCCCAGGAGCGTCCACCCGTTTTTTGTGGGGACGCAGGGACACCCGGAATATAAGTCCAGACCGCTACAACCGCACCCGTTGTTTGTGGCGTTTGTGCAGGCGGCACTGCAACAGAGTATTGCTAAGTTATAGCGGTAATTTTTTTAACCCTATTGGATGACTGAACGGGTTCGCAGATGAATTGAGGGTGTTTTGAGTCAAGATTCAAGACACTAGATAAAACAATAGTGTTTGGGTATAATTCGTATCTAGCAAACTGTCGAGGAATGTTATATAAAATTATCTAATCTCGTAACACTTTCGTAATATTCTCGTAGTAAAGTAAGAAGAGTATGAAAAAAAATAAATCCAAAACCACTATCCGAGATATTGAAAGAGAATACAAAATAGACTTTGGGGTCAGTGGTGATATGAATCTAAGTACTTACCTAAAAAATCAAGGTCTTTTATCCCTCAGTCGTTTCCTTAAAAAAATAGAGTCTAGACCTAGTATTTAATTAAATGCCTGATTCTCTTGTTCTTTGGCATAACATTAAGACCACATTTAGTGATGTTGCTGTTCAATACAAACACGCTCAATCCGTGGGTACTAGAGCTAGAACAGGTTATTATCGAGCTGCTTTTATACTTCTAGCTTCTATCGTAGAGGCTATGTTATATCGCCTAATAGAAAAAGCTATTGATCAAGATGAATCTGTTGTCCAAAGACAACAATTTGAAAGAATAAAAAAGATTCAAAAAGTTAATAGTTCCCATATTGGAACAAATAAAACCATTTATATTTGCGAAATATATAAAGAAAATTTTATTTTAACTCCAGAAAAATCCAAGTTTAGTGGTATGAATACTTTCTGTCTAACATCTGGATTAATTGACTTACAGCTATATAAAAAGATTGATAAAGTAGTAAAAAAGAGGAAAGAAATACACCTTCAAGGTCTTGTTACAAAAAGAAGACAATACAATGAATTAACTTTAGATATGGCAGGAGAATTAATGGATGAAATTTTGGCAAAGATAGATTCTATTTAATTTTCATTCATTCATTTACTTGTTTATATTAAGGAGGTGCCCCCAAAGCCTCTCGACTATCAGCTAATTCCTGCTATAATAGACCCCTCAAGCAAAGGCTGATCTATGGCAAATAACTTAACTTTTAACGAGCAACGCTTCAACGTGGGTGACACCGTGCGTGTCCACCAGCGGATTACCGAAGCCGGCAAGTCGCGTATCCAGATTTTGGAAGGCGTTATCATTGCCATCAATAATCGGGAAAGCGGCAAATCCTTTATTGTGCGCAAAATCGGCGCCAACGGCATCGGGGTCGAGCGTATTTTTCCCCTCAATTCACCAGCAATCGTTAAATTGGAAATGAAACAGGCCGGCCGGGTTCACCGCGCCAAGTTATTCTACCTGCGTAACCGGATTGGTAAGGCGGCTTCAGCCATTAAAAAGCGCCTCATTACTACCGAAGCGTAACCTTTTTGACACTATTGTCTGGCATGTTAAATACATGCCAATTTCACTTCCCTCCACTCGTACCCGCGGCCAAATTGCCGAAGATTTAGTGGCGACGTATTTGCAACGCACTGGCCACATTATTCTCCAGCGCAACCTCTATACCCGTTTTGGCGAAATTGATATTTTAGCCCGCAAGGGTGATGAATTTATTGCGGTCGAGGTCCGCTCCCGCACCCGCCAAACCAATATTCCGCCGGAACTTTCGGTCAGCCGGAACAAGTACCGCCATTTAGTAAAAACTTTACTCAGTTTGTCTTTTTTGCAAAATAAACCTACCCGAATCGACCTAGTTACCGTGGAGGCTGGCCGTATTCGGCATCATTTCCGGGCGATCAATCCGCTACAGGGAAGTTACTGGTGAGAGTTACTGCCAGATTGATCTTTTTTAATTTGGGCCATCATGGACTCCGGCACTACCACGTATTGCAGCGGTTTTTCGGCTTCCGGTTCCGGCTCCGGAAATAGTTTGTGGTAAAGGTAAACAGTCTGGCGAATAATCACCACCAAGAGGCTAAATAATAGTGTGGTGATAATAAACACCTTTTTACCGGCCGGCAAAAAGGCAAACACCATAAAGGACACAATCGGCAAAGTCAGTTGGACGCGGAAAATCTCTTGGCGACTAGTGGGGTATGGTGAAGTCATTAGAGCCGCGGCCTCCAAAACAAAAATTACCAGCGATTGTAGTAGGTTAAGCCAAACATTAGAGCGGCTGAGATCGAATCTTCCCAAGAACATCAAATTATAAGGTTGGGGCACAGTGGGAATCCAGGAATAAAGCAGGTGGAGGTCTTCGCCTTCTAAGCCTGTCGTAAAAATACGGTACAAAATCAAAGCAATTACCAGCTGAACCAAAAACATGAAACCTTCGGCCAGGATAATGCGCGGTTTAGAACGTAAAACGACTTTAGTTTCTTGTTGTAGGAGCAGGGGATCACCCGCAAACTGCTGTTGAACTTGTTTGACTTTAACCTCGATTTCGCGTCGTTCTTTTTCCGAACGGTGACCCAGAATAGTGAGGGGTAAAAGGATAATCCGAATCAGAATCGTCAAAAGGATCACGGCTACACCCATGTCGTAGCCGGTGCTGGTTCGACCTAGCGCCCAGTAAAACAACACCAAAATATTGAAAAAGGGCTGGTAAACAAACTGAACAAAAAGATCCATCACTGCTGTATTGTACCCTGCTGGCTTTTCTTTGTCGTCGAAATCGCCGGATTGTGTTGGTGCACTACTACCAGTTTTCCGCCGAACTCACGCAGAATGGCAGCTTTGGCAGTTTGATGCGGCGAATGACTGGAAACCGCCAAAATGTGCGGACGAAGCAGGCTAATTAAAGCCCGATGGTGAGCGGGTGTATCAAAGCGCTCCGGTAGAATGGCGGCGGCGTCCACTAGACCAGAAGCTAATACTGCCGCCAGACGCTGTGCCTGCGGATCGTACGGCCGATCTGGACCCTTGGTGCGTCGTACCCGATCATCTGATTCAATACCCACCACCAAGAAATTACCTACCTCCCGTGCTTTGGCCAAAAAACGCTGGTGCTCTTCGTGGAACAAATCGAATACACCTGACACAAACACGATCCGCCGCAAATCTTTTTTAGCTTGTTCTACTGCCCGCCAAACCTCCTGCCAGGCGGTAATTTCGGCTGGTGTCCAGTCGGTAGGAAAAGTATGTTTGGCGATTAGTTGGGCGCGGCGAACCATGCGGGTATTCCTTGCGATGTGCATATTGTCTCATACCGCCGCTGCACCCAGGAACGAGTATCGCGAGGGTGAAAAAAAGCTAGCGCTGGTTGAACCACCTCCCGCGAACGGTGTTTCGCCATCAGTCGGCACTGCAGCCGCCAAAGAACACCATTGAGGATCCGCTCTAACCAAGCGGGGGCAAACACGGGCCAGAACGCTGGAGCAGAGCGGGCGCGGCGGGCGCGCTGCCAAGCTTGGTTAAAGCCATTGGCCGACCACCGCCGCGCCCAACGGTTATGTTCTAACAAGAGGGTGGCGCGCTCGCCCGGCCGGACGTAAACCGGAACGGCCTGCATCAGCTCGCGCGCTTCGTACAGCGTTTGCCGCTCCGGCGGCAGGGCGAGCGCGCTAGGTTCCAGCCAAATATTGCAGCACCAACGATCGCGATTAGAACGACGCGGCAGCCAACGCGAGCGGTACCTATTAAGTAATAAGCCGATCGCTACTAAGCAAAAACGGGTCAGCCACAGACGATGCGAGTCGGTGACGATCAAAAAATCCAGATCGTCATTCTCTTTCACCACGCCAGCGGCCAAGGCACCGGTCAACCAGACACCTTTAATCCAGGGAAGCCAGCCAAAAAAACTCACCGCTTGGGCCACGGCGCGCCATTTCGCCAACACTATTTGATTCGCTGAATTAGTACTGGGTAGTTTTCGAAAACACGGCACGGTCAATAAGACCAGGTAAGTTACTCGCTCGTCAGTTGCTAAATACTGCCACACTTCGCGACGACTAGGTCGATAACCAAAAACTTCGGCATAAGCCAAAGTGCGAGCCACGGCTTGGTGGAGATCGGTGGACATGGCCCTCAGTCTCGGCGAGTTGGGACGGAAAGTCAAGCTGGCGTGTGCTAGAACTGCGCTCAACTCACCGCGTAATACTGGCAAACACTTCCTGGCTGTGTTGGAGCATGCGATCGTAATACGCTGGGCTATACAGTGTTCTTAGCAAAAGTGCCGACCAATTTTCATCTCGAGGAACTGCTTCCCATTCGATTTGCGCGGCGACCAAACCCGGTGCTTGTAGGCCTTGTTCATCAATAAAAAGGGCGATTTCGGCATCTACCAGCGCATTGACATTATTCTTTTCGGGTACCGGCCAGCGACCATCATGCTGTCGAGGTGCCACCATCGCTTCCCAAGCCCCTTCACCATGGATTTCCACAAATTCATCTCTACGCATCACTCTCCTTTCCCTTTAATTAACTAGCCGCAGCACTGGGTGGTTGGTGTTCCGCACTAATGTTGTAGCGGGACAGCACTTGTTGGACGCCAGGCAGAATCGTCTCTAAAGCCTGTTGCGCGTTACCGGTGCGCACCGTCTCATTTACTGCATCGGTGTAGTACTGGATTAGTTGGTCATCCAAACCTTCGTCATGGGTGTACGACGCCATAAACCAGGAGTCGGCATACAACGCATCTTCTAAATAAGGCGCAATGAGTTTATTACTGCTCAGTTCCGCAGCCATATCAACCCGTGGATAAAGCTCGCCGAAACCGCGCACGGAAGCGGCCTGGGTTTGGAAGCGACGCAACTGCTCCGGCTGACTAAGCCAGGCCAGAAAACGCCAGGCTTCCGCGGTATTCTTAGAGGCCTTACTAACCCCTTCCACCCAGTAGCTGGACCAGGCTAAACGCTGTCCACCCAACTGCGGCAAAGCGGTAACCCCAAACTGTAAATTTGGATTCAAGCGCTGAATTTCAAAAATACGCCAGGAAGGAGCCAAAATCATGGCTACCTGTTCGTTGGCAAAAGCTACCGTGGAGTTGGGCATGGTTTCGTCCCAAACTTTATCCGAACGGCTGAAGATGGTATAGAACTCCAGGGCGTGCCGGGCATTTTCACTAACCGGATTACCCGGTTGAGCCGAATTCTGGAGGAGCATTAGAGCCAGAATGTCGGAAAAAGAATCAACGTTGCTGGTTGTCCCCAAGGCAATACCACCGCGTTCCAGGCGATCGTTGTTGCGAACGGCTAATTGGGAAGCCAAGGTGCGCACTTGCTCCCAATCCTTAGGAGGTTGGGCGTTGGCCGTGGTCAGCATGGATTGGTTGTAGAGCAGCGCCAGACCTTCGTACATTAGCGGCACACCCAGTACGTCAGTGCCACCGGCCAGTTCTTTAGCCATGATTGGATAATAATTTTGGCGCAGTTCGGCTAAACTAACGGTGTCGGTGGTGGCGGGCGCCAGATCGGTAGATAACATCGGCAGCCAAGTATTGTGGTAACGGAAAATATCTGGACCCGAACCATCACGGATGGCGGCTTGCAGCCGCTGGCGGTATTGTTCGCTTTTTTGTTGAACGTAAGTTATTTTGATATTGGCGTGGTCTTTTTGGTACGCCTCGATTAAAGCGTTCATCACCTCCGGCGGTTCCCATAGTCCCCAGTAAGTAAGGGTCACGTTACGACTGGCGGGAGTGGTAGTTTTAACCGCTACTTCCGGCTCGCTGGGTCGCAAAAACAGATAGCCGCCAATCATGATAAGTAGCATTAGCAATCCGCCCACCGCCGCCATAATTAAATTACGCCGCCGGGTAAAGAAGGAGGGCAGTTTAGCGGCAGCTGCCGCGACTGGTTGACCAGCCGGCGGTTTACCACTGGGAGGCAAACCAAAACCAGCTGTCTCCTGCGGAACACCACCTACTGAAGTGGGAGACGGGATTTTTGGCGCCGCAACTGAGGCTGGCGGCATACCTGGTAAACCAGTGACTGGCGGCGGCGTAGGTTGAACCGCGGCAGCAGTCTGGAAGGGAGCCGGGTTAACCGATTGCAAATTCTGGAGGAAACGACTAGAAATTGGCGGCGGCTGTACAGGCTGTACACTAGCTACAGGAGTTACTGGTGCCGGCGTCACTGATAGGGGAGGCGCTACCGGCGGTGCTACCGGCCTCACCGGAGTTGGCACCATCCCAGGGGATACCGGGGTCAAAACCGGCCGGGAAGGCGGAATGAGCGGATTAGTGGTGTCAGCCATTTACTCTCTCAGTATAATGAAAACACTACTTTGCAACAATGGACACACACCCGTTTAACTTTCACCATCGCTCTCATCAAACCGTCTGGCTGGCAACGGCAATTGGTTTTTTGTTGACTGGACTGTTGGCTGCCTATTTGCTTTGGACGCGTTCGCCCCGCATCGTGCGCGGTGTCACTATTCAAGGCATTGCCGTGGCTGGTTTAACTCAAACCGAAGCCCGCCAAAAGTTGATTGCTGAACTTCCGGAACTGCCCAATCACCAAATAAAGGTATCCTCGGCCGACCAGGAATGGGCCACCGCGGCGGCTCAGCTGGGTTTACACCGCGACCTTGACACCGCCCTTAATCAAGCTGTGGCTCTAGGCCGACACCAACTCTTACTCACCAGCCAATCCTTAGAGCGAGTTCAACTTTTAGCCACACCGCGCGACATCGCTATTCCCTGGTTACTGGATGATACCGCCGTGCGTGACTGGGTAGCTACGATTGCCGCTGAGGTTAATATCGAAGGCCAAGCACCGACCGTGAAACTTACTAAACAATCTTTTGTCATTGACCCAGGTATTTATGGCCAACGGCTCCAAAACGAAGTTTTAATTCAAGATTTAAAAGATTACCCCCTCAACACAGCGGCACGGCCAGCACCGATTGAACCCACCCATATTCCCCTCACTCCCGACGCTCTTATTATGGCGGAAAAACGCCTGCAAGTTTTACGCTCGGCACGGCTAATTTTGCACCTTAGCGACGCTGAACCGGATCAGACCCTAACCGCGGTCGACTTCTTCCCTTGGGTTGAGTTGCCTTTGGGTTGGAACGCCGCGGCAATCGACCAGTATCTAACTAACCTGGCTTCTAAGGAAAACCAAGCGGCGGTCGACGCTATCTTCGAGTTGGACGAAACTCAGACCAAACTACAAAAATTCCAACCCGAACGTATTGGCCGCACACTTGATCAAGCCACTTTGCGGGAAACTCTACTGCACCAACTACTGCTGATCGAACAGGGTCAGGCCGAAGCCAAACCGACCGTCGCTGTACCATGGCAAACGCTTGAGCCAGCCGTCAAGTTGGCCGATCTGAATACATTAGGTGTTAACGAACGCCTGGGAGTGGGTGATTCTACCTTCTTTCACTCCATTCCTAACCGGGTTGATAACGTTGCCTTAACCAGCCGCCGCCTCCACGCCACTCTGGTGCCGCCAGGAGAAGAATTTTCCTTCAACCGAGCGGTGGGCGAAATCAGCCGTCAAACCGGCTACAAGCCGGCCTACATTATTGCCGAAGGACGCACTATCTTGGGCGACGGCGGCGGCGTTTGCCAAGTAAGCACTACTACTTTCCGAGCCATGCTCAGCGCCGGTTTACCAATTACCCAGTGGAAAGCCCATAGTTACCGCGTGGGCTACTACGAGCAGAACATGAAACCGGGTTTTGATGCTACGGTTTACTCTCCCAGCGGCGATCTGCGCTTCCGCAATGACACCGACCATTACGTGGCTTTAGCCACTATTATTGATGTTGATAATCGCCACCTAACTATCGAAATTTGGGGCACTAGCGACGGCCGCCAAGCCACTACTAGCAATTACCAGATTAGCAATCAAACTGGTGCGCCGGCGCCGGCCTATCTACCCGATCCTACTTTGCCCAAAGGAACAACGCGGCAGATCGATTGGTCTGCCCCAGGAGCCACTACTCGTTTTACCTACACGGTCACCGACCAAAACGGCGCCACTACTTTTCAACGTGAATTTGTCAGTCACTTCCAAGCCTGGCGGGCCGTCTACCTCGTCGGCACCCAATAAAGAAGGTACAATAGAGAAACATTATGCCGCTAGTCCTAGGTGTACTCATTTTTAGCTTCTGCGTCACTAGTGCGTTTATTGTGCCTTTCATTAATGCTCTTTATCACTTTAAGTTCCAGCGCCGGAAGCAAATGACCACCGACACTTTTGGCGAACGGGCCACTATCTTTGATACTTTTCACGCTCACAAGGCTGGTGTACCGGTGGGCGGTGGCATTTTGATTATTGCGGTGATTTTAAGTATTTTTGCCTTAATTTTTCCAGCTCTGCGCTGGCTGGGTATTAATGTTACTAATGTTTACCCTCTGAAGGCGGAAATTACGATTTTATTCTTCTCCTTTCTTTCGTTTGGTTCGATTGGTCTTTATGATGACATTAAGAAGTTCTTTGGTATTAAAAAATCCAAATTTTTCGGCTTACGGTGGCGGCATAAACTTTGGCTGCAGGTAGCCAGCGCCGCTGCCCTGGGATCCATGATGTACTTCTGGCTAGGCATCAACTTTATCCATATCCCATTCGTGGGACAGATTCAGCTTGGAGCCTGGTTTATTGCCTACGCCACTTTTGTGATTGTGGCCTTTGCTAACGCGGTCAATATTACCGATGGCCTGGATGGTCTGGCGGCTGGCGTGCTGCTGTTTTGTATGTTCGGTCTCTGGGTGCTGTCGGCCTCGATTCTGGATACAACTTTGTCGATTTTTGTCGCCCTAATTATTGGCTCGATTATCGCGTTTTTATACTTCAATATTTATCCAGCCCGATTATGGATGGGGGACGTGGGAGCGTTGGCGTTGGGCGCCAGTTTGGCGGTAATTGGTTTATTGCTAGGCAAAAGCATGGCGCTGGTAGTAATCGGCGGAATTTTTGTGGCCGAAATTGCGTCCAGTGCCGCACAGTTGCTATCCAAGCGTTTCCGTCACCGCAAGATTTTGCCGGTAGCCCCGCTTCATCTCTGGCTGCAATACGTCGGTTGGGAAGAACCTAAGATTGTGATGCGTGCCTGGGTAACCGGCATCATCTTGACTGCCATCGGCGTTTGGCTGGCCATGATTTAAGGAAAGGAAACTTATGTCTGATAAAGAAAAAAAGGAAAAAGGTCGCCCCTTTTTATCTCTTAGTGTTAAGGAAAGTGTTTTGCTCCTTGATCCTCTAGGTAATGATCTTCTTCAACTTACCGATTACGAAGTATATGGACGGTTGCTGCCGGAAACAATTGATTTCCTTAACCAAAAACGCCAACTTTATATTCGGCTCGCCCGCGCCATCAGAACAGTTAATCAGTTAACGATCGAGCAAAAACTGAGTATGGGTTTAGTCGATCTATTAACCGAAACTGAACTGGAGCGGATTACTGCGGCAACACAGCCGGGAAAATTACAGCTAAACAACCGAAACTATGCTCTCTATGCTGAGTATTTTTTGGCACAGAAAAGAGCGGAGTACGAATCGCCGCGCTAGTTTTATTTGACCGTAACGCTTTTGGCCAAATTCCGCGGCCGATCAGGATTATTGCCCCGTAAAATGGCCAGGTGGTAGGCCAGCAGCTGGCTGAAGAGCGCGGCGGCGGCGAGTTGAGCCAAAGGTTCTTCCGGCAAGATAATGGATCGGTCAAATACCGCATCCGATTGGGTTGCGATCCCCACGAGCCAGCCGCCGCGCGCTTTTAACTCCAGCGCCGTGGTTATCGTTTCCGTCTGCTGTTGAGCCGAACCAAATAACAAGCACGGCACTCCCGCCTCAATTAAGGCCAAAGTTCCGTGTTTTAACTCACCGGCTGCCATCGCTTCTGCGTGCAAATAACTAATCTCTTTAATCTTCAGAGCTGCTTCTAAGGCGATCGGTAAAAATGAACCACGCCCTAACAAAAAAAGATTAGGTTGATTGGTCAGTTCTTTGGCTAATTGTTCGATTTTACCCAGCCAAATTTGATCCCGTAGTAAGCTGTCCAATACCTCTGCTGCTGCTTCAACCGAACACTTTCCTGCGGAGAAGTGGCCGCTAATCATCTGGGATAACCAAAAAAGCAGAGCCATTTTAGCCATGAAGGCTTTAGTCGAAGCCACCGCTTTTTCCCGACCGGCCGCTAATTGTAATTTAAGGTCGGCCATCCGGTCTAAGGTTGACCAGGGGGAGTTGGTAATAGCGATCACCTTGGCGCCGCGCGCCTGCCACTGGATCAACGGCTCAACCACATCAATAGTTTCACCACTCTGAGAAAGTACAACTACTACTGTTCCCTCGGCGATGAAACGTGTGAAAGAAGACGCCTCACTCGCTAAAATCGTACGGGAAGCAATGCCTTGGGCTGCTAAAAATTGTTCACCAAGTAGAGCGGCGTGCCAGGCTGTTCCGCAAGCTAGGAAGTAAATTGCCGGTGCTTTGACTAGGCGATCAACTACCGGTTGCAGTTCTGTCTCAGCGCGCTGACTCAGACGATGAAGTACTGTCGGTTGTTGGTTAATTTCGCGCAACATTTGGTGGGGGAAACGACCATCATCTTGATCAATCGTATCGGCCGATATTTGACGCCATACCGGCATTATCACTTCTCCCGATTCTTGGTAAAACCAAGCTTGCTCGGCCGATAATTGAGCCAACTGGCCATCGGCTAGAAATAAGACTTGGTTAGTCAAACTGGCCAGCGCGGCGCCGTCAGAAGCCACTGCGTAACCATCGGCCAAACGACCTACGGCTAAAGGGGAACCGCGTCGCCCTAAAAATAGGCGCCGCGCGCGCAAGGCCAGCAGTACCACCGCATTCAAACCGGTCAACCGTGACCACGTCTGTTGCCAGGCTTGCCAAACATCCCCACACTGCTGGTAGTTGGCCACCATTAAGTGAACAATCACTTCGGAGTCGGTTTCGGAACGGAAACTGTATCCCTGATTTTGCAATTCCTCACGCAGCAACAAAAAGTTTTCAACAATACCGTTATGAACTACGGCAAATTGGCCGTCCGCACTCAAATGCGGATGGGCGTTAGCTACGGTTACGCCGCCGTGGGTAGCCCAACGGGTATGGCCGATACCCAATTGGGTAGGTTGCCAATGCAAAGATTCCACTTTAATCGGCCCCACTTCTTTGTGTGTCTCCAACCGACCATTTTGTTCGACAGTCACGCCCCAGGAGTCATAACCCCGGTACTCCAAATCCCGCAATCCAGCCAAGATTTCGTCAGCGGGATGTTTTTTACTGGTCACTAAACCAAAGATGCCGCACATGTCGACCTTTCTTTTTTCGCTTAATCAGAAAACCGAAGCAGTTGCTTCGGACAGTGTGATCAAAGACTTTGTTCCAGCGTTTACACGCTGGCTTTAATCCTGATCTCAGTTGGTGGACTGCCAACCACCAGAGGGTCTCCGCTGATGCTCGCTTTCGCCACGGAAAGCGGTCCGATCACGCTTTAGGGTGTAACCCTCCAGGCGTATCCCTCCTCCTCGTTACCCGCCAATTGGCGGGCCAGACGCTCGTCAAAAGTGTGATTTAGGGAGGCCTCCTTTCGCTATGATTGGTCTCATTATACACATTACCGACTTCTTTTTTGGCTGCTCAGTTTATTTGTACATATGTACAAATAAATCGAACATGCTGACGTAATAATTACGACCGATTTATATGCTAGTGAGTGTGTTAGAATAACCGAAAACTTATCGCTTGAAAGGAAAATATGGGTCGCACTCCTCATAGTAGTAGCCGTGAAAATGTAGAATCTACTCTTCAGGACAGTATGAACCTCCGGGATGCACTCTTGACTTTAGGCGCGGAGCAGCGCCTCCTTTCTATGCACCCTGTTCCTGAAGAAGCGGTGACAATGGCCATCCATCAAATTACTAGGAATAAAAATCGTTTACAGGCCATGGCCGATTTACAAATCCTTCATAACATTGCTACAAATCTCTTGCGAATGTTCGAAACCACCGAATATTTAAGTCTTTTCCCACATTATAATCGACTGTGGAACATCATCAATGATGCTCGCGCTCTTACTCAACTAGGAGATGACTATCGCGTCGAATTGACGCGTCGTGGCGCTAAAAATCCGCGCTAACACTTGACCACTAGATGGTGTGTTTGTGTTAGAATGATCGACAAAGCCAAAGATTGGAGCTAAATTATGGCGCGTATCCTAAATCAAGAAACTACCTTTTCGCCGGAAATTCTTGCGGGCTGGGGTATAAAACCGGAATCACTCAGTCATCCCATCACAACTGAGACTATTCAGCAAATTGTTGCGCGGATACGGCTACAACAAGACCCTGCTTGTGTTATGGCTGATTTACAAACTCTGCAGACTCATATCGAAAAGATAAAAGGTCGGTATGATGATGACGATGACGATGATGTTCGCCAAAAAATTTTTGATCACTACACCGATCTCTGGCTTATTGTTTTTGACACCATGGAAGCTTTGCAGGAAATCGAAACTCCTAATACTTTAAGATAAGGACCAAAAACCAGCGTATACTGAGGCTGAGATGACCGTCTGGGAGCGCTTTCAACAAGAAGTTAAGGGCAAACGTGTCCTAGTGTTCGGCTTGGGCATCCAGGGTGGGGGAGTAGCCGCAGCCAATACTCTCGTCCAGGCTGGCGCGGTGATGCGCGCTACTGATCAACAGCCGGCCAAACAACTAGGTGAAGCATTAACTCAACTGGATCACTCGATCGAAGGCACTTACGGCGAACACCGTAAGTCAGATATCGATTGGGCCGACATCGTCTTAAAAAATCCCGCTGTGCCATTTACCCATCCCTTAATCAAACAGGCCCAAGCCGCTGGCAAATTAGTCTTAACTGAAACCGCTTGGGCTCTGCAGTACCTGCGCGACCAAACGATCGGCGTCACCGGTACCCGCGGCAAAACCACCACCAGTCATTTGATTGCGGCCATCCTGACGGCCAGCGGCCAACCGACTTTACTGGGTGGCAACATTCCGCAGCAACCCGCTCTTTCCCTGTTGCCTAAAGTCACTGCTGACACTGCCGTTGTGCTGGAAATTTCTTCTTTTCATCTCGAATCAAGTGATCGGCAGCAAGTTTCGCCCCGCTACGCCGTTGTCACCAACCTTTATCCTGACCACCTTAACCGCTATACTTCACTAACTGAATATGCGCAGGCTAAAGCGGCGATTTTTGCTTGGCAAAAAGCCGGAGATCACGCTTTTTACGGCAAACATCACCCTTGGTCGGACACCCTAGCAAAAGCCATTCAGCCAGGAGTGCAAGCTCATGTTTTAACCGCAGCCGATTTTGCCGCTGCCGCGTCTTATGACACTCACTTACCAGGCGAACATAATCGCGAAAATATGGCCTTTGCCATAGCGGTAACCCAAGCTTGGGGAATTGCTGAACCCTTGATTAGGGCGGCGATCGCTAATTTCACCGGCGTGCCGTTCCGTCTGCAAACGGTGGGTCGGGTAGGGAAAATTGAGTTCATTAACGACACTACTGCTACGACACCGGTTGCTTTGGAAAAAGCCCTGGACACCATGACCGAACCTTTTGTTCTCATCGTTGGTGGTGCCACTAAACATCTACCACTGGAAGCTAACTTGCTAACTAAATTGCGGGAAAAACCTAGTGCGATCATTTGGCTGGCCGGTTCGGGCACAGACGAACTACAGTCGGCTTTAGGATTAAATAACATCCGGGCAACCACAGCTCTGCCGCTGGCCGTCAGCCAAGCGTTAGAACAGGCTAAGCAAAATGGTGCCACTAAGATTCTCTTTTCGCCTGGTTTTACTTCTTTCGAATTCTTCCGTAACGAGTTTGACCGCGGCGAACAATTTAACCAAGCTGTACAGGCTTATACCTAAACCATGATGAAAATCGGCACCGGCTGGCTCCAACCCTGGCGTTTTTTTGGCCTAGTGATGGCCATTTCCTTTTTTGGGCTGGTGTTAATCTACGATGTTTCAGTGGCCGAAAGTCTGCAGACTTTCGGCCACCCCTGGTATTTCGCCGCCCGCCACTTGGCTTGGATTGGCATTGGAGCAGTGGCCTTTCTCTTGGCCAGTTACGTTAAACCAGAATTATGGCAGAAAACAGCTGGGCTGGTTTTTCTGGGAGCGGTAGGACTCCTCATTGCCGTTCTTATTCCCGGCATCGGCCAGCGGGTGCAAGGCGCCCAGCGCTGGATTGTCATTGGCGGACACGTTCTCCAACCGTCTGAATTTGCCAAACTTGGCTTAGTTTTATTCTTCTCCTCTTGGTTGTCTAAACACCAGCGTTTTGTTCCCTTCCTGGTCTTTACCGGCTTACTGTTCGGTTTAATCCTCCTGCAACCTAACTTAAGCACGGCCTGTATTGTGGCTACCTTGGCCGCTACTTTGTACTTTCTGGGTGGTGGTAACCTCAAACCACTGCTAGTATTTGGTTTGGTGGGAGTAGTGCTCTTAGCTGTTTTGATTTTGACAGTTCCGTACCGTCGACAACGCCTAACCACTTTCCTCAACCCAGCTAGTGATCCCCTGGGCAAGTCCTACCATATCCGCCAAATTACGATTGCTTTGGGCCGCGGTGGCCTCCTGGGGCAGGGGATTGGTTTATCTAAACAAAAACAGCAGTATATCCCCGAGGTTGCCAGCGATTCTATTTTTGCCATTTATGCGGAAGAGACAGGCTTTATTGGCTCAGTGGCTCTGATTGGCCTCTATGTTTGGCTGATCAATTTGGGCTATACCACGGCTAGTCAACAACCCACGCGTTTCCGCTCTTTGGTAGCCAGCGGCATTACCAGCTGGCTGACCCTGCACTTTATTTTTAACCTGGCGGCGATGGTGGCGCTGATCCCGCTCACCGGCATACCCCTGCCACTGATTTCTTACGGTGGTTCGGCTTACCTGTCGATGATGATCGGTCTGGGTATTTTGGCAGGCCTAATGCGCGCGCCGGCACCAGTGAAGGCTGGTCACCGGTTGCCGCGACGTCAGAAATAGCCTAGGATAAAAACATGAGCCGGCGCGCGCTTACCATCCTCTTTGTTCCCTTAGCACCGGTTCTGCTGTTTCTCCTTTTGACCGTCAGCGTCTGGCGGCTGCGCACCATCCGACTTACCCCTCTATTGCAGGGACCAGGCACGGTTCTGGCCGCCACCGACGTTACCGCCGCCCCGGCTGTGTCCACCGGCGTAGTAGCGGCTGTAGAAACCGCTGATGCGCGGGTGGATATTATCAGCAACTTTCTCCAGCGTCACGACTCTCCTCTGGAACCGGCCGATTACTACGCTCGTGCCCTGGTGGAAATCGCCGATCGCTACAACCTGGATTACCGCCTCTTGCCGGCCATCATGATGCAGGAAAGCAACCTCTGTAAATCGGCACCGGCTGATTCGTACAACTGTTTGGGCTTTGGCATCCACGCCCGCGGTACACTGGCTTTTGATTCTTACGAAGAGGGTTTCGACCGTGCCGCCCGCGAAATTAAGGAGCGCTACATCGACATCGGCCTCACCACGCCAGAGGACATCATGACCAAGTACACTCCCTCCAGCAATGGTTCGTGGGCTTTTTCGGTTAATCAGTGGATTGTGGAGATGGAACATGATGATCGCCAATTGGCGCGCGAAGAGCGGAGAAACAATGATCTTCTGGAATACACTGAATAAGCAGGTCAAACATGTCCTCGCGATATTCTGTCTATTGGCTTTGGTGGCTTTAGTGCGGCCGCAACCGATTCGAGCCGTAACTTGTCCCGCCGACGACCCCAATTGTTGCATTGGTACTTCGATTTGTGACGATCCAGAATA
This sequence comes from uncultured Pseudomonadales bacterium, assembly GCA_964511175.1. Classification (GTDB taxonomy): domain Bacteria; phylum Patescibacteriota; class Microgenomatia; order UBA1400; family UBA1396; genus CAVVNJ01. The sequence goes on from CAZEEI010000005.1 coordinate 68,401, forward strand.
CAGTTACGTCAGCCTTTGGTCTCAGCCAGCCAGTGAAACTTGTGACAAGACGAAATTGATTTCAACCTATTCCGGCCCCGGCTTGGGTCCCCAAATGGGATATTTAAGCTGTTCTTCTGACTGTTACTCAATTTTTACTAATACACCCGAAGAAGACTTTGTGGATCCCACTTTTGTCGTGGCCTGTTATCAAGAAACTGGCGCGCCTTGCTCCTATCCCCAAAACTGCGGACCCAATCAAACCGGTAAACAAATGTGTGCCGGCGAGTTTGGCACGGTTAACGGTGTGGTCGGCTGTCAAGCCAGCGAATGTACACCTTGCGCTTACTGCGGCAACGGTGCTTGTGAGGTGGGTGAGGGAGCAGACAACTGTGCTGCCGATTGTGGCCAACCGGCTGAAGCAGTTTGCGGCGATGGCTATTGTTCAGCCAGCGAATATACTGTTTGGAAAAATTGCCCCGCCGATTGCGACCCAATTGTCAAAACCGGCCAATGCCGCTACCGTCAGCAATGTACGGATCGAGAAAATCAATGGCAGGTGTGTACCGGCAGTAACGCCGCCGGAACGTCCAGTGCTGAAGGTTGTGGTCCCGATAGGGATATTCCGGCCAACTGTTCACCTTGTTCAACTAGTGGCAACCAACGTTGTGAAATTGGTGAACGCGAAAACGGTTTGTCTGACTGTGATAACCCACTACCACCTGTTTGTGGTAATAACCTTTGTGAGGAAGGTGAAGATCTTCAGTGCCGCGACTGTACCGCTTTTGCTGGTCTTGGCGTAGGTGAGACCGGCGGCAGTGGGGGTGCTGGTATTAGTTGCGGGTGGGAAATTAGAGACGATAGTTCCTTCCGGTTATGTTTTTCTTCTAATGATTACTATAATTTGTCTCAGGGGGAGGTAAAATTTTTCTGCGAAAACGTCGATGGTATCAATAATTGTGGCGGGGTTTTGATGCAGGCTCTTTACTCGCTATACGCTCCCAGCGTTAAGTTGGATGATGGTATAGGTTTGAATCCAAGCACCGGCGAGGATAGTGGCCGCTACTATGCTTGTTTCGACGGTAACTTCGACACCAACAAAATTCTTAATGTAGCTATCAATAACATTAAACGAAGCTGTTACCAGCAACTCACTGTAGACTTCACTAAATTTCTTCTAATTACCCGTATCGTACCTACCAGTGGGGCTGGCGGTATAGTGGGGACCTTGCTTAATGCCCCACGTACTATTGCTCAGGTAGCCACTCTCTTTGATGCTGGACAGGATATTTTGGGAGTTGGCGGTTCTAAAATGCCCGCTTGTTTCCGTTCGGCGATTAATGATTCTTTTGGCTACAAAGCAGAGTTTGATAAAGACGACCTTAGTTGTGAAGCTCGCCTCCAATTCCAGTACAGTAATCCGGAAATACCAGACGTAATCGAACCAGGAGAAGATTATAACCGCAGTGGTAGTAATACTGAGGCTAGCGACAGCAAAAAAACCCCCATCGCAGCCTTCGGCTACTGTCAACAAGTACCGGAAGGCAACCAGCGCGCTGCCTGTGAAAGCTGTTTGCTTTCTGGCGGCGCAGAAATAAGCAGTCACGGTAACTTAGATCCCAAAGATACCATTTATACAGCCGTGGGTTGTCTTAACATTACCCAGTCCGGCCTAGCCGCCGACTTAATTCGTTTGATCCTGGGTATCGCGGGCGGGTTGGCGCTACTCTTTATCTTGGTAGCCGCCTTTACTTTCTCCACTTCCCGCGGCGATAGTAATAAGATTAAGACGGCTCGGGAACAAATCACCGCCGCGGTGGCTGGTCTCTTCTTTATTATCTTTTCGATCATCGTCCTCAACTTTATCGGAGTACAGATTCTGCGTATTCCCGGCCTGAGTTAGCGGCTCCGTGTTAAAATAGCCCGATGATACGCCGGGCGTTTCTGACGCTATCGTTTTTTTGTTCGTTTTTTTTCTGGGGACACACGTCGGTTTGGGCGGCCATCGGCAATGCCTGCGATTACGAAGTCAATCCTACCGTGATCCGTCCAGGCGAATCGGCCCAAGTGCGGATTGGTTTAGAGCCAGGCGGCCCCCGCGCCATCTGTGACCAAGACGGGGTCGATGACAACTGTTACCAAATCCGTACCTGTGATGAGTCCAGTTACCTGATCGGCTACTACTGCCATAACAACGCCAATTTTCATGCCGAAAATCAGCAAATCATTGCCAACTGGCAAGGCAGCGGTATCGATGTAATCCAAGCTTCTACCGGTCCGCTGCGCACCGCACGGCGTTTCTGGTTGGAAAAGAAAATTGGCGGCAGTAATAACAACAACTATTGTCCCGGTAATTACCGCGATGGCCAGGGACCGCGAGTATCGGTGGTGGGCGGCTGCGATGAAGGTTGGGCTAGCGTACGCGCCACCGGTGGTGAGGTTGGTCATCGCTTAACTACTAACGACAACATTGAGTTAGTTTACGACGCCGATTATACGTTCGGCTTTAACGGCGGCTTTGCAGTAGGCATCACCCGCGGGGATGGCAGTGAATACCGCCGTCTGGGTGACGTCATGAGCCGACCTTTCGACCAACAGGGACGTTTGGACGCTTCTTTTATGGGAAGTACTTTTAATTTGGGACCTTTGGCGGCTGGCGAATATAAGTTTATGATTGTTGACGCCAACATTCTTGGCCGTTCTACTTACTGCGAATACGCTTTTAACGTTTGTGCACCAGGAGACGAACGCTGCAGTCTAACCCAAGCCACCATTAAGGGTGCGGAAAAAACGGCGGATAAAACACCGATCGACGATTTTAATTACTGCAACCAAGTACCGGTAGGGGAGCAACGAACGGCCTGTATGGCTTGTGTCGGCAACGATGCCGGCGAACATATTTACACGGCGGTGGGTTGTCTGCAACTTTCGCAAACCGGACTGGTCGCCGACTTAATCCGTTTGCTTTTGGGTATTGCCGGCGGGGTAGCTTTGCTGGCAATTCTGTTGTCTGCCTTTACTTTTTCGACTTCGCAGGGTGATAGCAATAAAGTTAAGCGGGCCAAAGAAATGATGACAGCGGCGGTATCCGGTTTATTCTTTATTATTTTTTCCGTAATTGTGCTGAATTTTATTGGCGTCCAGATTTTGCGGATTCCGGGATTGGGTTAGGGGCTTTCCTTCCAGGCTTAGAGGGTGAAACAATCTTTTTTTCATGTAGTAGTGTACTGATACAAGAAAAATATTTGTTAAGCCTGGTTGGTCACTTGGATTTTGCTGACGGTGTTGCTCAGATTGTAGTTAGCATCGCGAATTTTCGAACATTTCCGAATGTAAAAATCGAAAGCATGCTAAAATTCGCCCTTATGCCAGCTGAAAGACGGTATGGTTATACTTTTCCCGCTCGTTATGAGCTGCTAGACAGACGTTCTGGTTTTCCTGGATATGATTGGCGATTATCTGAAGTAATACAGTCTTTCCCAAATATCCGAAAAGTCATTTCACTTGGATCGAGTGTTGGTATTAACGAAAATTTATTTGCAGCACAACATCCCAATATATCTGTTTGCTTAACAGACATAAATCGTGAAGCTCTAGGAGTATCGCAGAGGGGAATCTGGCCCTTTGATGATGTCAGGCCGAGCGGATTTGCTGTTTCTCCAACTGATGCCACAATAATAAAAATAATGAACGGTTAGCTCTGCCAACTTCTTCCTTTGATTTGGTGATTACTTATGTATCACTGCATTATGAGTCAATAAATTCAATGATTGAATTATTTAGGGTTTTAAGAGAAGGGGGATTCTATTGGTGTGAATATGGTTTGTTTCAATTAAATAAAAACAAAATTAGCTTCACTAGAATTATTAACCCAAAATCAACCGAAAAACCAATCTATGATCCTCAACAAGACGAAGCATTAATTTTTATAAATAAATACTTAAAATCGGCCATAGATTCGCAAGCGTCTTAACCGTATTAGTGCCCAGGAGAGGACTTGAACCTCCAAGGATTGCTCCACACGGTCCTAAACCGTGCGCGTCTACCATTCCGCCACCTGGGCGCGGTAGGCGTATTATACCTCCCAAATTGGCCAAGCTGTTGTATAGTAGAAACATGCCCAAGTCTGCCCCGGCCAGTGTTTTGTGGTTCCGCGAAATCGACAAGAATGATGTCGATATAGTCGGCGGTAAAGGGGCCAACCTTGGCGAGATGGTGGCCGCCGGTTTTCCGGTGCCAGATGGGTTCGTGGTTACCGCCGCCGCTTACTTTGACTTTTTGGATGTTAACCAACTGCGCCCTAAGATTCATACGTTGCTGGATAAACTGGATGTCGATGATTCACGTCGGTTGCAAAAGGCCGCTCTTGAGGTGCAAAAGCTGATCCTCAAGGCCAAGATGCCGGCTGAGTTGGCACAAAAAATTACCAGCTGTTACCGTAAATTGGGCGGTAACCCCGCCGTAGCGGTGCGTTCCAGTGCCACTGCCGAAGACTTGCCGCAAGCTTCCTTTGCCGGCCAACAAGCCACTTTCCTCAATACCAAAGGCGAAAAAGACGTCCTGAAAGCCGTGCAAAAATCCTGGGCCTCCTTGTTTGAGGGACGCGCTATTTTCTACCGTATCAACCAGGGCTTTGACCATTTTAAAGTGGGTCTGGCTGTACCGGTCCAGCGCATGGTGCAAGCCGATGTTTCTGGTGTGATGTTTTCGATCGACCCGGTCACTAATGACAAAAATCTGGTCGTAATTGAGGCCATTTGGGGACTGGGAGAAAATATCGTGCAGGGAGTAGTCACACCTGATCACTACGTAGTGCAAAAAAATTCTTGGGAGATTTTAAAAACTCAGCACGTGGAACAGAAAATCGAGATGGTGCGGAAGTTTGGGCGAACCCGTAATTTTGGTGTCCCCGCCAGCCGTCGAAAAAAACCCAAGTTGACCGAGCGGCAAATAGTTGCCTTGGCTAAATTAGGCGTCAAACTGCAGAAACACTACTTCTTCCCGCAAGATAGCGAGTGGGTGATCGAGAACGGCCGGATCTTTTTGGTCCAAACCCGCCCCATCACTACCATTGCGGCAGTTACCGCTAAAGCTGGCCAAAATGTTTCGGCCGAAACACTGCTGGCTAAAATGCCGGTTATTCTGAGTGGTGATCCCGCCGGCCCTGGCGTGGCTGCCGGTAAAGTACGCCACATTCCCACTCCTGCCGATATTCACCGGCTGCAAGTGGGTGAAATTATGGTTACCGGCATGACGACCCCGGATTTTGTGCCGGCAATGAAAAAAGCTGGTGGTCTAATTACCGACCGCGGCGGCCAGACTTCCCATGCGGCGATTGTTTCTCGCGAACTGGGACTACCTTGTGTAGTAGGCACCAGCACTGCCACTAAAACCCTGAAAGATGGCCAAGAAGTAACTATTAATGGCCAAACCGGCCACATCCACGCGGGACTGCTTTCGGCTGAGCAACTAACCGCTTTGTCGCAAGCGCGCCGCCCGTCCGCCGACGCCCCGCGCGTTAAAACCGCCACCAAAGTTTACGTCAACCTCGCTGAACCAGAGCTAGCGGTGGACGTGGCGGCGCGCTACGTGGATGGGGTTGGCCTCCTGCGCGCCGAGTTTATGATTGCCCAGTTAGGCGAACACCCCAAGAGACTGCTGCGCGACAAACACGGAACCGTGTTTTCTCGCCAACTGGCCAAGGGGATTGGCACCATCTGTGCGGCTTTCGGCGACCGGCCGGTCGTGTACCGCGCTACCGACTTCAAAACCAACGAGTATCGCCACCTCAAAGGCGGCGAAGACTACGAACCGGAGGAGGAAAATCCACTCCTTGGCTACCGTGGTTGTTTCCGCTATCTGCATGATCCCAAGGTTTTTGATTTAGAGCTAGCCGCTCTGCGCCAAGTACGGGAAAAATACCAAAACCTTTGGATGATGATTCCCTTTGTACGATCGGTACAGGAGTTCCAAAAAGTAAAAAGTATTATCTATCAGGCTGGTCTGCGCCGTAGTTCGACTTTCAAACTTTGGATGATGGCCGAACTGCCGGAGAACATCATTATGGTGGACGACTATATCGACGCTGGCGTGGATGGTTTTTCGATCGGTACCAACGACTTAACGATGCTGATCCTCGGCACCGATCGCGACAATGAAAATGTCGCTACCGAATATGACGAACGTCATCCCGCTGTACAGTGGGCCCTGGAGCGCTTCGTCCGCAAGTGCCGCTCGCGCAACATTCCAGTCTCCGTCTGCGGCCAAGGACCGTCCACTTACCAGGACTTAGCCACCAGTCTAGTAGAGTGGGGCGTTACTTCCTTGTCGGTTTCGCCGGACGCGATCGAATCTACCCGTGAATTAATTACCAATGCCGAAAATAAATTAACTAAGCACCGTCGTTCTTAATATGGCTCGCATTACCGATATCACCGCCCGCCAAATCCTGGACAGCCGTGGCTGGCCCACCGTAGAGGCTACGGTGACGTTAGATAGCGGCGTGAGCCATTTTTCGTCGGTGCCAACCGGCGTTGCTACTAATAAATTGGAGGCCGCCGAGCTACGCGACCACGACAACACCGCCTACTTTGGCCAGGGAGTTAGTAAGGCCGTCGCCAACGTTAACACCGTGATTAAGGACAAACTGGTCGGCATGGATCCGCTCTACCAAACCCAGATTGACCAGGCGCTGGTCGACTTAGACGGCACCACTAATAAGTCACGCTTGGGTGCTAATGCGCTTATGGCCGTTTCCCAGGCCGTGGTAAAAGCGGCTGCTGCCAGCTTGAATTTGCCCTTGTTTATGTACTTTAAGGAGAAGTACCAGTTGGTTGACGCCTACCGGATGCCCACCCCTATTTTCAACCTGATTAACGGCGGCCGGCATGGTTCCGGCGCCTTAGACTTCCAAGAGTTTCAGTTGGTGCCAGCCAGCCATCTGCCTTACAGCCAAGCCTTGCGCATTGGTGCCGAAGTTTTCATGGCCCTAGACAAAACCTTGGAACAAAAAGGAGCGATCCGCACCGTGGGCATGGAGGGCGGCTACGCCCCCAATCTGGCCACCAATATTGATGCTTTGGAGGTTTTCGCCGAAGCGATCCGTCTCACCCCCTACCAACTGGCGCAGGATGCTTTCTTGGGTCTGGACGTTTCGCCGCGCTGGTTCTACAAAAGCGGTAAATACACCATTAAAGACCGTCCTCAGCCACTCAACGGCAAGGCGCTGGTCAAGTTCTACCAGGATTTGCATCACCAGTATCGTGTTTTTTCGTTTGAAGATCCGCTGTTGGCGGACGACTGGGACGACTGGCAGTTCATGACTGCCGAACTGGGTGAAACGGCAATGATCGTGGCCGATGACTTAGTTAGCACTAATAAAACCCTCCTGATGAAAGCCATCCAAGCCAAAGCCTGTAATGCGGTGGTGATTAAACCCAATCGTGCCGGTACTGTTACGGAAACCATTGAGGTCATTAGTATTGCTAAAAAAGCCGGCTGGCACATCATTATGTCGCACCGCTCGGGTGAAACTAACGACACCCTCTGGGCCGACGCCGCCGTGGGAGTGGGTACCGACTACGTCAAGTTTGGCGCTACTTCTCGGGGCGAGCGGGTAGTGAAGTATAACCGTCTTTTACGGATCGAAGAAACTCTGCTACGATCTTCTCAGCGAACCGAACCAACAATAGGAGAACCTTTTATGGAACCGAGTAACAATCCCGCTGGCGTTACTAGTGCTATGCCAGTGGCACCGACTGAACCAGCCATGCCTATGGATACTAGTTCGGCTGTTATGTCTGCTATGCCGTCAGCGGCTATGCCTAGCGCCACACCAGCGGTTACTATGCCTGACTACGAGCCGACCACTCCTGCCCCGCCAGTTGAACCACTACCAGCAGCTGTAATGCCGGCGGCGCCTACTCCGGCGCCAGAGGCTACTCCTTTTGCTAGTGTATTCTCCTCGATAGGTACGGCGGCGCCAGCGCCAGCACCCTTGACCAGTAGTTTCACTCAACCGGCCGCTCCTGTTACCGCAGCACCGGTCGTCGCACCATCCGTTTCCACCGTCACCCCGCTGGTACCTACGCCAGTGAGTGTGGAGGCCAGTATGCCCGCCAGCCCAGCCATGGTCTTAAATCAGCCGTCAACCGCTCCAACTATACCTACGGAAAACACCAGTATGGTTACACCTGTGCCAGTCGCACCCGTCGCTGCTCTGGCACCTAACAGCGACACGGCCACCGAATTACAAGACAACCTTAACGAGCTCGCCAAGATGGTAGGCAACGTACCGGCAGCGCCAATGGCGGCTCCGGCTCTAGCCACTCCCACCATTCCAACCGTCGCGGCACCGGCCCAACCAGCTGCTTCTTTCCCGGCTGGTCTCACACCACCTACGCCGCCGCTCGGCAATTAGTCCTGAGTATTGAGGTAAAAGTCGATTTGTTTGACTGCTTCACGCAAGCGGTAATCACTATCAATGGACCAGTATTCTTCGCGCCGCCCGTCCTGATTAGGCCGCCAAAGTTCCAGATAAACTAAGGGTTCGCGCCGGATCTTCTTAGGCCGCAGCTGCTCAATAATGTCCTTATAAATCGCGTAGCTTTCAGTATGGCGATTGCAGTTGGCAAAGACATATTCCAAGTCATGGCGAAAACGCAAATTAAGCCGTTCATTGTAAGTTAATTCCCGGTAAAGCTCGGTCGTGCGGGCGTTCTCCCAATCTTGCGTGGGATGCCGCCAATAAATTACGATTAACTTACGCAGGTTGCCGCTGGTCATATTTGGATTATAGCAATGGTAGCGCGACTGCTATAATGTAACTCTATGGAATTTGATCGTTTGGTAGTGGGTTTTTTGGTCGACGAAGTAGTGGGCGGCTTTTTTATTTCCGTGCCACCAGGCCATATTGCCTGTGTGTTCGACCGCGGCCGCGGCGTCCTTAATCGTACTTGGGGGCCGGGTCTGCACATGAAGATTCCCTTCTGGCAGGTAGCTAAGTTGTTTAACGCCCAAATCTTGGAATACGCCATTCGCCGGGGTTTTGATGCCAGCCATAACCGGGAAAACTTAGGTGACGAGCCCATTGTGACCCAAACCCGCGACAGCCAAACCATTTCCGTTGAGGGTTCCATTCTTTTCCGCCTGGACAAACATAATGCGCCGGAGTTGTGGGAGAATATTGGCGAAAACTTTGTTTCCAAGGTGGTCCGTCCCATTGCCCGCTCCCGCATCAGCGCGTTGCTGTCCCAGATGACCGTGTCGGAAATCTCCACCAACCGTAACGGTATTGAGCAATCTATCCAGCAGGAGCTATCCCAACGTTTTGAAAACAAAGGCCTCAACTGCGAGGGTTTTTTGTTATCCGAAGTGCGGGTACTCAACCCCCAGGGTAAGGACGCCGTCCTGATTAAGGAGGAGGCTCGCATTCAGCCGCCGGAATCAGATCTGACGGGTGAGATCCTGCTGCATTAATCCTAAAACCATCTTCCCGCCAAGAGCGATAGCCGCGTTTAGCCACAATAATGTGGTCGCGCAAGTTTAAACCCATCAACTGGCAGGCTGCACTCATCCGCTCCGTAAACACTAAGTCATCCGTCGAAGGAGTTGGGTCGCCGGAAGGGTGGTTGTGACACAGTACGAGGGAGTCCACCATTTGCCAGCGCAGGGGATAAAATAAATCCTTTGGTTCCAAATAGGCAGCATTCAAACCGCCAAGCGCCAGAGTTTCCGTCTGCAATACTTCTGCCCGAACCGAACAATAAATGGCACGCAGTATTTCTTTTTTAGCCAAACACATATCCTGACAGAGGAGAAGCACATCATTAACGCTGGTGAGCGTAGTCTGCAATTGCTGTTTGGTTCGCCGCCTTAATTCCTGCACTGCTGCCCAGCGGGCGTACTGGGTGGTACCCAGCAGCAGCTTTCCGCCAAGCTGGAAGTTGGGTTGCGCGGCGGCCCGCGCTAGCTTCACTACCGACCGCCGCCGACTGCCTTGGCCAAAAACACAGCACCACAACTCTGTCTCGCTTAGGGCCGCCGCACCCCACCGTCGCAATTTCTCACGGGGCCGCATCGCTAAAGGAACACGGGTAAAAGCAGGCATTAAGCCGGATTATAACCGCCAATAGTTACCTAATAGTTACTCCCACAACGCCAAAAAGTCGTGCGTGGAACCGTAACACTCCACCCCAGCTGGTACATCGCGGGTGGTAGAAATCAAAATAATCCGTTTTTTCTTATACTTTTTCAGAATCACCTCCAAAATGAGATTTAGCTCCAAAATCGAGCCCTCATCCACCAAAATAATAGTATCGATCGCAAAAGTGGCCAACAAGAGAAAAACTTCCGCCAAATCTTTAGCGCGATAGGTCTCCATATCTCGTCTGCTGAGAGTTTGATGGTATAATTGACGAGTAGCCGCAGTCTTAGCGTAAACTAAAACATTTTGCATAACTGCGATAGTATAGATAGAAATAGTCTTGTTTGACAAGAGGAGGAATATGTCGGTGGATCAACCTTTAAGCGTAGCGTCCTTTAAAAAGGGGCTCGTGGCAGTCGGTAAACGGGTCAAAGACGCCCGCCAGGGTAAAGGCATGACCCAGAACGAGTTGGCCGCCCTCATGGCTGTTTCGCCCAAGACGGTTTCGGCGATCGAAGTCGGCCGAGTGGAACCTTCGATTTCCCAAATGCAGTCCCTCGCCGCCGTCCTGGAAGAGCCGGTGGGTTATTTTGTGGGCGAAGGCGCTAGTTCGGTCGAATCTAAGATGGCGCGCGTCGCCACCGAATTAGCCGAAATCCGCAAAGTGATGGCTACGATTCAAGCCAAAAAGAAGGCTTAATCAATCCCGCCAAGGTATAATGGCGCAGCGGGAGGTGTCGCCTAGTGGTTTATGGCACACGCCTGGAAAGCGTGACCCGCAAGGGTTCGTGGGTTCGAATCCCACCACCTCCGCCAATTTTCGCAACCGTTCAAAAACGGTCACCTATCTCCTAGAAAAAGATTGGTGCATCAAGCC
>CAZEEI010000006.1:0-64142 GCA_964511175.1 uncultured Pseudomonadales bacterium
GCTATAACATCAAGAAAAAGAACCTAAAAAAGGTGACCGTTTTTGAACGGTCTCTCCAAATGAGAATTACGCACAGAAATGTACATAAAGTTACTTGACAAATACACAAAATGACAAACGTGAGTCAATTTCAAAGTACGATTTGGGGAAATATTGGTGAACTTCAAAGCAAATTAAAAAATACTAGACAATTTGATAACGTTGTTTCAATCATGGTTGATGGCAGCTTGATTCGTGGGGATTTTCTTGATGAGGCTAGCGATATAGATCTGACCATTACGACAAGTAAACCAACAAGCGAGATCGCCAAAATTGCAGAGATAATTGATACCTATCAAAATAAATTACCAAAACGTGTTTGGCCACATAAACCTTTAAAATATGATATCCAGTGGCAGGATATCGAAACTGTTAGAGAAACAGGAGAACGAGATATAAATGAATGGTCAATTAACAATATTCCCACGGGATACCCTCGACTCTGGCTTTATGCGTTTGACGGAATTAAATTCCACAAGGTTATTTATGGTGATGATGTAACCAAACTATATACGAGCATTTTTCCTCGCGATTTTGTTCCTTTGCGTTTGGAGCGACTTAAAGGGTCAGTTACTGAGATTGGTAGCTTGGAATCTGAATACGAAAAGAATTATGGCGCAATAACCCAAGTAAAAAATGCTTGGGAAATATTGAGGGCATATTGTCTTGCCACTGGTCTTGAAAGTATCAATAAAACTGATGTTTATGACCACATAAAAAAGGTTGTTACCGATAAAGATTTGTTGAAAACTATTGAAACGTTGTGGAATTTTTATCATGGAATGTACGAGGTTAAAAATGCCAAAGAGTTTAGGGGAAATCTTTACAGTTTTTCTCTAAATTTAATGAAATCCTTAAAACTCTGAATACCCAGATGTTCTTTTAATATTTCGAGCTGTAAAATAAGATTAGCTGTAATGTAGTAGCGAAGACCAATTTTAACTTTAGAAATAAGAGATAAATCGGGATCGAGTAGATATTGTTTGATATACTCATCCTGGCTAAATAGGTCCGAGCTGGTTACGCTCCCCCGCTCCAAAAGTGACAGAAATAAACAGAAAGTTACAAGGAAATTACAAGAAATAATAATTATTGACTAGATTTCTTCAAGTCATTAATTCTTTTAAGTACCGCCTTCAATATGTCTGGGTGATATTTTTTTACTTGCTCTAATGTGTTATCTCCAAAATCGATTGTCCATCTTGCCGCTTTTTCTATAAGATCACTCTTGTCTTTAGGAACATTGCTCGGTTTATTGGGATATTTATAAATTTTCAGTTTTCCTTCCTTTTCAAGTTTAAATAGTAATTTTGAAACATCATCGATGTTAATTTCTTCTAGAACCGGTTCAACTTTTTCTGATACTACTTCAGCCGACCATGATGTCTTACCATTTTTAAAGTTGACTGCGTTCAGTTTATATATTGATCCGGTTTTTTCGCTGTAAGCATGTTGGAATGCCCCTTCAAATTGTTCGTAGATATATGGTTTTCCGTTTTCTACTCCAGTTTGACAAATAAAGTCAAAATTATCTCCCAAGAACATTGCTGATGTAACAATATCTTTTGTAGCATACACCCATTTTTGTTTATGGGTACTTTCTCTGGGCTCCAACACAGTCAGGCTTTGAGTTTTAGATGCGTGGTAGACGAAATTCTTGTTCATATAATTAATTATATTTCGAAAACGATTTAATTCCCAATCTTTCTTTTAACAAATTAAGTTTTAAGATGAGGTCAGGGGTAATAAGACGGTACAAATTGAGAAATAGTCATAGAGGTAATGGCAGGTTCGAGCTGAGTACCGTCCCCAGCTCCAAAAGTGACAGAAATAAAAGGAATAATCGCTATGCCTAAATACAGCGGAGAAAAATCTTTAATGGGTTTAAAAACCTATACTACAAAAGAGACTCTTCCTCCTCCAAGAAAGCCGTATCCACTATCAAGAAGAAGATTTTTAAAACTTGGCCTCGGTACTTTTGTGGGAGTGATGGGGGCTAGGCTTCCACTAACTAGTTCAACTCCAGAACTAGAAATGATTAAGGATTTATGGGGAATCGAAGTTGTTGGACCAAGCGATTTTATTAACACAACCCAGAGAGCTTTATCGCTGCTGAAAAATTCTAGCTACTGGGAATCTCACGTTCAGTTACTAGAAAAAATCGTAGAGGCAGAAATTACTGGAGTTCAAGTCCAGGAACCTGTAACTTACGGAGTAGACGAACCTACTTGGAAGGCCTCTGATATTTGGTATGCTGGCACGATAGTTCACGATGCTCATCATGTTAAACTTTACCAAGAAGCTGTTAGAGATCATGGTGTAGAAAATGTGGAATACGAAATGTGGGCTGGAGTAAACGGAGAGACTCTCTGTTTACAAGTTCAACTAGAAGTTTTATTAGAGCTTAAAGCTGATAGTTATATCATTTCCTACATCCAGGGTTTTATAGAAAATGGACCGACTTACCAAAACACCCCTTACCCTGATCGAAATTGGTAGCCTCCCAGCTCGTTCCTAAAATAGTTTAATTTTCTCCAAGTAGCCTTTGAAAACGATCCAACAAATACTCTACCCTATATCGGGTAAAAATATCCTCAGTTATCTGGTTTTGATCTCTAAATCTAACAAAATCCCTCAGTTGATTGACGTACATTTCTTTTCCGGTCGCTCTAATCTGTGACCAGTTCAGGGAAGCGGGATGCTCGATTAAATTATCCAAGCCTTGGAAGCCAATTTCTACCCATACTACAACTCTAAATGCAGCGATACTGGCCTGCGTATATTTTTCTCGGAATATTTCTCTGTCTTTATCGGTATCGAGATTACGTAATCCATACAGACACATTTGACAAACACCTAAAGCTGCTAAACAATCTTCCTCGCAATTAACTCCTGCGCAATAATCTGCGCAGCAGCATAATTAGGATGAGTATTGATCGGGGCAATCCTGGGATTAAGACGTCGGTATACAGGATCATATCTATCCGGCAAAATAAACGGTCGCCAGATACCTAGTTCAGCTAGCCCTTTTAAGGAAATTAAGAAATCATCATCGGGATTATCTTCATCACCAGTAGCCACCCACTGCATAACCTGTTTAAAAGATTTGTCAGCAGCCATTAGGAGCGGCGCAATAGTCCAAGCCAGCTGGGCGTCTGGTCCCTCGCAATTAAAAAGCACTCTTTCGGCTTTGGCATAATCGCTATCGCCAGCACTGCGCGGGCGGTCTATTAACGTTAACAACTGCAGGGCAAAAGTTAAAAAAGCTTTATCGCCCGAACAAATACAACGCTGTAAATGGCCCAGACGTCGCTTACTCACCCACTGTTGGTTAAAATCGGGGTCCGCTAATTTGGGTAATAATGTCACGTATTGTTGCCTAAGTTCGGGCAGACCACCAAGAAAATCCTGAAGTATCTGTCTCACCACTAGCTGATCTTTGCTTCTTACTTTTTCAAAAGCATTGACCCGTAAACCCCCGGTTACACCATAATCGATTAATCTCATGACGCTTAGGAATTCGTTTCCCCTAGTTTTCATAGTCGAAGTTTAACATATTGAACATTGTCAAACCTGTTGTATAATCCCCCCCAACCATGAGACTGTTTAAACGGCATAAACCGCCAGAGGCTACCACTGTTAGATCCGCTGAAGCCAAAGCCTTCTGGCACAAAGTGGCCTGCGTTCCGGGCTGCGGCGGCTGTTGCCCTAAAGATTGTCAACGTTTTTCCCAGGAAACTCGTCTTTGCCGGGTTCATCCTCAACCGGGTGCCACCACTGCGGAAACAGAGCATAACCTCGCCGTAGCCTATGAACAACAATTTGGCCATGGTTGCGATTTGGGTCCCTACGCACTATTTAGCTGGTATCACGGCTGCCCGGTGGTGATTACAATACTAGAAAAAATGCTAGGCCAACGGATTGAGACTTTCTATAATTCAAGAGGACAGTCTGTCCTGACCGATAATGACCAAACCCTGGAATTAACCCAAAAGGCGCGGGGCTTTGGTCTTGTTCCCGGTGAATCCTGGCCGCCAGCCGAATGCGTGCGCCGGGATGTGGATACCATATATTCTGAGGTAAAAGCCGAACTTACCCCAGTTCTGTCGCAGGGTATCCGCCATTGGCGCTAGGTTAGCAAACTATTTGCCTTAATTTTCCGGGATCCGCAACGCCATGTACTCACGTACCGCTTCAACAACGGGAGTGCAAGCCTCCCGCGCTACTTGCGAACCATCACGAATAATATCGCCAATCTTAGCATCGGCCAAACTGGCGCGGCGCTGACGCACCGGTTCTAGAAAATCATTCAGTACCGTGGCTAGTCGATTCTTGAGCACAACGTCACCTAAACCACCGCGACGATATTGCTGCGCTAACTCCTCCACCCCAGCTTGATCGGGGTCAAAAGCGCGTAGATACACAAAAACCGGATTGTCGTCCGGGTTGCCGGGATCAGCCACGCGCAGATGGTTGGGGTCGGTAAACATACCCTTCACCTTTTGGTTAACCGTAGCCGCATCATCACTGAGTTGGATCGTATTACCGAGGCTCTTGGACATCTTGGCTTTGCCATCCGTGCCGACTAGCCGGCCAACTTTGCCTACCAGTGCTTGGCAGGTAGGAAAAACCGGACCATAATCGCGATTAAAGCGGGCGCCCAGATCGTTAGCGTACTCAACGTGGGGAACTTGGTCGTCGCCGACCGGAATAAGGATTTCATTATCCGGATGAAGCGGGTAAGGACTGACCATAAAAATATCGGCGACTTGATCGACGGGGTAAGTCATGAATCCCATGGAAGCATTAGGTTGGCGCTCCAGTTCGGTCTTTAAGGTTGGATTGCGCATTACTTCGCTGTAGCGGGCAATCATCATTAGTAAAGCCGAAAGCTCGTAACGCTCTAGTACCTGCGACTGCAGGACAAAGTGGACGTGCGGTAGGGTTGGATCTAGCCCGACCGCCAGCCAATCCTTAGTGACTTCCACGACGGAACGGGTCAATAGCGCGGGATTATCGGCATGGGTGGTTAGAGCTTGGACGTCGGCTAGGAGAAAGTAACACTCATACTCCCCGGCATCCTGAATTCCTTTCCACGACTTCAGAGCCCCCACGTAATGGCCAAGGTGGAGTGAGCCAGTGGTACGCATACCGGTTAAGACAACTTTTCTCTTCATGATTGCATTATATCCCAAATTCGATACAATCCGGATCATATGAAAAAATCAAATCCATTAGAAGTTAACATCGATCATATCTATGGTTGTGTACGCACTAGTCAACCTGTTGTTGAGCGGCGGGGTGATGAGGTGGTTTGCACCAGATGGCGCAGCAGAGCGCTTAGTGGGATTCCGATAACTGGTGAGTGTCCGTTAGATGACGTGGACGAACAAGCCCGCGCGGCATCGTGTTTTTTCAGTCAGTGTCTTTCCTCAGAGAGAGATGATAAGGGAATAAGACTGATCCGGGCAATTGAGGCCTTTCGCCCCTTGATCGAAAAGGATCAATCTATCACCGGAGTTAAACTAGTCGAAGCTATGCGTGATCAAGGTTATTCCCCTGAAGACGCAGCTTATGTAATAAGTATTGTCCAAGGTGCCAAATACCCCATATTTGCTGTACTCCCTGGTAGGAGCTCTAGTCCATGGGGATCCTTGTACGTCAGTGAAACTCGTTTAAGTAAACCGGACTATGTAAAAGCGCTCCTAAACTTTGATAAACAATTGACGCGTGTCTCCTGGACTGAAACTCTGCCCGACAATACGTCCGCAGACGGTAATCGTTAAGGCTGTTGGTACAACCAGCACGTCTATCTTAGCGACTGCAGCCAGGCTAAAAATTCAGCGGCATTGTGAGCGCCCGCCCGGCTCATATACTCGTCAGGAATGGTAATCGATTCACGCGTGCCACCTGTCTGAGAACCAGACACCGGCGGACCAGAATCTTCTTCCGACACATAGCCAATCCGACTAGCATCCCAACCCAGCTTCTCACCTACTTTGGAATAAAGTAAAAATTGGATCTGTCGGTAAATTTCTTCCATTTGTCCCTTTCAACGAGTGGTCGTCTCGCCTTGGAAAACCCGCCGCCAAGCTATCGCTAATTGCGCTACTTCCCGATTAGTAACTTCAAAAAAACTACGGTGAATCAAGACTTCTTCGTCGGTGGCGGGACGGGCAATCAGTTGATTAAACGGGCGTATACCCATTATTAACATTTGGCGAAAAGTCCATAATTTGCCATCTTCGTCCATTAAACAAACGTCTTCTTCATCAATATTTCCCTGCGTTGGTCGCATAAGATCGTCTTTTATCAGGTCTGTTTCGCCGATCCAAAAAACCCGTTCCTCAGCACTACTTCGTTCATCATCGCTTTCGTCCCAATCAGTCGGCGCATGGGTCTGACACCGACCAATCAAAAAACATTTGTCTGTCATTCGCATCTCGTGTTCAGCTGGTGTTATTTTTTGCAAGGAACAACCGCGTAAAGATTGTGAGCGCCGCTCAACATCCCTCAGTTGGGCAACGGTGGGAAAGGCACCTTGCCAGCCTTTAGCCATCAATTGCCAGTCCTGACGAACGAGATCGGCTGCGTCAGTTATCTTCCCTTCGATTTCATCCCTATCTGGACGTTTGTCATCGGTTAAACCGCGCTGCTCAGTATCTTTTTCTTTGCGACGTTTTACCATAAGATTGGTCACTTTCTAAGTGATTGATATCCCCGAGTGTATCATAAATCATTCATTACGCCGCTAGCCGCCAAGTACCCAGTACCGGAAACTCGATATGTTTAACCTGGGGAGCAATACCCATGCCGTCTAACGTGCGGCTGAGCTTGTCGCGGTAAAGCTCATCGCGGAATAAGCCACCGACTAAATAAACTGGTAGGGGCGAGCCGCTATTTAACTGGCGGTAGACTGTTTGAACCATCACGGCCAGCTGAGCCACCGATTCATCAATCAGCGAAAGGGCGTGCGGCTCGCCCTGTTGCGCCAGCCGTTGCACGGCTGGCGCAGCCTTGGCCACCTCGTGCTTGTAATCGGCAGATTGAACAATTCGTCGCTTTAGATGAGGAAAGTCCGGCTCATCGTACTCGCGCAAAAGTTCATCGTATAACCTCTCCTTCACTAATCGGCCATCGTACATCTGAGCAACGTGGTGCAAAGCATCCCAACCTAACATAAAGCCTGAGCCCTCGTCGGAAAAAAAGTGGGACAATCCGCCGGCCTTGGCGGTTTGGCCGGACTGGTTGCGACCAAAACAGTTAGAGCCCGTCCCGGCAATTAAAAGAATACCAACCCCGTCGCTGGTAGCCGCCCACAATGCCAATTCCACATCTGGAACAAGCTTAAAATGATTTGGTTCACTACCATCCGGCAAAGTTTCGGCAACCCACCGTTGGGCATTTTGATAATCTAATTCGGTATCGAGGCCAGCCATACCTAAAACAATATTCGTTGCCGCCAAAAAATCGCCTCTTTCTTTTTCCGTGACCAGCGCCGCTTCGTCAATCATGGCCAGCAGCCGTTCGCTGGCGCTAGTGGTACTGATTACGTCCAAATTAATACCGGGGTGCTTAGTATCCAAAAGGGCGCTGTCTAGCGTCATTGGCGCTTGGCCATTGGCTTCCCAAAGTACTACGTGGGATTTAGTTGCGCCGGCATCGATACCAAGAATATACATATCTTAATGGTAGCACGCGGAGGGGTCAGACCCTAGGCAGGGTCTGACCTCGGCTGGGGTCTGACCCTAGGCCAGGCCGAATTCCTTTATTTTGTCGAGATACATTAGCACCGTCTCCACAAAAGTAGCGTGGCTCCAGGCCAGCGGCGCAGCGGAAAGTGGCGCACCAGTGAAGGGATGGAATTGTTCGGCCAGCACCGGCGCCGATCCCAGCCGATCCACCACCCACTCTAAATCGCGAATATCCCGCTGCAACGATTCGCCATCCCGCGCAAATTTAAGGCGGCGCTGCAAATCCCAGAGCGTAGTAATAATCCAGGGATTAGGCAATGGTGTTTGCGCGTCCTTATAATAAGAATCGCCTTCATAGCGGATAAAACCGCCAATACCCTCGCGCAAATGTAAACGCTCCTCCACCGCTTTTTGGGTGGCGATAAATTGATCGTCGGTATGCGGTAGAGCATCGTAGTACCACAAGCCCATCAACGAGCTAATATCAACTATCTTCTCTCGTCTCACCTGACCATCTTCGATATAACCCACTCTGACAAAACTTTGCAACTCCGCATCATAAAGATAAGTCTTCATCGCCTGAACAACGGCGTTGGCCGCGGCGCGGTAATCACGGGCGTGGTTAAGCTTACCCAATAATTCAGCGATATTCGCCGCCGCCATTAAACCGCCATACACCGCCGTGCAAGTATAGGTAGTCACACCGGTTACCTCTTCCCAAAGGTCGTAGGAGTGAATCGGCAAACCGGTTTCCTGATTACGGAAAGCCAACATAAAATCAGCGGCCTTTTCGATCAGCGGCTTGTACAACAGCTCAACAAACTCGATGTCTTTGTTACAAAGATAGTGATTCCAGAGAGCATAAATTACGGTCGCTGTTTCATCCTCCTGAATAGGCAGTTGGAGAATTTTATCCTCCAGCCAATCGCGCTGCCTAATCGAAGAATGCCAGGTTGAACCCAGTGACAGATCAGTTTGGAATTTGTGGTGCAAATAACCATCCGGATGCAGGACGCGGCGGCAAAAAGTGAAGAAGGGCTGAGTAACGCTGGTATAGCCGGCTTTATCCAAAGCGATTGCGGTAAAAGCCGCGTCGCGCGGCCACACATACCCATAGGAATCCTTACCGTACAACAACATATCGGAATCAGCCGAAGCAATAATGCCGCCATCATGATCCACGTGCGAGCGTAGCACTAGTAAGGAATCGTTGTACAACCGCTTCACTTGGTCGGATAGACCAAAAAAATGGTGCGACTGCGTCTGCACCCAAGCATTCCAGAATGATTTGGTGGAGTAAACAATGGCCTTGGGTGTTTTTTGGTGTACCACCGTGTTTAGTTTGTAAGCATCATCCATTGTTTCAGCCGCACAGAGCCAGTAATAAAGTTCTGCTTTTTCTTTTCCCTGACAGGAAGCACAAAGTCTGATTACCGAATCGACCGGTCCGTGTTCCACCGCATTAAGGCTAAGCTCACTGTCTTCCGCGTCACGGAAAGAACCTTGTTTTCCTTCGAAACCGAAAACCCCAACAGTATATTGGGTCATGCCGCCCTCTTCCGAATGGCCGTTGACCAGAAACACGCGTCGACCCTTATAGTGCAAAACACAGTT
Source organism: uncultured Pseudomonadales bacterium (assembly GCA_964511175.1). Lineage (GTDB taxonomy): Bacteria > Patescibacteriota > Microgenomatia > UBA1400 > UBA1396 > CAVVNJ01. Next base: position 9,348 of record CAZEEI010000006.1, read on the forward strand.
CATGGTTGGGTCATAAAAACCAGTGTTGCGGAAACGCGTCTCACCGATGGCAAACTCCTGGCCAAAAAACATTTGGATCTTAGAATGGGCTAGGTCACGGTTGTGAAGCTCTATACGACGCACAAAGATGGGCAGTTCGTTATAAACTACATCTTCGGTTAGTATTTCGATTTTCAGCCAGGCGTGCTGATAGTGAAAGCGGCCGACCATCGAATTGACTTCATAGCTGACGCTGACGCTCCACTCCGGTGCATCCAGCCAAGAAAAGTAACCGTCCACTGAAATGCCGATCCGGTGCTTATTGCCGGAAACATGATTCTCCAAACCCACGTGCGGATAGTAAAGATCCCGCACGAAACCATATTTATCAAGGGCGACCGTGAGGTAGCCGTTGCTGAGCAGAAGCGAACGAGCCATGCTTTTATCCTCTCATATCCTTCCCCTAAAATCTGCCAAAACATTGTTGTAGTTAACGTAGGCTTCGTAGGGCGAGCCGTAAGGGCTAAAGTAGGCGTGGACGTCACCGTCGTTAGCCCATTTCGTACACATGTAGTAAAAATGGTCGCTAGTCTGGAGGCGGCGCCAATCTTCCGTCAGCCCAGGATTGCGCTGTGCCAATACCGACTCTTCTAGTTCGTAAATAAGACGGAGAACATCATGCTGGAGCGGGTTACCCACCCAAGCGGTTAAATCGCGGTCAACGTCCGCCCAAGAAACCGGTGTGGAGGCATCATAAACTTCTTTAATTTGATGGGTAGTGACGGCTTGGGTAGGCGTCACAAATTGTGCCCAATTATTTTCGGCCAAAAGAGCCACTACCTTCTCAAAGAAAGGAAAAATACCGGTATCCTCCCATTGGTGTTCACCAAAAGTTTCAAAATCCATAAATAGGTTGAGTAGATCGTTGGCGCCGAACGGTGCCGTCAACCAATGGGCGTAAGTTTCGGCGGTTAGCGGCCAAGCCGCCCAACTGCGTTGGCTAAAACGAAAAGCAATGTCGTCCGATAAGCGGTAGTGTTTAAGCAGCAGCGGCAGGCGCGGCGCGGCCGGACTGGCGTATAAAGCGGTGGGCGCCCTATCGCCCAAAATCCGGTCGGCGCCTTCGGCCAGCATGCCTAAATAACCCATCGCTTCCACCAGGTGAGCAATGTCGTTAGACACAACTAATTCGGTGTTGCGGAAAACCAGCGGGCGCACGCCAAACAACCGGTTTACTAAACGGCCGTGATAGGCCACTTGCCGGTAAAACTCGGCGGGTGAATAAAGGGCGGCTAAGGAATGATAATAGGTTTCGGCCAGTATTTCGACCCGGCCAGTAGCCACAATGTCCTGAATTAGTAGTAGTAAATCCGGCACAAACTGCTGGATTTGTTCCAAAGCCACGCCGGAAAAAGACAGCGCAAAACGAAAGTTGGGGTAGCGATCCAACAGGTACCGGAGCAAGCGGAACATGGGCCAGTAAGATTTAGCTGCAACTTTAGCCATCACCCGCTGGTTGGCAAAATCGAGTTCATTCGGGGTATTAAAATAGTCATGTTGGTTACCGACTTCAAACAGCGAGTAGCGGCGCAGGCGCCAGGGTTGATGAAGTTGAAAGTAGAGACAAAGTTGTGACATATTTAGCCCAAGACCAGACGATAAACCTGCCGCAGCGCCTGCGCCGCCCGCTGCCAAGTCATTTGCTTGGCTTCCTGACTGACTTTTTGGCCTCGCTCCTGTTGTAGAGGTCGATTATGGATTAATTCGAGGATGGTGGCGGTCATCCGGTTGACGTCCCAAAAATCGATGGCATAAGCGTGCGGCAATACCTCCGCCACCCCGGCACTTTTGGCCACAATTACTGGTGTTTCCGTCAGCGCTGCTTCCAAAGCAGAAATACCAAATGGTTCAGAAACCGAGGGCATCACAAAAACGTCTGCCCGTCGGTAGAGATAGTCCTTTTCACGGTCATGCAAGAAACCGGCAAATAAAACCGAGCCAGACATACCTTGGTAAGCTGAGCTGACTAGCAGCTGGTGATACATATCGCCTTGGCCGGCAAAAACAAACACGGCATTTTTGACTTCGGTCAGAACTTGCCGCGCCACTGCTAAGAAATATTCCGGTCCCTTTTGGATCGTGAGCCGTCCCACAAAGACGATCACTGGCCGATCCTGCAAAAAATTGGGTAGAGCTTGGGTATGAAACTCCGGATTAGGGTCAACCCCGTTATAAACTACGTCGATTTTATCCGCCGGGATACCGTAGTCCTGCACCAACTGCTGCTTGGTATAGTGACTAACTGCCACGACCCGATCGGCTCGATTTAACCCCCAGCGTTCAATGGCTTCGACCTGAGCGTGCGGCCAACCACCGCCGCTGCGATCCCGCGCGGTGCTATGAATATGCACCACTAGCGGGCGTTTGGTTTGTTGGCTAGCTTGTACACCCGCGGGGATACTCATCCAATCATGGGCGTGCACTAGGGATGGCGAAAACTGCCGTGACACCTCTCCTACCACCTGCCCGTAACGTTCGACTTCGGTGATCATGTCCACCGGGTAAGAACGAGGTGAATCAACCGCGGATTGCCAGTATGGCTCCAAGTTGGCGTTTACTTGAATCATTGCCATTTCCAAACCGGGAGCATATTGATAATTGAGGCGGCGGTAAGCCTGTCCAGATGGATCATACTTAGGCAAAAAGAAAGCGATGGGTAGACCAGTAGTCAACAACCCGCGGGCTAAACCATGACAGGCCACCCCCAACCCGCCACTGTGATGGGGCGGAAATTCCCAACCAATCATTAAGACAGGTTTGTCCATGTGCTCGCCCTAAAAACGTGATTAAGGCGAAATGCGCTCGGCCAAGATAATCACTACTGCCTGGCCTTCGGCCTCCGGCTCTTTAATTTGCGGGGCGCGCTTAAGTTCAACACCTAATTCTTCCGCCAGCACAGCAATGAGCTCTTCCCGATCGGTGAAAATGAAAGTGGCACCGTCGTAGGCACCCTCAGCGTTGCCCGTCTGGACTTTATTCCAACCGGCTTTATTTAACTTGGTCTTAACTCGACCAGCCAAACCAGCAACACCGGTGGCATTAAGAACCATAATCTTGGTTTGTTGTTTAACTTCCGAGGCCACCTGCGCCGATTCGCTGGCAACAGGCGTGGGAGTTGGCGCCGGGGTGGGTTCTGGCGTAGGAGTAACTAGCTGCGCTTCGGGTAACAAGGGCGGGCCTGGTGACCAAACTTGTTTGGACCAGAGTATAGCTCCCCCAACTACACCAGTAATAATTGCTACCGCCAAGAAAACTAACACCGGTCCTCGCCAATTCGAGCGCTGTGGCACTTCCAAGTAACGGTCAGCGTTATCCTCTACTGCCACACTGGGCTGCAGTTGCGAAACCAAAACTGGTTCGGCCGGCTCTGGAACAGTAGGTACGATCACTGATAGTAATTCTGGTTCGGGCTCTGCTTTTATTGGTGCTGATTTGACTGCATCTTCCGGCGGTTCTTCTTCTACTTCTACTTCGACTCTGACCGGTAAAGTCGGTCTAGGCAAATCTTCAGCAGCCGGCAGTTCTGGTAAATCTGGCTCAGGTAAAACCGGCTGAGATTTGGCTGGCGGGATTAGCGCTGGTTCACTTTTGGTCTTTTTATTTTCGACCATCTCAAAGTGGAGTAGTTCCCCAAGAGTAGCCGCTCCTTTATCCATCACCGCCGCCACTACGGCACCTAAATCGGTGTTGGCATCCTCTGGTAGTAGAGCGTGTACGGCCACCGACTCACCCACCGCCTTGGTTACTTGCTCCTTAGTTTTAGCGTCACTGTGCAAATAAAGCAGGTGTGTTTCTTTACGTTCGGCTTGGCGTGATATGGCGTACTCACGCAGGTCCGGAACCGCAATTACCCGAGCGTCATCCACGCCCAAATAATGATGGGAAACCAAGACCCGATCCGGCCTGAGTACTACGGCGATCAGGGCTGGCTCAACCGCCTTGAGCGAAGCCACAAACCAACCGAAAGGCATCAGCCAGGATTTCTTGGCTGCCAAAGCAGCTAACCAGGCCTCAATCCTTTGATAAACCTCTTTCTCCACACCAGAAACACTAACTTGCACTTCTTCTCTGCCGAGCGGGAAACGCTGGGAGGCAAATTCGTAAGCGGCTAAATCGATATGATGCTTTTTTTCGAGTAATTTGGCCAGATTATCATCGCTATACTGGTCTTTTTTATTAGGCACCACCACTTGCAAATGGCCGCACGCCGCATCCGATACTAACGCCAAAACAGCGCCGTCTTGAACCTTACCGCGTAATTCGTCGTCAGGTAAATTGTCCAGACTGTAATGCCCAGATAGCTGCTCCCAGCTGTTTTTGTTTTGGACATAGACCAAAACATCACCATTATCAAAGAAAACTACCGTTCGGAAGGCAGGCGAAGCACTCATGTGGACAGTATGACAATTCGGCAATAATTCTGCAAGTGAAATATCTAGCGTCGCTTGCCTAGACGGACGCGGCTAATTCCCAGAGACAGGGCACCAAAGCCGATAATCGCCAGAGCTACGGTCTGGCCGGTGGAACCAGCCTGTGGCAGCTCCTCCGGCACTACGGTTGGCGTAGCCTCAACCGTGGTGGTACCAGTTGGCGTTGGAGTTGGGGTGGCAGCAGCGCAGGTACAATCGGTTTCCCCCGTGCATTGCGCGTTGCGGCAGTAACCTTCACTGCAGGTCAGGGTGCTGGGACAGTCGCTGTTGGTGTAGCAGTTGTCGTTACATTGTGGGTTCGGGGTTGGGGTGGGTGTCGCCGTAGGCGTTGGCGTTGGGGTTGGCGTAGGCGTTGGGGTTGGCGTAGGCGTTGGGGTAGGAGTTGGAGTCGGAATATAGAGGTAAGACTTACTGCAATTAGCCGACACACTCGCATCAGTAGCACAATAATCACCGGCACAAGGAATACAACGCACTGCCAAATAATCACCAGGCGTAATAGCTGGTGAAGTACTACTGGCACTATCGGCTATCTCGGTGTAAGCACCATCGGCCGTAGTCTGCTGCTGGAAAATATACCGATCCGTACCAGCGGCACCAGTACAGACAAAGGTCATGGCCGTACCTGGAACAAATTCTTGCGCTGTAGTTAATGATAGACAAACGTTACCAATCTCAAATTGTAGCGAACAAATATTAGCGGCGGCGCGCGGACGGGAACTAGGTGCGGTTGGTGCCAGTGGACCACTGGCCTGGCGAATAAAGTAAACTACACCCAATAAGGCCGCCGTGAACACTAACAACGAAGCCGCTGCTACCGCAGTGCGTTGTTTCTTTAGCCAGATTTTTAGTTTAGTTAAGTCCATATTTTGATTCTATTCGCTATTACTCCAGAATACCTGAGTCAGTGGCCTCCTCCGTGGTTTCTGCCGAAGTAGTTGCTTCCTCAGTTTCCTCAGTCGACTCAGTTGAGGTTGGCGGTAACTCTGGGCCACCGATTGGGTCAGCCGTGGACTCCCAAATCTGACATAAATCGTTGGCGGCGCAGGGTCGGCACTGTACAACATAGCGGCCTACCTGGGTAATGGCCAAATCCTGCGATTGGTTGCTCGTTGACGAGACTGGTGCCAGGCTAGTCCAAGTTAGGTTATCGTTCGTGCTGCTCTGGGTAAAGGCGTAACGGAAATCATAGCGGACAGCGTTAGTTACGGTAGCGCAAGTAAAGTTAACACTGTCCCCCAACTGAGGGTCGGCGTTGGAAGCAAAAATGTCAATACACATAGGTGCAGGCGGTTGTTCGCAGACACATTGTTCATTTTGCTCGCTAACCGGACATTGGGTAGAACGACAAACCCCATCTAAACAAGACAGGCTGCCGCCAACACAGATTGCGTCGTTAGCGCCAGCTCCACAAGCCTGATTGCAACCGGCGGTGGGTGTATCATCATCCTCTTCTTCAGTAGTAGTAGTGGTAGTGATTGTTTCTTGCGATTGAGCCAGGGCGGTAGTGGTAGCCGGCACTATCGGGGCTGGGGTAATTGGTTTACCAGCGGCACCGCAGGAATCAATACCAGCATCACCGATACAAGTAACAACACTATTTCCCGTCAAATCCTTACAGAAACAGTTGCGGCCATTGGCACAACCAACAAACTTGCCATTGCTTGGCTCGCCATTACTCTGCTGCGATATTCCTGCACTATTGCATTTGGCGCCTTCCGTAACTTCTGGTGCACAGGCATCAGACTTAACACAATCAGCAGACAGCACTCCGGCTGAAGTACAAACACGCTGATGTTGAGCCGGACAATCGCCAGCCGCACCACAAGCGCCGCGATCACCACCACGCTGGGTAGTAATAATTTGTCCACCAGGAGCATAATCATTGGGAGGATAAATCATCCCCTGACGAATGCCTGGGTTACAGGGAGTGTCTTTCCCGCCAGCAATCGTTTGGCCCCTGGTTTCACCGCCGGTATAAAGACCGCCAGCACCACCATTCACATAATATGCGGTGCCGGTACCGTACTTCCCTAAAGCACTCGGGCTTAAACTATTTGTACTTAAGAAAACAGGGTCGCCGTCATCGTCATAAAAACCAATCTTAGGTAGGCTGACACCAAGTACACTAATTGGTGAACCCGAAGTCGTAAGACCACTCATCGTTTTTTTACTATCATAAATAGTAACTGCACTCCCTGTGTTGGTGCCAAATTCGGAATTACGAAATTCGTCGCGATCTATACAAATCGCACCGTTCTGGCCACCACTTGTTTTACAAGTAAATTGCAGGGTAAAAGAGCTGTTACAAACTGCTCCTTTAGCATCAGTATTGCAATAACTATCTGCCAAAGCCAACTCACCACACGCGCGTAATTCAACCTCACCCACGGCCTTTTTCTGACAATCGATAATACCCTGTTGAAGATCAACTTTTAGGTACCCATACTGCGTCCCCGCCAACTCCGGCCGCCCCATCTGGCTGGCACAACTGGCGTTCACTAACGTACCACATTTTTGGTTACATTCACCGTTAATCTTGATTCGCGAACAAGAATACAGACCACCCGCGCCACCACAATACGCGTGAGAAGAATCCGTACTTTCCCAGTTTTTCAGTCCAGCACAGGGATCACTCCCTTGATCCGTACCATAAGGAAGAGGCATGTCACGAACTTCCGCCGAACCACCACTGATCACCGTACCGCCCGTAGCTGAAGTAAAGTTGGCCGGTAAAACACCACTCCAGTTACCGGTAGCCAAAGCCGTAGCATAAGCACTACCACCCACCGCACCAGCGTTAGGATCAGCGTTGTACTCATACCCCATCGCTGCAATCGCCTGTGCCTGCTGGTTACCACTACCCACTAAAGTCTGAGCCTGGGCAATCTGCGCCTTTACCGCGTCGCTCTGATACATCGATGCAGAATTAACCACTTTCTGTCCGGCAGTCGCTGCTTGTTCACTGGTAAGCTGACCCAACTGCCGCATCGATTCGACAATCGCCAACTGACGCACGGCTTCCGCCGCCCGTTGGGCTGCATTAGTCTGGGCGTGCTGTGCCGTATCAGCCGCCGACTGCTGGGAAAGTTGCGCGGCGGCTTGCTGTAAACTCTGGTCGACCGCCGCATTAACCTGCTCGGTACTCATGCCTTCGGTATTAAACTGCGGCTGACCATTGCCCTGACCATCGCACCAAATTGGGTTGCCCCAACTACCATTGTCACAACGGTAAGCACAACCGTTACCAGCATTACGCGACTCCGTACCACAAGATGCCCAACCGTCGCAACAGCACCAACCATCACAAGCGGCGCGCGCTACTTCAGCTCGGGATAAGACCAGCACCAAAACACCAGCTGCCAGCACCAACTTGGTTAGAATGGTACTGGTTAGTTTTTTTCGATTGATCATTATTTCACCTTACTAAAGTCAGCTGCCGCGAACCGGATACCTGGTTTATCTGGCTCACTGGGACTATCGGCACTAAAGAATACTTTAGGGTACTGAGTGCGTACGTCACCAGCAAACTTAGCTACAAAATATACTACACTAGACTCTAGCCCTCGGTCGACCCTTTCGCCAGCATCACCGCGTTTGGCATCAGCCCCCTCGATCCACAGCACTGGCGCGTGATCTGCTACTATCGGGAAATCGTTTAGTGTGGCGTAAATTAAGGTTGAGTCACTCTTAGAATCGTAGGCCTGAAAAACAATGCCGCCAACGCCTAAGCTCTCTTGATAGTTGGGAAGAGTTTTATCCGAACCCAAATTGATTACTTTGGCTTTGGGATACAGCAGAGTTAATTGGTTAAACAGCGTGGCTTTTTCACTTTCCTTAATGGAGGGCGAAACATTATCCGTACCCACACCAATCGTGCGATTCTCCGCCGCACTAGCCGGGCGGGAGGGTGTTTGTGTCACGGCTGTGCGGGAAGCTGAAGTCGGCCACAATAACCAAATTAAACCGCCAACAATAACTAATAGACCAATCACCCCCAAAATAATCAGCTGGCGTCGATCGTTTGACTTAGAACCAACTGCAGTTTGACTGACCACACCGGCTGTACTCGGCGTTTGCCCGCTTGGCTGCCCCAACAAACTATTCACTACCGGATTTTCCGCTGGGGATACTGGCTTAACTGGTGTCACCGGACTGACCGGCAAAACACTAGGAACTGGCGTGGGTGTTAAAGTTGGCGCGGCGGCGGTATCGCCCGGCACGGATTGATAATAAGCGTTAACTGGCTTAGCCTGACCCACTGAGGGTTCGGCGATGGGCTGGGTTTGGTCTTTTGGCAGGTCATTATCCATATTTAATGGTTCACTCTAGAATAAGTATGACAAGAAAATGTTTGAGAGGCAAGATGAAAGTTACTCCATAGTAGGTGGTTGATTATCGGGGATTGTGGGTGGCATTACGGTTTTTGGTACATCAGTTGGTATGATTGGCTGCGGCGTCACCGATTTTGCCCCAGCAGCAACCGTTTTCCCCGAACGGCGGTATAAATAACCGACTAACACCAGAATGAACAGGCCTAGTCCTAAAACTAATGCCGCAGCGATTAGTCGGTTGCGGCTAGGCAAGGCCGGGCTTACCGAAACTGGTGCTGGGGTTGTTTCCGCCGTCACCTCTTCTGGCGCTTCAACTGCCGGTGTAGAATCAATAATCTCTGTCTGGGGTGTGACCGACGGCACCGGCACAGCGGTAACATCTTCATCACCAATAATGCTCTCTACGGCAATCGGTGGTGCTGGGGTTGCACTCGCCTGACCAGAAGCAGTGAGGGACACACCAGTCACTTTGCCCAGAACGTCCACTGCGTCGGCCTTGCGCAGCACCTGCGTTTGGGAAGTATCAAAGGTAAGCTGCTTGGCAGTAAAAGCAGTCGTCGAACGCAGGGTGAGGGTGGCGATTTTAACTTCACCGTTAACGGTATAGCCGGTTGGTTCGGTAGTGAGACCAACAATATCGATCACCGTTTGGCCGTCAGCATTCACCGAAGACTGCACGGGAAACATCCAACCCAGACTGGCATTAGGTAAAATAGATACCACATTCAAGTCATTGGGGCTGGGCGCGTCATAAGTAACACGGATGGCCACGCCGGTAATCGGTTGGGTGTCACTGGATAACACCACATCCACTTTAAAATCACGGCCAGGCGAAGCCGTAGCGCTAGCGGGCACAAAACTTAAACTCGCTTTGCCACCAGACTGAAAAGCGGCAACCGGCGAAACCAAAACTAAGATCAACAAACCAAAACCGGTGATTGCTTGGCAGGCTCTTTTTAACATATTTAGTCGCCCAGAACTTCCAACTTGTTATAACCAGACAGAATTAACGCGATGTCGGTAAAGGTAATGTTGCCATCACCATTAATATCGATAATCACTGATTCTGGTTTGTCACTAACGGGGGTAGTGAGTTTGGTCACATAAGTCATCATCTTGCCAAAGTCGACAATATTAATTTTATTATCATTATTAAAATCGCCGATGATGAGTTTCCATTCATCTTTATTGTGGCGGGGCAACTCGTTTAGCTTACCTTTATACAAGTAAACCTGCGTAAACTTGCGGCGCAAGGTGTTGTCACCCTTAACGGTAACGGTGTAGTAACCAGAGACAAAATCGTTCGGCAAAGAGCTGGTTACGACCCGATAGCTGCTGGAGGTTGTATTCCAAGTAGCTTCCTGATTAGACAATTCGGCTACCACATCCGTAGCCGTTTCGACAGTAATTTTAACTTTGCGGGCACCAACGTTAGTGGTGATGCCTTTAACATTGAAGTTCAAACCGATGGTAGTTTCCGCCAAGAAATCCTTGACCTCGCTGTACCCATCTTCGCCAGCAATGTTGTAAACCCAAACACGCACTGCCCCATTGGCAGTAGCTGGCACCGTGGCGACAATTTCGGTGTTAGTCCACTTCTTCACTGTTCCTAGAGCGGTACCAAAGTAGACATAATACTGAGTGGGACCAAAGTTGTAGCCTTTGATCGTCACGTCTGTACCGGCTGGTGCCGACGCCGGTGTCAAACTCTCCACTACTGGCTTGAGATTAACGTAATAGTAGCGGCTGATCGGATCAGAAAGATTATTCGCTGCATCGGTCACCTGGGCATGGATGGTGTTAAGACCATGCGGGCGAACTTTTTCGTATATCGGATCATTGGACCAAGCACTCCAAGAAACACCATCCTCACTGAAGCGATAACGCAGGAAACCGGGATAAGTAATGAGTGTGTCACTGGGCCGATCAGGCTTATCAACGGCCTTAACCGTAAACTTTATGTTGCGGTCAATAACGGTGCTGGCGGCAGCTGGACCTTGATCAAACTGAACCGTGGGTTTTTGGGTGTCATTAACAAAAGTTAGAGTCAGAGGCGGCACGGTTTGGAGAACATCCATACCAGCGTTGTCACCACTCTTGGCGATGGCGATGGCTTTGCCCGGATCTTGCTCTAAAGTGATTTGCCCTAGGGCGGTAGACATGAATGCAATGCGCGCAATTTTTACCCTGCCGGTGGCGGGAGTCTTGTAACCCGATGTACTTAGACAAGTTAAACTGAAATCGATGGTCACCTTTTTGTCGCCAGCCTTAGTTTCCCGTTCGACCGTGTTGATTTGGTCAGATAGGCAGGGATCAATACTATCGGCCAAAGACAGGATTTGCGTGCCAGCCACATCTGCATTGAGGTCGATCACCATCAAATTGGGTGACGCACCAGCACCGGAGTTATAACCTATCTGAAAAGCTACACCGGATACTGCTGTACCCGCTGTATCCAAGTAGAGATCAACGAAAAAAATATCACCGCTATAACGACTGGTTGATTCTGTTTCCATGGTTAGCTTAACCGTGCCTAAAACCGAAGCAGCCCGGGAACGAACTTCCGTAGTCTCACCGCCCCCTTGGAAATAGTGTGAGAAGACATACCAACCGACGCCGCCGGTTAAGACCAAAAAGATAATACCGATCAGGGAATAAACCACCAGACGACCGCGCGTTAGTCTGTAAGACATACTGGTTTTATGCTACGCGATTAATGGTGGAAGTGTCAATCAAGGTAAATTTTGTGCGCGCACAGGGACTCGAACCCCGAACCGCGAAGGTATAAGCTTCGTGCTCTAACCAATTGAGCTATGCGCGCCCTTAGGGTGTCACCCTCCAGAGGTAAAATGAATCAGGGTGTCACCCTAAAATTTTTTACCTCTGGAGGGTGACACCTTACATTATACGATAAAAGCCCAAAAAAGGAGGCTAACTAAGACTAGGAGCCCTACTATGGCCACTATTCCTAGTATCACCGGCAAACGACCACTGAGAACTGAAACCGGTTGGGCGGCGGCTGGAATAGGTGTGACTGTGGCCACCGGCTGAAACTCAGGGATGGGCGTAACCACCACTGCCCCTTCATAAGCTCGTTGGCGAATTTCCTGAGACTGCTGGGTTAAAACGGTGGCCGAACCAACCCCCACCACTAGTAATAAGATTGCAACTAGACCACTAACTAGGCGCAAATCGATTTTAGGCAAACGGCGCTGACGCTCGGAAAGACTACTGGATAACAAATGAGCAGTGTCGGTCACGCTTGGTTCGGATGGCTCCGGACCAGCGGTGGGCAAGGATGCTGGGACGGGCGCCGCGGGTAGACGAGGTGTTAGTTGAACATCTAAATTGTCGGTACCGGCGGAAAGCGGCGTTTCCCACCCCGCGGCACCCGCACTGTCCATCCGCGGGTAAGGTGTCGAGTCACCTTCGATTTCTCGCAAAACAGTATCTAAACTCGATGGTGTGTTCATATTTAATCGTGATCTGACTTACCCGCCAAACGATTGCTCCAAACACCAACTCCTAAAAAGACTAGTGCTAACCCCGTCAACCAAGCTAGAGGCCAACTAGTACCGGAAACTGGTTGCTGCTGCATTCCTACTGCCGGCGTCGGCTCCGGCGTAATCAGTGGCGTTGGGGTTGGAGCGGGAGTGGGCAAAACGGTTGGTACAGGAGTAGGCGTTGCGATCACACCTGAAGGAGTGGCCGTAAAAGCCGGTACACCGGTGCTGGCTTGCACAATAAAATTACGCTCAACGGTTTGCAAAACACCATTAGCATCGGTGTAAGACACGGTGATGGTGTGCTGTCCTGGCTCCAAATTGCCAGGCGGCACCCACGTCCAAGTACCGTCGGCGTTAGCTTGGGCGGTACCGTCATAATTTGTCTCAGAGTGAACCTGAATTTGCAGTTGAGTATTAGGCGGTGCTTTGCCACTGAATTCAGGTCGATCCGTACTGATCGTTTCTCCCTCAGTAACCGAAGTGATCTGAACCGGAGTAGCACTATCTACCTGGTTACCCTCTCCCTCGGAAAATAATGAGCCAAGCGCCGAACCGGCTGTATTGCTGGTAACGGCACTGGCAGTCGCTGTCGACTCCGCTAGCGCCTGAGGTTCCTGACCAAAACGCAAATCGTAAAGCGGCGACAAGTCCTGAGCCATGGCCGTCAACTCCAGTGTTTGGTTGCGCGCTGTGCCTACTGCTTGGATACGCACACTGGTGTCACCAGTTAAGGAAAACAGCGCCGAAAGGTCAGTCGTACGTACGGTAGAGATCGGCACCGCCCAGCTGCCGTTAGTCTTAACCAAGGCCGACAACGGCGAAGCGCCCTGAATAGACAAGTAAAGGATCGCTCCCTCCGCCGGATTGCCGACTTCATTATTCAAGTTACCGTAGGCGGTTTGAGCCTCGGGCGGATTTTGCAAGCGCTGAGCCGTACGAACTGCAAAAGACTGGCCGCGATTGTCGAACAAATTGCGCGAACCGGTACCGATTTGAAAATAATACTGGGTAGTCGGCTGCAGCCCTCTTACCGACACGTGGTGAGTGGTGTACTCACTACTGCCGCCGGTCAACTGGTCGCGGTCATCGGCCACTTGCAGAGGTAGACGATTGGTTTCCTGGCCGTATTTAATATAGCCAGGCGAGGCAGTATCGGTTAAAAAGGAAACGGTAAAACCAGTGTCGGTGATGTTGGTAATCCTCACTTGTTTGGGGGTGGCACCTTCGGCCGCCCTGGGCAAAAACCCACCTGTCCCTTGACCAACCAGAACAATGCCAACTACCACTCCTAGCGCCAAAATACCTAGCCCCAGCAAAGTGGGGATACGTTTGGCCAACAAACCACCAACGCCAGCTGGTTTCGTCAAAGTGGGCATACCTATCTTCATGGTAGCGGGGAATCAAGTCCCCGGCAATAGCTCCTCCCCAGCCGGCAATGGAACCAACGGCAGCAACGCCCCTTCAGCGGTGCCCTGCGGTGATTCGGCTATGGTAATTATTTCGCGCAAATGTTGTCTAGCCTCATCAACGGTAACGTATTGTTTTTTTTCCAGAGTTTCGATCGTTTTTAAATCAATCAGGGGGTTAAGCGGTTCAATCAGTTGTTTGATCCCGGCTGGCAGAGTAGTACGCTGCGTACTAAGGTAAAGCTCAATACCGATACCCACTGCTACCGTCAGTAAACCTAGAGTCAGGGCGGCTACTACTACCCGTTGACGGAGAATGCCGCCATAAGTCAATCGTCTCATTTCTCCTCCCCCACAATAGCCGTATCAGAGTCTTTAGCTTTAGTACCTGCGGCGCGAGCCGGTGCTTGTTTAGGCTGATAGCCATAAAGAAACAGTGTGGCGTTAACCAAAATAACCGGTTCCTTATTGCGCTCCTCTCGCACTGTTACCGAAAAACCATTCACCGCCAATAGCGGACGGACACTTTCGATCGTGCGGAAGAAACGTTGAATACTCCCTAAATCACCTTCAAAGGTAATCTGAATACTGTAAATACCGATTTCACTTTTGTTGAGCAGGGCCAAATCGCTGGCCGCCGCCGGAGTTTGCCCGGTGGACAAATCTACCGGAAAGTTTTTGATCTGTAGGCCGACTAAACTAGCATCGGCGGCGGCGGCCAAATACTCCAAATAAAATAAGGCGTTCTCTAAAGATAACTGCTGGTGAACCGCGGTAGCCAAAACGGGAAAACGGCTCTTGTAGGTATAGTAGTCGCTTTGCGCCGTGGAGAGGGCGGCAATTTTTTTACTTAATTCTTGGTCCACTACTCGCTTTTCTTCGATTTCCCGCACTAAACTCGACATCGTATTTAGCGTAGGGCGCAGGGCAAAAAGGGCAAAAAAGATTACCGTGGTCAAAGAAAGGAAAAGCTCCAGCGAAACCCGCGTAACTGGTTTTTCGTAAAACTGCTGCAAATTATTGCGCAGTGATTGAGCCGAAATAAAGCTGCGTTGTTGCGCCATTAGGGCTTTCCCCCTTGTATTTCCAACTGATCGGACAATCCTTTTTGATAAATCACCGACAAAGAAAAAGTGACACCGGGATCACGTTGGTCGCCGCTTTGGATTTCGCTAATCGAAATCTGTCCCAAATCTGGTTGGGATTGAATACCTTTAATCAGCAAAGCCAGTGATTGGTTGGATTTGGCTTTACCTTGCAAGGTTAGCCTTTCGCCGGACAAATTAATCTGACCGTAGGAAATATCCGGCGGCGTCACTTTGGTCAGTGTATCCAACACTTGCCAGCGTCCTTGGGTTGAAAGAATGAAAGCGATGTCCTTGGTGCGGCGTTGAATCGCCCGAAAATCCTGTTCCAGTGTACCGTAGGATTCGGCAATGGCCTGTTTCTGCACAATCGAAGTATTGAGATCGGTAAGTTGCCGATCCAACACGAAACGCGAAAAAAAGCTGCCAATGACCACTAACTCGGTAAAGATCACAATGTGTCGTCCTACTCCCACCGCCCATCGCAAAATTTTGCCAACTACCGTGGCATAGAAAGGGTCCTCCGGGTAAAAATTTAACGCCGGGACTAAAACCTTCTTTCGACCGGTTCGATTAAGCAGGCCTGTAAACATAACCGTATGTTCAGTATACCCTGCCCGGTACCGCGTATAATAGCCCCATGGTGCCATTACTGGATAACCGCCGCGCCCGCCACGAATACGAACTGCTGGATACTTATGATGCCGGCCTGGTTCTGTTGGGTGGCGAAGTGAAAATGCTGCGCGGCCGGCACGGTTCTCTGGCCGGTAGCCACGTCCGGGTTATCCAGGGAAAGCCGATTTTGCTCAACGCCCAAATTCCGCCCTATCCTTATGCCCGCCTAGAAAACTACGATCCCAAACGCACCCGCCAACTGCTGCTTAAAAAAAATGAGATTCTCCAACTGCAACAAGCCCAAGATACTAAGGGTCTAACCCTAGTGCCAGTAATGATCGGTTTGGCCGGCCGACATTTAAAACTGCGGCTAGCGATTGCGCGCGGTAAAAAACTACACGACCGGCGCGAAGAACTCCGCCGCCGTGACCTATCACGCCAAGCGGCAGCCGAATTGAAGCGCCGGCGATAAAGAGTTTCCCACCAAAAAAAAAGACCCCGGTTTCCCGGAGCCTAGTTAGGGGGTCTGACCCTAGACAGGGTCAGACCCCTTTTTAACCGTTTTATCTCTTGCGGCGCAAAACCGGCATGCCGGTGCGAGCCGTTTCGACTACTTCGAAACCAGCTGGCAATTCGTCAATCGCACCAGGACGGACGTCGCGGGCAAAGAAGTAAATCGGACGAGTGATGCCGTTTTTGAGCGTCACCATCTTTTGGTGCAGATAGTAAGTCTGACCTTTCTTATTAGTGTAGGAAAAAGCCATCTTTATCCTTTCTTTCCTTTTTCTCCCTCAGGGATTAACTTCCAACATACTTGAGGTTACGCCAGGACGCAAGAGGCAACCTGTTATGAGATCCAATTTCGCCCGTTTTTTACTCGAGTAAGACTAAAGTTGAGATTCAATCTCATCGCGGAGATCAGCAAAATCCATCCTTCGTCCGTTGAGGAAAAAAGTGGGCGTACTATTAAGGTTGTAACTCTCGGCTAGACGCAGGTCGCGTTCCACTAGGTTTTTGGTTGTTTCGCTTTCTAAATCCGCAGTAAACCGATCAAGATCTAATTTTAGATCCCGAGCCATAGTTTGCCAGGCCTCCTGGGGATCACTTTGCCGCGACCACTCCGTTTGGGAAGCAAACAAGCGATCGTGCATTTCCCAAAACTTACCCTGCTGGGCTGCTGCCACCGCTGCTTGAGCAGCCAAGCCAGCCTGAGGATGAGCCCCTAATAAGGGAAAATGACGAAAAACCAAACGTACTTCGGCCGGATGGGCATCGACCAAAGCCCGCACATAACCAGCCATAGTTTGGCAAGCTGGACACTCAAAATCAGAAAACTCCACAATGGTAAAACGGGCGCTGTCCGTAGCACCACGCTGCGGAGCATCCGCCGGCACTAACTCATCTAAAGGAATCTCGACTTGAGCCTGCTGCTCCAGCTGCTGGGTGCTTCGGGCAAAAAACCAGGCCGCACCCGCAATTAATCCTACTGTAGCCAATAACGTCACCAACAATAACTTCAAGTTTTGCATTTTTTTACCTACTGCGCATTGTAATACTAAACTTGACCTTCCGGCCAAACAATTTTACCGGTGGTTACATCTTGAATTACGATCGCCAATACCGGGCAGCTTTGCGCGGCTAAAAGCTTAATTTCGTCCGCTTCATCCTGGGTTAAAACTTCGGCAATATTTTCTTTATCAAACTGTAGAACTTTGGGGGCAATAGCAATACAACTGCCGGCCGAAATACACTTGGAACGAAGCATAAAAACTTTATATTTACCAGGCATACCGGTGTCAACCGTCTGGACGTCATCACTCTGCAGGATAGCGGGCAGCGCCGAGTTGGCAGCAGGTTGGTTGGGTTGGGATAGATCAGCCATTATTCCTCCTTTAGAAAAATTTTTCGCAGTGAATGTGCTCGGCAACAATACCCTTATTTACCAGTAAAGCGTTCACTTCCTGAACCATCATACTATTACCGCATAGATAATAGCCGCCGGCATTGGGTAAAGTATGCACCGTCAGACAATCGGTCACCCGCCCCCGGCATAGTGGCCAATTTTCCGGCGCCTGCGACAAAACCGGATGGAAACGGAAATTAGGATGGTGCTCCGATAAAAGCTCTAAGTCCTCAAACCAGCATTGATCTTGCGCATGACGCAATCCCCAATATAAAGTCATCGGCCGATCATCAGCCTGATAGATCAATAAATCCTCCAGTATGCTTTTCATTGGCGCCACGCCAGCACCGGTAGCGATCAAAACTAACTCTTTTTCGGCCGCACCCAGCGGCGTCTCACGCGAGGCAGCCACCAATCGACCAAACGGCGCCATGAAGGAAACTTCGGCACCAGACTCCAAAGTCGTCAAATACTTGGTCCCGGCGCCCTGCGGGGTAATATCGACTAAAATTTCCACGGCGTGATCCAACTGGGGCGAGGAACTAATCGAGTAGCTTTTCTTCTGGGCGTTTCCCGGCACGGTCAACTGCAAGTACTGACCAGCTTGAAATTTGATTTTATTGGGTTCGACCAGTTCGAAGTGAAAAAAGCAAAACTTGTCGTTAAATTGGGTCTTTTCTGCCAGGCGAGCACGATAGGTTTGCAGGGTCGGCGCGGGGGCGGGATTATCCATAAGGGGAAGTATAGCAAACTAGCGAGTTTGTTGTCTTCGTCTCTGTTTCGACAATCTTTTCATCCACTCCTCATACCCACCCAGTTTATCCAGACCGTAAAGCAACATTAAGGCTTCATACCAGTAGATGGACTCATCTAAACTCGAGGTCGGGAACATCCCCCGCTGATCCGGCAAAGTTAACAACCCCATGTTTCCTGGAGTTGGTTTGCCGCGGTTGCGTTTACCACCTTTATTATGTTCGTTAGCCAACCAGCCCGGAGCGGTAAAGGATTGGAAAGACTCCGCCTGCGGATTCCACTTCACTAAGAAACCACCTTTAGGCATATCACCACCAACCACGAAGTCTTTGCGCTCTGGCTGCCGTTGTTCCATCCTAACTAAACCGCGGAAGGGATCATCAAAAGAACCAGATGACTGCTGTGCATCCAGAATAAGACCACGATAATTTAAACCTCGTTTTGGATACGAAAGCACCAACGTACCTTGAATATCAATTAAGGGAACACCTAACTTCTCAATGATCGCGTCACCCGGGAAGAACCCATTCTCATCTTCGCCGGTAAGTTTGCCATTCCGATCACGAATGACCGACGTTTTCCAGGCTTCACTACGCATGATGCCATCAAAAAGCCAACAAATAATTTTATTGGCTGTTTCTTGGGTTTGTGGATCCTTACTTCTCGTCAACGGTTCAAGTATACTCAGTAAACGATAAAACTGATCCTCACGATCAGCTCTCCCTGGCAAAGTGTTATCTAGCATTCCCCGTCCAACAATTAGGTTGGCATGGCTGCTTTTACCGACAAATTCAACCAAATCTTTGAGCGCCGGCTGATCAGCCGACTTACTACCTTGACGATATCCAGCGGCGAACATTTGGATCGTTGGCAAATCGGCATCAACATTATAATGAAGGACGGTAGCGTGTTTTGTGGCAAGACCGTCTTCTCGGCGTGACCTGCCTAGTTTTTTGATTAGACGAAACTTGGGCTGGCCTTCTATCTTTTCTTCAATTTCGCCGATAAGTTCGGTTGTGGCATTACGCGACTCGGTTAACTCGCGCAAAGTAGCCGCTTGCAGTAACAACTCAGCGTGACTGAGAGTCGCTACTGGATACATATCTCGTTCCCTACCCGTGTAACTAGTATGGATCGTCGCCATACCAGGGGGGCCGCCAATGCGACCCGCAAAGTCACGCACTGCATGAGGGTCGGCCAACTGCTCCAGTATCCCCTTAAAGGCGGCTAACTGCATCCAAACGTGCGAGTTACCATCCTGATCCACCTCTTTGGATACAGCTGGTCCCCGGGTATGAAAATGGCCTTCCACATCAGCATTCGATCTTTTGGGGTGGGACGCGGCCGCCTTACGAAGTGAGCCAACCGGGTTGATGTCAGAACCACCACCACCAGCATTGTGATAAACCCGGAATACTTCTGTTTTGCCGTTTGGATACCGAAAAGTAACTAAGCCACCATTGCGTACAATGGCTACTCTATTCTCCGGACCTAGATCACCAAGAATGGCATAGGGATTGAAACCAGCATACTGTCGCAGCCACTCTTCGTGGGATTTAAACTGTGAGACCATTGCTACCAATTTGCCTTGTTCGACCAGGGGCCGAATAAATAATTCACGAAAACCAAGAATCTGTTGAGTGGGATCGGCTAAAAGATGGAGTGTGTTGGTATCCAGATGTTCTGTTTTTAGACCCTCAGCCAAATCACCATAGAGAGTAACTAGACAATTGTTAGTACTAAGCGCAAAGTTGAGGATAGATTCCAACATGTCATAGGCAACGGCGGCGTGCCCCCAATGGATATCGGACAGATGAAGATGTAGATGTGGTCCCTTGAAATCTAATTTCACTTTAGTTTCTGCTAATTCAAGGGTAAGAGCCTGCCTGGCTCGTTGAGCGCGTCTGACCTCCCGCTGCAATCGGCCGGCATATTCCTGATTTCCCATGGCGGGTGGTTGTTTTTCGTAGCGAAACTTTTTATTGGCCATAGGAAAAAAAAGCGCTGGATACGCCTTCCTTATTTAAAATGTTTTTACTTGAAATCCTAACTGCTGCCATACCTAATAGTGAGGGTACCGAATAAATCTTCGGGTGTCAAATATATCTTTACTAAAACAATCGATCGGAATCAGTATCTCGCTTCCCCAAGGACCGAATGCTACAATTCCTACCATATGGCCGAATCCCGTTTAGATGATATTAGACAGGCGCGCCAGCGCGTGCGCCAGGAGCTGCTGAACCGCGGTATTCCCCCTTATCCGGCCGACGGCCACAAGACCCACACCAACGCGCTGGCGCGCCAAACTCCCGACGGCACCAGCGTCCAAATTGCCGGCCGTATTCGTTCGATCCGTGGTCACGGCAAAATCCGTTTCCTCGACTTGGTTGATGAAAGCGGCAAAATACAGGTCGTGGCCAAAGCCGACGTCACGGCTAACTACGAATTAGTCAACGACTGCCAAACCAGTGACTTTATCCGGGTCACCGGTGAACACTTCACCACCAACGCCAACGAACCCAGCGTCCTGGCACAGCAAGTCGAGATCCTCACTAAGGCAATCCGCCCTCTTCCGGACAGCTGGTTCGGCTTAACCGACGAGGAAGAACGCTATCGCCGCCGCTACGTCGACTTAAACCTTAATGAGGCGGTTCGCACTTTATTCCGCCAACGCGCTATTATTTTGCAATCGGCGCGGCGCACTCTCGACGAAGCGGGTTTTTTGGAAGTAGAGACACCTACTCTTCAACCGCTCTACGGCGGCGCCAACGCCCGCCCCTTTGTCACCCACATTAACGCTTGGGATATGGATTTATACCTCAAGATTTCGGATGAGCTTTATTTGAAACGCCTGATTATCGGCGGCTTTGATAAGGTTTATGAGATCGACCACGATTTCCGTAACGAAGGCGTCGACCGCACCCATAACCCGGAGTTCACTATGTTGGAGTGCTACGCCGCCTACTGGGATTACACCGACATCATGACCCTAACCGAACTCATCTGTCAGAACGCGGCGCTAGCCGTACATGGCACCACGCGTCTTACTTACCAGGGCACCACAATCGAATTAGGCGGTTCCTGGCGCCGTTTGCCCATGAAAGACGGTATCCGTGAGTTCCTCCAGATTGATGTCGATCGGCTTAGTGATGAACAACTCCAAGCGGAAATTGCCAATCGCAATTTGAAGTACGAGGGACAGTGGCAGCGTGGTTTAGGTATCGCCAAATTATTTGAGGCGGTAGAGCCCAAACTCATTCAGCCAACTTTTGTGACGGATATGCCGCGCGAAACTACCTCGCTCTGCAAACCCCATCGTCAGAACCCAGACTTAATCGAGCGTTTTGAACCGTACGTTTGCGGCTGGGAGCTGGGTAATGCCTATAGCGAACTTAATGATCCAGTTCTCCAAAAAGATTTCTGGGAGGCGGAACGTCAGGAAGATCCAGAAAAGCATCCCTTGGATGTCGATTTTATTGAAGCTCTGGAATATGGCATGCCACCCACTGGTGGTTTGGGCTTGGGTCTAGATCGTCTGGTGATGCTTTTAACCAATCAGACCAAGTTGCGGGATGTAATCTTCTTCCCCACCATGAAGTAATTTAGCGTCGGCGCAGCAAACTATAGCCACCGGCTGTTAACATTCCACCACCCGCCAAAGTAATAATTACTAAAGCGGCCGGACTGGCGGTTGCCGGAATCGGCTGAGTAACTTCTACCTGACCGGTAGTAGTCGTACTACTGTAAACAGTGGGCGTTGGCGTGGGTGTAGCAGTGGTGCCACTATAGACAGTGGGCGTAGGTGTGGGCGTAGGTGTAGCCCCAACTGGGGTAGGAGTTGGCACCGGAGTAGGTGTCGGCGTAGCGCCAACCGGCGTGGGCGTGGGCGTGGGCACGGGTGTCGGCGTAGCGGTGGGCGTTGGTGTAGGTGTAGGGGTGGGAGTGGGCTGTACCGAAGCGCCACTAGCACTATAAGAACCATTAGTCACCCCACCTAAAATATCGGTAGCATCAGATTTCTTGAGCATCTGTGATTGAGTTAAATCGAACGTGACTGCCTTACTAGTAAAGGCCGCGTTAGCTCGAAAAGTAATCGTGGCAATCTTCGTATTGGCAGTGGTACTAGAGCCATTAGTCGAGGAATTAACCGCCATTAAATCAACTTGGGTTTGGCCGCCAGCCGTATTGATATCAGTGACTGGGAAAGACCAGCCGCCACCCAACGCCGTATTTCCTTCAATGGTTACGGCCTGCAGATCGGTACCAGTAAAAACCAAACGCGAGGCAATGCCAGAAATAGCCTGCCCACCTGTGGTAAACATAATATCTACGGTGAAGTTTTGTCCGGTGGTCATCGTGCCGGAACTGGGTTGGAGCAATAAACGCCCTACTCCGCCGGCGAGATAAGCTTGCGAGGCAACCGCCCCATTAAGCCAGAGAACCAAAGCCAAGAGGCCAACCGTCAGCCAACGGAAAACCGACTTCTTCGCCGAGTGTGTAATGTTCCCGGGCAGCGTATTCATATCCTCCCACTACTTTTCGGCATCACCGGGCGTTTCCAACTTGGTGTAGTTAGTAAGCAACAGGGATATGTCGGCCGCTGTTAAGAAATTGTCCCCGTTCAAATCATATTTACGGGTGGTATCTTTTATGGCATTAGATAGACCAACAAAATTACCTTCTTTTACCATGTCACTGAAATCCAGAATCGTAATTTTGTTGTCGCCGTTCACATCACCTACTAGCATAAGATCAGTGGCGGCCTTTTTACTGACCGCGTTCTGACTACCACGGGTCAAATAAACATTAGTAAAAAGGCGACGCAGGCGTGAAGTCTCCTTCACCGAAACTGAATAATAAGCCGTAATGAGATTGGCATTATCGGTCAGAGGCGGCGTTACCACCACATAGGCATTTTCGGTGCCATTCCAAGTTGCATCCAAATTGGTAAACTTTTGCTCATAATTAACGCGGGTAACAGTCACTGCCAGCTTTTTCACACCACGATCTTGAGCAATCCCCTGCAAATTCATCACAATTTTTAAGTTGGTGTCCAAAGCAAAACTAACTTTGTTAGAAGCAGGTCGACCGCTAGGCAAAACATGCACCGTACCACCATTAGCGGTAGCTGGTACGATCGCCACAATCGTCTCATCCGTCCATAGCGGCAGACTCGTAGTTTGGACATAGGCTGTGCCAAAGTACACCAAATATTTAGTACTGCCAAAATTGAAACCGTGAATAGTGATCTGCTGACCACCTGCGGCGTGGGTTGGCACGATACTGGTAATGGTTGGTGTTAGATCAACCAAGAAATTCTGCGAAATTTCCGTACTAATGTTACCAATTTTATCCCGACCACGCACATATATGGTATGACCGGTAGTAATATTGTGCGTCAAAGATGCTGTAACCGAAGTATCGGTTGTCCAAGCAGCGGGCCAACCGGCAGCGTCAAAACGGTACTGGAACTCAACCGCATTAGCTAAGCCAACCGTGTCGGCCGCGCGCTGCGGATTTTCCGTACCTTTCCAGTTAAAGTTGACGTTAGCACTCTTAGTCGCCAGTTTGCCATCAGCCTGGGTAGTTAAAGTGTTGGTGGTAAATTGAACCACCGGCGGCTGAGCGTCGGCTGAAATCTTGATGGTGATCGACGGGATCGCGTTCAAGGTATCATTACCATCGCTCTTACGGGTGACAATCGCCTTAGTTGGATCATGTTGGATAATTCGTTCCGCCGCCGCATTAGCGCGAAAAACGATAGTGGCAATTACCACTTCTCCATTGCTGTTATAACCGGCACCACTCGCACAAGTAGCACCAAAATCAATAAACACTCGGCGCTCCCCAGAAGCCTCGCGACTTACTTCGTTAATTTGATCGGCACAGCCAGGCATGTTCTGGAGAACCTTCGACTGAATCTGAATACCTGATCTAGTGGTGTCAGTATCAACTACTTCTAAATCAGGTGTGGTACCAGCCGAAACATAATTGAGACCCAGCGCTACCGCCGAAACTGCCGTATTACCGGTGTTTAAGACAATATCAACCGGGAACTCATCTTTAACGTAGCGTGTATTTGAACCGGTTTTAAGCGTAACCGTAGCTGTACCAGCTGCTCCCACACTAGCCCGACCGCGAATTTCCGTGGTTTGTCCTGGCTGGAAGAAACGATTCATAACAAAGAAGGTAACTAGACCACCAATCGCCAGAACGGCCACAATCACACCAAGTGTTAAATAAGTACGAACCCGACGGGACAGCGGCATAACTCCTTCTCTTTTCTGTGTTCTTAGTATGGACTGAAAAGATTAGCAACGTCAAGGGGTGATGACAGGACTAAACGATTTTAACCAAAGACCATAAGCCAGCCGTGCCAAAGCGGCATAAGATTCAGTGCGCGTTACTACTCCCCTCGTCACTACACCAATCATGCCCTCACGGTGTTTGAGGTTGGTGGTGTGACAAAGTTCGTCCATAACGTCACCCATTTCCTGACCGCGGCGAATGCCCTCGGCCAAGACTACTGGCAAAAGAAAGCGGTTGCCGTTAGCCGCTGCCTGTTGGTTAAGGCGGTCAATAACACAAATCCAAACAGTAGAATACAAACCGTCTGGCAACTCCGCTACGCCGCCCTCTAGACCAAACGCTCGCTCGACCAAGGAATCCTGAGCCAAAACCGCTTTGGCGCGATTAATTGCTCCTTGGCGCGTTTCGACATCAGAGAAAGGTTGAGCCGCTACCCCGCTGGCTACAGCCATTGCCCGAAAAATTAGCGGATCAGACAAACCAAGCCGACGGTGGGCGTGGCGTACGGCGCTTTTTACGGCGACTACTTTAGCCGGGTTAGTGCTGCCGATACCGATAATCAAGCCGCCTCCGTCAATAATTGTCGTAAAGCGCGCCAAAAGACCAGCGCACAATTGCGGCGGGAATAAGAAATTGCCGGCAAACCCAATTTTTGCAAAACTAATTCTTCATCCCAAGCCAAAAAATCGGCTACCGGCAGATTGGTGATCATTTCAGCCGACAGACTCGCCGCAGCTTGGCTGATGGCACAACCTTCTCCCCGCCAACGCACGGCGGCTAAGTGGCCATTGGCGTCGACGTTTAAGTCCAAGGTTAACTGGTCGCCGCAAGTAGGGTTACTATAAGAACCGGTATGCGTGGGATGATCTAAAGAACCGCAACAGCGCGGATTTTCGGCATGATCTAAAACATGATCGAGGTATAGTTCATCCATGTTTGCCTCGAAAAACTTTCTTGACGTCGGCTAGGGCGGATACTAAGGTGTCGATTTCCGCTGTGGTGTTATAAACGCCAAAGCTGGCTCGGGTGGTTGGCGGCCAAGCAAAATGGTCGTGCAAGGGCATGGCGCAGTGGTAACCCGAACGCACCGCCACTCCCCAGCGATCAAGCACTTGAGCCACGTCGTGGGCGTGTACTCCTTGGTATAAAAAGGCCACCGAACCTTGCCGACTATTGGCCGGCGTTGGACCCACCATGGTAACTTCCGGCACGGCGGCCAATTTTTGGTAGGCATCAGCGGTAAGTTCGCGATCGTGTCTGGCAATGGCCTCCCTACCTAGTTTTTGCAGAAAGGTGCAGGCGGCGGCTAGACCGACCGCGCCAGCTACATCGGGAGTGCCAGCCGTAAACTTTTCTTGGGGTGAATCAGCATAAGAAGTTTCTGCCAGTGTGACGCGGCCGATCATGCCGCCGCCCACCAACACCGGTTCTAATTCACTTAAGCGCTGCTTAGCCACTAGTAAACCACCGGTGCCCATGGGTCCGTACATTTTGTGGCCGGAAAAAGCCAGAGCATCAACGCCCAGCGTAGTAAAGTTGAGCGGCAGGCGTGCCGCACTTTGGGCAGCATCAACCACTAGTAAAACTTGGCTGCGCCATGCTTTAGCAGCCAAATATTCATTGATCTCAGCCACCGGATTAGTGGCGCCGGTAGTATTGGCGATATGGGTCAGGGCTAAAACACGCAATCGCTGGCCAGCTTCATCGATTAAGTGCTGTAGGGCGGGCCAATCCAAACAACCATCATCTAGTAAAGGAGCTACCACCAACCGCGCGCCGCGGCGCAAAGCTAAACGTTGCCAAGGCACAAAGTTGCTATGGTGTTCCATAAGAGTGGCAACAATGACGTCGTTAGCGCCAACGTGCGACTCACCCCAACCGCTTACCAGCCAATTTAGCCCTTCGGTTGTGTTGCGTGTCAAAATCAGCTCTTCGTCCCGCGCCCCAAAAAAATCAGCAATTTGGACACGCGCCTGATGGTAAAGTTGGGTACTTTCATCGCCTAAAGTATGGACACCGCGGTGAACGTTGGCGTTATGGTTCTGGTAATACTCGACGATGGCGTCGATAACTGTCTGCGGTTTTTGGGTGGTAGCGGCATTATCCAGGTATACTAAGGGGTGGCCCTGCACCTGGCGGCGTAAAATTGGGAATTGGGCGCGGATCGCGTCTGTGGACCAGTTAGTCATGGGCGTATTATAGAATAAGTTGTTTATGCGTATAGCGATGTATACCGACACCTTTGTTCCCTACATTAGCGGCGTTTCTACCGCGGTAGTAATGTTGGCCAATACTTTAGCGGAAAACGGCCACGCTGTTTTCATCCAGGCGCCTGGTCCCAAAGAGGAAGTTGATCTGTCTTTCCTTCACCCGCGGGTAACCGTAAAGTACGTGCGGGCGGTTGATATTGTGATCTACCCAGATTTTCGCCTTGGCACCAATTTACCACTGTCTTTACAGGATATCCGCGAATTTGCCCCAGACTTAATTCACGTTCACACGCCGCTCAGCGTTGGCTTGGAAGGTTTTTTGATTAGTCGCCGACTGCACCTGCCTTTGATTCAAACTTTCCACACCTACTTTATGGATCAGGAGGCACTCAAAATTCTCGGTATTCGTAACGAACGGCTCGCTCGCTTGATTTCCCGCGGCGGCTGGCGGTTAAACCGGGTATTAACCCGCTGGTGTGATGTGACCATTGCTCCCACCAACTACGTTGCCAAGGACCTCCGCCAGCACGCCGCGGCGGAACCAATCGTGGTTTGTCCCAACATTTTGCCGGCTAATGCCTTCGCCAGGCATCCCCAAGCGCGGGCACATGCGGAAACTCTTTTGTTTGTCGGCCGGCTCAGCCTGGAAAAACGCATCGATCTGCTCATTCAAGCCTACGCTCTGGCTCGCCAAACCGTACCTAATTTGAAACTGACGATTATTGGTGACGGTCCCGAACGGCAAAATCTTTTTGATCTAGCTCTAAACCTGCACGCCAGCGACGGCATCCGCTGGTTTGGCAAAATTCCCCATTACGAGCTGATGACACAGCACCTTTATCATGAGGGTGATATTTTTGTGACCCTGAGCCGCTTTGAGACCTATGGCTACACCACCTTAGAAGCGATGGCTCACGAACTGCCGGTGATTGCGTTGTCTTCCCGCGCTAATACCGAAGTGATTGGCAAGTCCGGCTTATTAGTACCAGACACTACCCAGCGCGAGCGGGCCATCCGCTCGGTGGCACGCAAAATTATTACCGCCACTCAGCTGCCTCTTAAACCACTGCGTCACGCCGCCTACGAGCAGGCCCTGCATTATCATCCGTCGCAATTGCTGCCTCGTTACGAAGCGATTTATCAGCAAGCGATCGCGGACCACCGTGAGGCAAACGGGGTAGAGGCATGAAACGTTATCTGCTCGTTGGGCTGGGTAATCCTGGCCCGGATTACGCCGCCACCCGGCACAATGCTGGTTGGTTGGTTTTGGATGAGTTAGTGCGGCTTTGGTCTGAACCCGGCCTCGATTTAACCTGGCACTTAGAAAAAAAACTGCAGGCCGCCGCTTTGCGTCTCAACCGTGACGGGCGGGAAATCATGCTGCTCAAACCCCAAACTTTTATGAATCAATCCGGACAGGCCGTAGCGGCAGCGGTGCGCTGGCTTCTTAACTTGGATACTACGGTCGCCGACCAGGATTTTCCTAACTTAATTATCTGCCACGACGATTTGGATCTAACCACTGGTCAGTACAAACTCCAATTTAACTCTGGACCAAAAATCCATAATGGTGTTAATAGTGTGCGACAAGAGCTGCACTCCAACCGTTTCTGGCTATCTCGCTTTGGTGTCGATAGCCGCGGCGGACAGCGTACTATTCCTGGACAAGCTTACGTACTGCAGTCGCTCAACCCTAGTGAAAAACAAGCCTTAAATCAGGCTGTTCGCACTTGGAGTGAGGAATTATCCGCCACCGTGCTACAGTAACTTTATGTTTTCGCACCATTCGCTACGGCTACACTGGCCACCCCATACCCTGCCGCCAGCACTGCGCGGATTTTTGGTACATATTTTTCTGCAACGTGTGGCGGAAGCCCTGCTCACCATCGCCACGCCAATTGCTTTGTTTGAGTATGGCCAGCATCTGCCTTTCCTCAACCGTTTTTTCGCCGATCCCACTAAAACCGGTATTTTAGCGGTGATGTTGTTTTTCATTATCGAACGGTTAACTCTACTGCTTTTTACCGCCCCGCTGACTAAGGTTTTTCAGCGATTGGGCGTGGCTCATACTATGGTACTGGGACAATTGCTGCTCACCTCTTCGCTCGTACTTTTGCCGCTCATTCCTTTAACACCCGCGTGGTATCTGGTAGCAGCGGCACTGCGCGGCCCGGGTATTTTTCTCTACTGGGTAGGCCACTATACCTACTTCAATAGTGTGGCGGTACCACGCCATTTGGGCAAAGAGGTAGGGGCTTTGGAGTTCCTCACTAAATTGGCTACCATCATTGCGCCATTGTTATCAGCAGTACTGATTGTTCGTTTTGGCTTTTGGAGTGCTTTTCTTACCAGCGCCGTCTTACTGGCAACAGCAGCTGTGACCTTGTTTATTATTCCTAATTACCAAACTAGGCTTGACTGGAATTGGTCCCGCTTAAGTCAAAGTCTGCGTCAACCCTACTATCGTAAGATCGCTCTCAGCATTGCCGGGTTTGCTTGGGAAGGCATCGGTTTTAATTTATTTTGGCCCCTCTTTTTATTTATCGCCTTTGGGCGCATTGCTACCGTCAGTTACATTTTGTCCGGCGCCACACTATTATCGTTATTGATTGTTTATTTGACGGGCACTTTTTTCGATGCTCATCATTCTTCCCGCCGCTTATCGGCTTTAACTGGTATCGGTTTAGGAATTATCTGGCTGCCTCGGATACTTTTCTGGCACTTCCCCCTCGCTTTAGTGGCTACGGAGACGGCCGATAGACTATTGGCCGGCGTTTACCAAACACTTTTTGTGGTTACTTTATTCGCTCACGCTCGTAACGAAAACATTTTTCGGTTTTACGTTAACCGGGAAATCATCTTATCCTTAACGGTAGTGATTGGTTTCGGCTTGGGAATAATTCTGCTGGTGCTGAGCTGGAACTGGTCACTCATTTTACTTAGTTTCATTGCTGGTATCCTCGCCAGTTTAAATATTTACAGTCCAGATTCAGACCATCTCAGTCGCGCCAAAAAGGGATGATAGACTGAGAACATGGCCGATTCGCTGCAATCTTTGTTGTCACAGTTTCAGGTCACCACCCAAAACAAGTACATTTCGCAAGAGTTTCAAGAATATGCTTACCGACTGGCCATGGCTTTGGACGGCGAAACCAATGCAAAAACGGTGGGAATGTGTATGCGCCTGGTTAAGCGAAAGCCGCGGGCCTTGTTGGAACAAGCGCACAGTTTTATTCAAGACGCTAAGGCCCGCAACAAGGTTGCGCTTTTTTTGTGGAAATTAAAGCAACTTGAGATCCAATCTCAACCAAAAGTTAGCCAGGAAGATTAAACTTAGAAATATTCCTCTTGAGGAAAACAACGTTGAGATCGAATCTCAATGGTAACTATTCTGATCGCTTTCGCTGTTATTGTTTTTTCGATGGCCAAACTCTACACGCGCAAAAAGTTTATCGCTGGCGCTTCTTATCACATTTTTAATCGAGGCAATAATCGATCAGCTATCTTTTTTTCTGAGGCTGATTTTCTGTTTTTTCGTCAGGCGGCTAACAAGGCTCTGATCAAAGTCGAAGGAGAAGTAGAAACACAAGTTTTCGCCCTGATGCCTAATCACTATCATTTGCTGGTTAAACAAAAAACGGAAAGGGCTATCAGTAAATTTATGCGTTCGACTATATGTGCCTACGCAAAATATATGAATCGAAAATACCAACGGGAAGGTACTTTGTTTAATGGTATCTATTGCGCTA
The DNA here is from genome assembly GCA_964511175.1 of uncultured Pseudomonadales bacterium. Taxonomy (GTDB): domain Bacteria; phylum Patescibacteriota; class Microgenomatia; order UBA1400; family UBA1396; genus CAVVNJ01. Next base: position 39,687 of record CAZEEI010000006.1, read on the forward strand.
AATTACTAACTACGGCAGCGGAAATTACTGCTGTACGCAAATATATTCTAGCTAATCCTGCTGAAGCTGGCTTGGTTGGTTGGCGCCACGTCGGTTTGCATATCTGAGGTCCAATCTCAAATCGGATCTTGTTTGGGTTGTGTCTAGCGAAAAAAACCTCTAGGATATTATTGTATGTTGCGTTGGCGTAGCGTTTTGGTGTTGGTTGTCTGGTTGACTTTGTTGGCCGTAGGGCGATCCGTGGCGCAAGCCGCCACTTATGCCGTTACCATTTCTAACACCCAGTTTTCGCCAGCTGCTCTGCAGATATCGGTTGGCGACCAAATTAGTTTCTTCAACTCAACCACCGCCACCCAAAGTGCGGTTACTACCAATACCAGTGGTTTCAATACCGGCAATATTGGTGCCGGCCAGACTAAGGTAGTAATTGTCAGCTCCCCGGGAACTTTTTCTTATACTTCAGCCTACAATCCCGCCCTGGCCGGCACAGTGACGGTCAGCAGCACAAGTACCAGCATCATTGCTACCCCCACCCCTAGCACCACAACCACCACGGTGGATTCAACACAACCCCAACCGGTGTCGGGTACAGCGGAAATAATGCTAACTTTAACGGCTGCTGGTTTGGCTTTGCTTGGTTTAGGTCTATATACTGCCCGCCATGGCACGGTGGTCGGCAACAATCCGGTAGTGCACCTTCCCTTGATATCAGCGGCGGAGGTTCAGCCTCATGAGCGTCTCGATCACTAATTTTTACCAAAAATTGAGGCGACAACACCCTCATTTTGCACTTTCTTTGGCCGCAGGACTGCTCTTGGGTTTTTGGCGATCTTGGGGTGAAAGCAGCTGGTGGCTAATTGGTTGGTCGACACTATTGTTTGGGGCAGGTGTTCTGCTGGCTCAGCTGGTTTTCCTCGGTGATGAAGCCCTACACTACGCGACTCAACAACATTTGCCGCTGGGTAACCCCAGTGAAGTGATGAGTGATATTTCACCATTGCGCCGGGGTTATATGCTGCTGGTCTTGCCGGTATTAGCCCTTTTTTTGATTTCTTCGACCCGCGCTACTTTAGGACTAGGCTTCTTTTGGGGCTTATCCAGCGTCTACTGGTGGGATTTGTGGCGTTACTTTACCGACACTACTGCCCGCGCCCAACTACATCAGCGCTACTTTAACCAATTCCCTGCAACTTCAGCTTGGGTAACGGGAATATTGTTGGCCTATTTGGCGTACGGTCTGATCCTAACCGTAGTATTGGGGTGGCAGCAGGGAACCACATGAACTTTTCCTGGTACGGATTATTGATTGGCTTGGCTGTAGTCGTGGCTTTAGTTCTGGCCGAACACCTTCTTTTTCTCACTCGACCGAAAGCGGCCAAGCGAACCAACTGGGGGCAGCTGGCCTGGGCTATTTTCTTGGGGGGAGTGGTGGGCGCGCGCGGTTACCACGTCTGGACCGATTGGTCACTCTACCGCGCGCGCCCCATCACCGCACTATTTATCTGGCAAGGTGGCTTAGGTATCTGGGGCGGCATTGCCGGCGGGTTAATCGGCTTAACCATTTGGCATAAATTAAGTCGCTCTACTTGGCGCTGGCTAGAACTAGCCGATGCCGCCGCTATTGTTACTCCCTTCGGCCAAGCAATCGGCCGTCTGGGAAACTGGTGTAACCAAGAAATCTACGGTCCTCCCACGAATTTACCCTGGAAAATCTGGATTGCCCCTGAGCATCGCTTACCTGCGCTGACCGAACAGGCCTATTATCATCCACTCTGGCTTTATGAGGCGCTGGCTAATCTCGTCATCGGTTTACTGTTGTATTGTCTGTGGCGCATTAATCGGTCTTGCCGAATTTTTCCTTTTTTCCAATTGGGTTCGGGCGGCTTTCTGGCTCTGTGGATGTTGGGATATGGCACCGTCCGTTTTTCGCTCGAATTATTACGTTTAGAATCAGCTCTGGGCTGGGGCGGTTTAACCATTGCGCAGTGGGTGGCGCTGGGTGCGATCGCGGGTGGTTTGAGTTGGTTGGCTGTTTTGGCTCGTCAATCAGTAGCCCGCTTAGCTGGCGCGTTGGCCGGTCTCGCCTTTCTAATCTGGTCAGCTACTAGCGTTCGGGCGCAAACACCCGTTCCTTTTGACTTATCGATTAGCCCTTCGGTAGTGGAAATAACCGTTAAACCAGGTAAGTTGGTTACTCAGGCTTTCTTGCTGGAAAACAGTGGTTCGGATGATCTAGAAGTCACGCCAGTGTTGCGCGATTTTACTGCTGACAACCAAACTGGTCGGGTAGTTTTGCAGGAGGTTGGTACTTTCCCCTACGCTCAACTGGCCAACGCCGAGCAACAACTTAATCAACCCTTCCTTTTACCCAGCGGTGGCAGTCAGCAACTGGTACTAGGTTTGGATATTCCCGAAAACGCAGTCGAGCGCGATTGGTACTTTACGCTGTTACTAACGACGCGCCGCGCGGCCACTACCTCCCTAACTGATTCCGGCGCTGAGGCGCGCGGCGCAATTGGCGCCAACCTTTTGGTACGTATCACCGCTACCGACACCACGCCGTTATCCTGGAACATCAAACTGCAACTGCCCCGTTTTATTGACAGTTTGCAAACCCTCACTCCCCACGCCCTCATTAGTAATAACAGCGACACCGTTGCCTCGCCAGAATTGAGCCTGGTCATCCTCGATTGGAAAAATCAAATTGTCCATCAACAAGATGGCCTGCCAGATCGTATTCTGGCACACAGCAGTCGGGAAATTTGGGCTGCTCAAGCTCGCCGCGACGATCCGCGTTCGTTCGACAGCGCGCCCTTTACCTACAATCCACTCCTGGCGCTGGGACCCTACCGAGTCCGCGTCACCATCCGCAACGCAGCAGCTGGCCCAATGATTGTTGAAGAAACAGTTTGGGCGTTACCTTTTTCCTTATCAGCCGGAATAATCATTTTAGCGATCATTTATTTTTTAGGCCGAAAAAGTGGCTGGCACTTAACGGCGACGGCGGCTAACCAACCAGGCGAGCAACAGCACCGGCAGCCACAGCGGCGTAAACACCGCCAGCCAGATTAAGCCGGAACCAAAGCTGCGCAGGGTTACAACCAAAGAACGCGCTGCTTGTTTAAAGATCGCTTGTGGCCGCCAAGCCTGATCTGGCGCGTAAGGTAAAGCCAATTCGTCCGTAGCTAAATTAGCGGTCAGACGCACTAGTTGAGCCGACTTTTCCAAATACTGCTGCTGCCCTTTAACGGCATCGATTTGCTGCTGCAAATTGACTAATTCGCGCTGAACTCGGAGCGAATCATCCACCGTACGTGCTTCGGCAAAAATGCTTTCGAACTTAGCCTTAGTTTTATTCAGCACATCCAAGCGTGCTTCTAAATCGACATACTGATCGGTGACATCGTTGCCGGTCACATTTTCGCTGGTCACCCGCACCGCTTGATCACGCCAAACTTGACGCACTGCTTCGGCCTGATCGACCGGCACCCGCACGGTAATCGTGCCCGTATCCGCTCCCTCTGGAGAATTGAGATAAGAACTCACTAGAAAACCACCTTTACTTTCTGCCGCTTGACGTAAGCTGGTGATCGAAGCCGATACGTCTTTAACCAATAAAGATAAACTGGTCTCGGTAATAACTAGCCGTTCAGTTTGATCGGTGGGCGCCACCGGCTGGAATGTAGACGGTACCGGCATGACCGATGGAGTTCCCGCACTATAACTCATATCTTCGGACACAGCAGCTGTTTCACTCACCCTCTTGCTGACGGCGCTTAAGCCAAATCCCTGATTAAGCGGGATCGTGGGATTGGCAGTTAACTGTTTAGCACCAAGCCAGAATACTAAAGCCAGCAATACCACCACTAAGATGTTTGTTTTAGCCCAGGAAAATAAATGAGATAACCACATATGCCCTCATCTTAACACCAAAACCAGTAAGCGAAACTATCTTCTTGAATTTTTATCCGGAAAGTAACTTACCATCTAGATTATCTACAACCGACTTTACGACTGCCCTGCCTCGTCAGGCTGACATAACCGCGCTTATCCATTTTCAAAAAACCAACGTCGATTAATTCGTTAATCATGCTCATGTAGCCAGCATAATCGCCTAGCATTTTGAGATTTTCAGCCAACTGCCGTACACCGACGCCAGGCTTAGGAATAGCGCGTAAAATACGCCAGCCCCAGCCGGTTAGTTCTATATCAACCGGTAGCTTGCGATCAGTGGCTGCTGATTTTGCTTCCGGAGATTGGCGCAACATGGCACCATTATAGCGCCATGTGTTTTTCATGTATTAGTACGCTACTACATGAAAAAAGGAGTAGGTTGTCACTTTTCGGTCAGGATTGGGGGTTAAGATCAACGCAATGACCAAAAAACGATCCTCAAACGCAGACAGCGATTTTGACAATGACGATTGTCCAATCTGTGCTGCCTGTCGAAAGTCCGAGGCCGCCGGACACAATCTAACCCTAACACAACTTAAATCAGCTTTTGCCGTGGCCAAAAAAATGGGCTACATGACCGGCACCGGCGAGGACTTAGAAAGAGAAGAAAGGCTTAATTGACAGCTTCATATTAGGTAATAAAATATTACTAGTATGAAAGTAGGAGTAATCGCCACCACCAATCAAAAGGGACAAATTGTTATTCCCGCTGCCTTTCGGAATCAATTGGGAATTACTGACCAAATACCCTTACACATTACTATCCAGGGAAACATCATTCAGATCGTACCAATTAAAGACATCGTCACTATGGAAAATCAAACTCATCATTACTTAGATATCCTTAAAAAAACGCAGGGGTCTTGGCAGGGCGATCCGGACATATCAGCTCAAAAAACCAACCTTGAACACCAAGCTTCCGTTAAAAGAAAACAATCATGGTAGTTCTGGATACCAGTATTATTATTGATCACCTACGATCTAATCGGCAGTCAAAAAGCGCTTTACTGCTTCTGGTAGAACATCAACCTCAAACCATGCTGGGAATATCAATCATTAGTATTCAAGAATTATACGAAGGACAAAGTACTCGCATCATCGAAAAAGAAAAAGACTTATTAGCCGTTCTTGGTCCACTAAAAATCCTACCCTATTCCTACACTATCGCCCAATCGGCCGGAAGATTGGCGCGGGATCGGTCGCAACCAATCGAGTTAGCCGATGCCGCCATCGCCGCCACCGCCATTGCCCATAATGCTCAACTTTATACTCTGAACCGCAAAGATTTTATCCGCATTCCGGAATTAAAACTTTTTACTTTATAAAGGTTATCTAGTTGATGAAGCAAGAAGGTCGTTTAGCTGCTCCTGAAAAATAGACACCAACTGCTGCATCATATGTCAATCCGAAATTAAATACCTATCGTATTTATTCTGACGCCACCCTTGTCCCGCGGCGCTCCGGGCGGAACTATGCGGCTTTGCTCGTGGCGATAGTAACTATTGCCCGAAGTAGCTTTCTCTTTGAGTCCGACGTAGCCAAAAATAGGATCGATGATGGCGGCACGTAGCGGCGTCCGATCCGAAACAATGTCCACTTCCAACCAATAATGTTGATCGAACGGATTATAATCACAGCCCATGATGCGCGGGTTGCTTAGTTGGGATGAAGTCTGCACCAATTGTTTAAGGAATGGATAGCCGGTGTCAACAAACCAGTTACAGCGACGCAAAATATAATCACCTGATTGCCGAACTTCTGTAAAAACGGCTAATGCCGCTTGTTGCAGGGAAGCCTGCTCTTCTGGGGAAAGTCCTTCTGGGTTAAATTTCACTGACCCATGCGGGGCGTCGAAAATTACTAGCGGTCGAACATTATTCTCGGCTCTTTGGCTTTGCATGGGGAAATTATATCAAGAAAAAATAGACACTAAGCTTTATTGCAGGCCTACTAGGATTCGAACCTAGACGAAGGGTTTTGGAGACCCTCATGCTACCGTTACATCATAGGCCTAAGATAGTGCGGCTATTTTATCATCAACCTCTGGCTGAAACACCTGGTACAATACGTACTATTGCCGGCTTACCCAAGCGGTCAACGGGGGCAGACTGTAAATCTGCTGGCGTACGCCTACGGAGGTTCGAGTCCTTCAGCCGGCACATGAGGGTGCTGAGGGTGTCACCCTCCAGAGGTAGAAAACTTCAGGGTTACACCCTACAATGGTCGTATGCCTGCCTCGCTGTTTGATCCAGATTTGGTTAGACTCCTTGAGGGAGACCGACTCATCCTCAGCAAAACTCAGTTCCCGATTGTCACTGTTTCCGCCAGCTTTCGCGACGTAGTCGAACTACAGCACGCGGTATCGGATGACGTAAATTATCCCGACGTGGTTTTTTCGCGAGCGCATTACTCGATGGCTCTGGCGATTGCCATAGCAGCCTGGGGTAAAGAACGTGTTGATCGGGAAAAGGCTTGGCTGGTTGACCCCACTAACTACGTCAACAAAAACGATTGGCAAAAAATTGCCTTTTCCGAACAAATTGGGCGCATTTTGGCGCGCAATGATTTTTTGGCCTGGATTAAAAAAAATTTAGTCGATCGCTACGGACGCAAAAAACTGCCTATCACCGCCGCTATCACGCCGCCGCTGCTTTTCCTCACCGAGCAAATCCATCGGCCAATCATCAGCGTACATGACCAAACCGGCAATATCCTGGCAGGAACGGGCAAAACAGTGATTCAGGTAGTGACTGATCCCTTCGTGCGTCCGGAATATTTGTACCATGGCGAACTACCCACTATGCACTATTGTGTCTTCGACGAACAAACGCGAACCGACTTATTAACCATGGCTCAAGACCTGGAGAAAGACGTGCCACCGGAACGGGTGACGGTGACGGGGCCGCCGGTCGATCCGCGTATTGTGGCCGCCCGTGACCAAAAAAGTGCCGACGGTTGGTATCGCCGCCCACTACACTTGTTATTGACGACCGGCGGCCTAGGCACTAATAAAGAAGAATTACACACTTTGTTGGAACAACTACTACCTTTAATTCGGCAAAAACCGCTGCCTATCCAGTTGGTTTACTATGCCGGCACTAATGAAGATCACGCCCACATGGTTCAAGACCTGGCCAAAAAACACGGTATTCGCCTGGCTAATCCGAACGATCAGCATGCCCCATTGCGCCTGCTTTACGCCGACGATGTCGTGGTGGCGAATCAGTATTTAATTGTTTATGGCTTCCCATGGGCCGACGTAGTTTTCACTAAGCCCTCTGGCGATATGGCCTACGATGCGGTGGCGGCCGGCTGCGGCCTGTTCTTCCTTGAACCCTGGGGAGCCTGGGAACGAACTATTCAGCGACTTTTTATTCATCAGGGTTTGGCTCGCAACGCCGAGCCGACCGCCATTGTGGGTCAATTACAAACTTTGGCTCAACCCAACCATCGATCTTGGCTAACCGCCAGTATTAATAAGGCGCTTTCACTGCCGCCCACTTACTTGCGAGGAGCCGCCAACATCTTGGCCGTCGCCCGTCGCGCTGGGAGGGGTCAGACCTTGGCTGGGGTCAGACCCACCCCCTGGGTCTGACCCTGCCATGGGTCGGACCCGTCACTATGTTGTCAGAATTGATTGCTACTCTTAGCGCATGCCTAGTAAAAATGCACGCAAAATTTTTAGGCCACAATCTTTTTACCATATTTATAACCGAGGCACGAAAAAACAACCGGTATTTCTGCAGGAGAAAGATTATTGGCGGTGGCGTCAAATATTGGCGTCGACTTTGCTCGAATTTGAAGGCACCATTAGTATTACTCATTTTGCCTTTCTACCCAATCACCTGCATTTACTTATCTGGCAACAAAGCGAAAGAGATATTACCCGATTTATGAGAAAAATTACTAACCGATATGCGTTTTATTTACAGAAGGAATACAACTGGGTTGGCCACGTTTTTCAAGGAGTTTACAAGGCTAGTTATTTATACACCAAAAAAGAACGTCGCCGCATTGAAAAGTATATTCTAGACAATCCTAAAAAACATGGATACGTCAACTGGAAACACGTTGGTAGAGGGTCAGACCTATGGCGGGGTCCGACCCCAGCCATAGGTCTGACCCCTCCCTAGGGGGCGACTTCGCGCCAATTAATCCGCGGCGCGCGCATTTCGGCTGGCACCCGCACCGCAAAATCGGGTCGATAACGGAAGACTTCCGCCGGAATCGTATTATTTAAAACGCGGCGCGTCAAATTGTTATCGTAATTGCGGTTCAAGTCCACACCTTGCCAACCCACAAAGGTACCTTCGCCGACAAATTTATAATCGCCACCAGCGGCGGCTCCGCGGCTCGGCAACAACAGGGCGCCATTGGCAATATAAACACCTTCAATCACACCGTCGTTAGCGTCCGGCGTAGTGGGATCCGGATGCCCCACCGAGCCGTCGATGATAATATCGCCTTGGACAACGAAGGCCAAAAAGCCACCATTATCCACCAAAACCGTATTTTTAATATTCAAATCGCCCGCCACAAAAATCACCAGCGACTCATCCGCCGCCACACTCCAACTATCCTGAATCGTGAGGTCGCCGCCGTGAAAATAAGCGTTAATGCCCGTATTCACTGGATCGGCCGTAGGCTTTTGGGCATCGGCCGCCGTCTCGCCAAAATCGCTGCTCGGGTTGGCCATAAATTTATACAGGCGGTAAAAGTAATCATAATTTTCCTGAGCAATCCGCGTATTCACCCGCCCAATACTGCGGCGATTATCCTCGTCCAGCTTAGTGGTTTGCAAACCCGTTTCCCGCGACAAATCCACATCGCCACCACCGGTCAAAATCAGGCCCGCCGAATGAGACTGCCCCTCACTATTGCGCGCCATCAGGTAAGGTTTGCAGTTCGGCTCCGAGCAAGTATCAGGAATCGGGTCAGTAATCACGGTGCCGGTTTTGCCGAAAGCCATCACCGAACCACCTAGTGTCTGGAACCAAGGCTCACGCGCATCGGTAATATAAAAGTTCAAACCAGTTAGCGGCGCCGTTACCCCCGAAAAAGTGCAACCGATTGGACAGGAGCAAATGAAGTCGTTGGCGCGGTCGATAATCAGCGCCACCTGATTAGTGCCGGTATCCGAATAGGGCAGGTTAATCGTGTAAGTCCCGGCCGGTGTCACCGTAGCACTATCGGAATACTCCTGCTGGTAGTCATCACCGCGCACCGCTAGCGTACCTACGTCTACCGCCGAAATTTCGAACATCTCTACTTCCGCCAAGTACCAGTAACCGCCACTGGCACTGCCATAATTAGTGGAGGAGGCCGCCCGGACACGCCAGTAGCGATGGGGCGCGGAAGCATTCAAAAAATAAGTTTGGGTATTGCCGTCATTGGGTAAACTTACCGTTTGTAGTGTGGTCCAGTTGCTGTTGTCGTCAGAATAATCGATAAAAACACTATTAACCCGCCAGGTAGCACCCGGATACTGCCGAATTGTAAACTTCCGAATTTCTTTGGCACTGAGGTTGGTGAGCGTACCTTCCGTAGTGGCTTCACCGTTCTCGTCCAGCATCACCATGTTTTCGCCAAAATCTTGGCCAATCCAAGCCGTGTTGGCTACGGCATTACCATATTGGGAACTTATCCAGTAAACCGCCGTGTTATTGTCAAAGGCTCGGGAAGCGACATACCCTGCCACATGCCCACCATCTACCGCATTGCCAGTGGTTGCTACATCTGCACTAATTTCCGGCAAATCAGCGCCGGTACCAGTACAAGTCAGGGCACCCTCTAAAACGGCCGTATTATTGCCGTCATAGTAAACACTACCCGATACCGGCGAAGTAGCAATGAAAGTTACCCAGTTGCTCCAGTTGCCATAAGTACCTTGGGGGTGGCAGAGGCGGTTATAACCCCGAACACGCGCCGTATAAAAACGCGTGTTGGCCGTAAAGCTGTATTGGTTAGTCAAATCGACCTCACCGGTAATCGCCGAAATCGACCCACCATCGGCGTGGATGGCAAAATTCGTTACTCCCCAGCGATAAGTGCCGGTCAAGTTTTCATTGGCCAACAGCCGCCAGTAGCGGTGACTGGCCGGAACACTGAGATTAAACGTGTGCGCCACCGCATCTTTAGGAAAAGTTAAGGTCTCCGAAGTTGTCCAAGTAGTACCGTTATCACTAAACTGGAGGTGGGCAGAGGAAATAGACCAAGTCGCCGCGTACTGCTGTAACACAACCCGACTCACCAATCTGGCTTTGCCTAAATCTTGACCGATCCAGGCGTTGCCAGCAATGGCCGTACCGGCCTGACTACTAAGCCAGGGGGTATAAACAGAACTATCAAAAGCGTAATCATTCACGTAACCGCCATAGTCACCGCCGCTGAGCGCGCCGCCTACACTGGTCCAATTAACATCTGGGTTTTCACTGGGATAAAGTTCAATGTAAAAATGATTACCCCAGGCGACTGACGTCCAACTAAGCGTAATCTGGCCGGCGCTATTCGCTATCGCTATACCACCCTCGACGGGTGAAAGAATGGTTGGGGTTCCTGGCGCGGTTTTGCTTTCACCACCGCAGGTACCGCCACAACCGTCGTCCTGATTGCACTTGAGATTACAGTCGGGATAACACGGGTCACCGCTACCGCCGCCACTAGGGCAAGGCAAGCCGCCGCACCAACCTAGGCCGCCGGCCCCGCCGGAACAGTCGCCACCATCCCAGGAACCACCTTTGTCGGAGCAGGATCCGGGAGTTTCGCAGTTGCCGCAGTTATTGCCACCTCCGCCGCCACCTCCTCCTCCGCCGCCACCTCCTCCTCCGCCGCCTCCATTACATTCCTGATCGATCCAAGAGTTGCAGGTTTGCGTGGGAGCGCGGCAGCCGTTGATACAGCCGCCACAGAAGATTTGGCCGCCGGAACATCGGGAGTCACTGACAACATAACAAGAGGAGTTAATAACAAATGCACAACCCTGGTTATCGCAATTACCTGTTGGTTGACAAGGGATGGTGTGGTTACCACCAACACAGATCTTAGCCGGAGCACAATTACACTCAAAAGTGCGAGGATCGTACCCACACTGGCACTCCTCTTGATAACCACCTTCACAGCACTCAATCCCATCTCCTTGACAAAGAGCCCGAACGTGAGAAGAAAACCCACCCCAAAAGACTAGTCCCGATAATACTAAGGCAAATAGTACTAGCTTTCTGATCATATTTTCACCAATTTCACCACCTCCGGCACACAATACTGTCGCAACGCTGCCCGCTGACTGACAGCAACCACACCGGACTCAATGCCGTCCAAGATTATATTTTGCCAACTGTCTTCCAGCGAAGCGATTGCTTCCTCAGTAACATTCTTATTATCATTGACTGCTTTTAAGTGGTTAGTATTAATATAAATAGCTACCCTTCCTTGCAAAATAGGGGTGGCTCCCACCAAAGGCAGATTGGAACCATCTTCTTGGGTAAGGCTATACATGACAAACTTGTCAGCCGCGGGATCACTGATCACCTCAATCCGATCAACCAAGATACCAGCCGACGTTAAGCAAGATTTTAACCGATCCAAGTAAAAAGGATAAGCAAAGTTACGATTTTGATTCTGCGTTTGCCAGTACCAGAAGATACTATATCCCAATAACGAACCCAAAAAAAGTAAAACCGCCAAGAGGAGCACCCAACGCGAACGCATAGCCCCATTATGCCAAAAAACTAAGGAGCCGTAAACGATAACTAATTCTTACTGCTTAGGAGTGATGGGCTCAAAAGTAGCTTCAGCCGCAGCCATGGTAGGAGTAGGGGTACGCGGCTCTCCTTCAACCCGAGGATTAAGTACCACCACAGACATCCCCTGCGATGGTCGACGCAGCTGAGCCTCAAGAGTGGTATCATAGCCCGCCGTTAACTCAGCCATAATTAGGTGGCGTAACGCTTCGCTGCCCGGCTGACAAGCCGACTCACCGAATTGCTGGGCGCACTGAGTGTTCAACTCGTGATATTTATGCAGCCAGCCGAAAGGTGCCACCATGGCCAGGTTTGTGAACGATACTTCATAAGCTAATGAGTCTCCGCCCAGGTAGACCACCAATTGATTGCTACCCTGTTCCGATACCATAGGATCAAAATACGCATTTGGCAACTCATGCATCCCGCCGTCGGGTCCTTTATAGCTGGAGTTATAATTAACCCCCTTGGGCATTGCCATCGGAGCGGTAAGAACAACATTAATTACATCACCTCGTACCTCGAAGTCACGTGCACCAGTCTCGTTTTCTCCCAACTCTGGCCACTCCAAAGTTAATTTACTATTGAATATCGCTTCATCTGAAGAAAAACTAGCCACCGTTAAGGGTTTGCTGGGATCATAGTCACTCCCCAACATAGCCTCGACGATCGCCCCAATTTCCGCCTCAGAACCATCTTTCGGCAACATGATACCGGGAAAATCCACCGAGAAGTTTTCCAAATTTTCCAAATTAGCAAACCAATTAATAGTAAACGGCTTTCCGTTAACCATAATTTGCATCGTCTTTAATTTCGTCCCCACCACCTCTGGAAATTCAGTCCATTCCGGGTGTTCGGTCAAAACCGATTCCACCTGCGGCACTTGCGTCTCCTCTACCGTTGGCGTTTCTTTAGCATCCGGTGTAGGTGCTGGTGTAACTCTGGGTTCAGCGGTTTGTAGAAAGGTATTCCCATGTCCTTCCCTAGCCACAAAACCACTAAACGCTTCCCATTCCGTAGCACCTGGCCGTAGAATCTGGGTAACCTGCCACCAATCATAACCATCGCCAGTATCGGCAACATCAACCACTTGAAGTTGTGTTCCCGCGGGTAGACTTTCCAAAATGTTAGTGCCCGCAGTACCGACAGTATCGCGAACATTAACTTGCCCTAAAACTTGAACTGTTTGCGAGGCATCGGGAGTAGCTTCTTGCCCAAAAACAGGCAAAACTTCGCCAGCACCCAGAAGAACCGCTCCTATTGCTCCGGTAGTCTTAGGATGTCTCACTGCCCAACGGAGCACATCAGCAGGGGCGGTAACAATTCTACGGAAAACCCCTTTTGACCGTTCTGGTTGACCTAGGCTTGCTTCTTTTCCCACTCTCATATTTATACCCTCTATCCTTTTTCTCTAGGCTCCTATCGCCTAAAATAAAAATCCTACACCCCAAAATACCTTCTATTTCGGCTTATAGGACTCATTAAAACCTGATTATAACAGCTCAGCTCACGAAAAAGCAAGCTTCAGCTTTTTGTGAATTGACACTTTTGACTTCGCCAAATGTGTCAACAACTAAAGCGAGAAACACCTGCTATCCACAAAATGAGTCCATGACTGAGTAGTAAAAACAGGCTCCATCTTCTCTTTGCAACACGACAACCTTTACCCGTTTGTAACTTTTGTCTGTTTTGAATTCTGCCTTAAACTCCACTACTGCTTCAAAAGTAAAATAGACGGAACCATTTTGGTAGCAGATGTATTGGTAGGTCCCGGAATCCCTAATTGTGACTCGCTTCGTCTTTTTCTAGTAAAACAATTTTAAATCCGCCCACAAAGTTGGTCATAGCTTTTTGAGAAAACCAACCTATTGGCAAAAATATTACCCTAAATATTTCATAAAATAGTAGCGACCTCTTAGGTAGCGGAATATATCCTTCTTTAACCCTCTTAAGTCCTGCCCTGGAGAATAGTCGAATTAATTGATTTTCATTGTAATGGTGTATATGGCCATACTTAATTCCGCTCTCCTTCCATGGGTCTCGTATTTTTAATTTCCTCAGGATTTTGTTATCGAAAAACGAATCTTCCAGGGGAACCTTAATAAGTATCTGTCTGCCCAATGTTTTGACCTTCCTTAAGAAAGCCAAATCAGCACTAACATGTTCGAGAATGTCTATACATGTGATTAAATCGAATTGTTGTTTTGGTCGATAGTTAAAAATGTCAATGTTAATCCATGAGATGGTTTTGGTTGTGTTACATTTTTTTGCCATCTTTATCATTGTTTTAGAAATATCTATTCCTACTGTTTTCTGAGAATGTAAAGTGTGGGCTAAAACCGCAGTTATTTTTCCTGCACCACAGGCAACATCTAAGAGACTGTTAACTTGAATGTCTCCCAAAAAACTTAAAATCTGTTTGGCTTTCGTTTCTGACTGCTCAAAATGCAGCAGAGGATTTTTTTTAATATATTCATTTTGATAATCCATAAACACCTTGCTTATTCTTGGATTGATAAGACATGATCTATAACTTTTTTTGCTGTGGAATTTTGCAAAATAAAAACTTTGGATTCTAGTTCTGAAAAAGGCACAAACTCACGAACATTAGTTTCAAAACCATTTTTTTGAGGAATAAAAGGCTTCAGAATATCAACATCTGCCAAATATCGTAGGTGTTGGAACTTAGAAACAAGTCGTCCATCCTTACTTAATTCGATAAGTATAGATCCGAGAAATTTCACATTTTTGCAAGTTATTTGTGCTTCCTCAAGCAATTCCCTGCGCAGACAATCTTCTGGACTTTCCCCAAGCTCACAACCACCTCCAGGGAGACTAAAATAACCCTCCCCACGGTCTCTAACGATACAAAATTTACCTAATTTATCTTTACAGAATGTAAATACCTGTGTTACAGGAATGTTCTTAAGTATTTTATTGGGATGGTAAGTGAACTTTGCCCGATATTTTTGATTTTCAAAACTCTTCACGACATATTTAAGAATTTCCCACATTTGATGATTATCGTCTCTGCTACTCATTAGTAGGAGGGCGTTTTTTGGTGAAAATAACCCCCGCGCAGACGTTTCTAAGGGCTGCCAATCAGGATCAACCTTTGTTACAAATGAAGTAGTAATTGGCAGAATGCTAACGGGCGGGTATTTTAAGTCTGAAGAATCACGAATATTGTCGTTCCTAATGTATCCCACTACTCTTATTGATGATGTAGAGATACGTACACCTCCTTCTTCATAAGCTTCTCTAACAAGGGTATCTTGATATGTTTCCCCAGCCTCAATATGCCCTCCTAGAGGGTTCCACCATCTATTTTTGTCTAGGCACAAGACAACTTTCGTTCCAATGAAGGGAAAAGTAAATGGTGTCGATATTGGAATTCCAGAAGGTAGTTTGTCATTTTCAACAAACTGAAAGGTAGTTTCCCTCTTGTCATTTTTTATTGTATATTTTGAATAACTGATCATAGTTGCTCATGGATGAGTGAATTGTAGACCTGTGTATTTTTGTAATGCTCATGGAGTTGCTTCTTTGATGAACCCGACTGGAGAATCATGAGTAATGACTACAGGTTTTAAGTACCGGAGCCTGCCAATTCGTTCACCAAAGTCACAGACAGCCGAATATAAGCGAACAGCATAATCTCTATAATTTTCCCCGTATGACAAAAAGTTATCTTTGAGTTTAGGATACCGAAGTTTTCCGTGAGAATATGGACTACCAAAACGATATAGCAAATTGTGATCGTCGATAAAAGTCTCTGACCAAAAAATTTGCCATGCATCAGCGAGTGGTTCAAAAAAATCGCCCGGTCTATATCCAGGGGGGAAAACAAATTTCCCTTGATCTAGTTCTCTTAAATTGTGGTTAATGATCAAAGAAACTCTAAATTGATCACCAGATTGTATAATTCCTCTTTGAATAATTTGAGCCGTCTCCATTGCTCTCTTTTTGGGAGATGATATTAGTGCAATCCCGTGGTAATCCTGCTGTTTCGCTTCTTGCACCAACTGGGTACCAAATGCAATGGCTATCCTGTCTTGGTTTGGAGCCAGTGGATTGTCGGTACCATTCTGCACAAGATTATCAATATCCTGCAGATGTCTTATAACTGCTAAAGATTCAACTGCTGAAGGCATGTGTCGCCATAGTATAATTCATCTTATAGGATTGCACAATTATGTTTAACAAAGAAATTGTTCTCTTAACACCAAGAGCTTCCTATTATGTCGGTGGGGGTGAGAAGGTACCAATCAAACAAGCTCAGGAGCTTGCCCGTCTGGGTCAAAAGGTCCATCTAGTTACTCAGAAAGTACCAGAAAACAGCATGTCCTCAATGTACGGAGATCTTAGGGCCAACAATCAGAGTGGTGTCTTCATTCACGAGGTTCCAATTAGAAGGCTTGGTGCCCCACATGTAGTAGATCCAGAAACCGATCCTAGTGTATGGAATTCGGAGAGTTTTGCTTTTGCTTCAGCAACGATTGGTTTAATGAAAGAAATCGGCCCATATGCCGTGTTGTCTTATTACCTATTAGACGGACTCATTCGCCCTCATGAAGGTAAGAACCTAGTATATCTGCTCGGAAATCCACCTGAACCTCTGCAGTTGGGAATTCCTATGATGAGAATGTACGATGCTGACATTTCCATAAGTTCGGTTGTAAAAAATCACTGGCAGCAGTATGTAACAGAGAGAAAAACGCGTTATTTATTACCCACCGGTGTGGAATTACCTAAAGATTCTGAGCTAAAAAACAAAGAACCTTCAGCGCAGGTACTATTTCTAGGTAGGCTTATAGAGCGGAAAGGTGTATCAACCTTACTACATGCTTTTTCCAAAGTGTTGCAGGATAACCCTAGTGCCCATTTAACTATCGCTGGTGATGGTCCAATGCGTGAGACACTCGAGAGAATGACGAGTGACCTTCAAATGCAGGCCAATGTATCATTCACGGGTTTCGTTAACTCAAAGCAGATACAAGAACTTTTCAATAATGCCGATCTATGTGTTTTTCCATCATATGAGGGGGAGGGATTATTGGGCGTAGTCTTGGAATCCATGGCATCGGCTAAAGCAGTCATTGCAACCACAGGTAACGGAAACGAAGACATAATTTGCTCTGCAGAGAACGGCATTCTCGTTGAGCCTAGAAACGTAGAGATTCTAGCAAAAAATATCGAGATACTACTTTCTCATCCTGACTATGCAAAGACCCTGGGAAAACGAGCTAGACAATTTGTCAAAGATAATTTGACCTGGGAGCAACATGTGAAGCAACTCTTATCCATCTTGGACGCAGTTAATGTTGTTTTTAGATAAGTTCCAATACCTATTGTTTTTTCAACAATACTAAAACTTCCTAAACAACAAAAAACCGTCTCAGGGACGGTTCTTTGCTTGCTTCTTCCCGATTGGGAAGGGCACCTGTCTGATAAGGAATGTATGGAAAATATTCCCTTTTGTCAATCCCTTGTACAGGTCACACACCTTTGGCACTACCGTCACTATGGGGTCAGATTTGGCTGATAGAAATAAAGCGTGACCTACCAAATCGACCAGTCGGGAAAAATCGAACAAACGGAAAGAAATACGGTTATTGCTTGCATCAACGGCAACACCATAGTTGTTTTTCTGGATAAAAGAGAAAAGAGAAAAAAGAAAACTGCAAAGATTTTTCCGAAGCGCCGGCCTGACAAAACTATTTCCTTACCTAACTTTCGCCGCACTTCTGGCCTTGGTGTTGGCAAGACTGGATACCACCCAAAAGATAACTATCGATCGGGAATATCTTGGCCACGAGGACCTGATTGAGCAAAAAATCAAAATCTATACAGCTGCTTTAGGAATAAAAAGAACAATTTATCTGCAATTTGGGCATGTCGGTAAATTATCTCGGGCTCATCAGTTGGCCTACCGGGTGGCTCGCGGCAAAATTACGGCCAACTATGTCGCACACGCCAACGAAATAATACAGATGATCACCGGAACAAAAAAGATCGGGACTACCTAACTCAGGATTGTTTACCTGGCGATCAGTAATCTACCGACCTTTTATGGCCTTTAATCTAGCACGTCAAGAGTTTTTTGTCAAAAATTTTATGCAGGTCACGATACATTTGGCACTACTGTCATTATTCGGTCAGCTTTATCAGCTAAAAATAACTCTGTTAGTTATGCCATCGACAAAACATCTCTCCTGTACTACTTATGCCTTTATTGATGCCTCCAATATTATCTATGGCGCCCGCTCGGGAAATTGGTTAATCGATCAACAAAAATTGTACTATTACCTCCAAAACAAATATCAAGTTACTAAAGCCTTTTTTTACTACGGCAAAGATTCGAATAGTCTAAAAAAAGAGCGGTTTCTGCATAAGTTAAGCGTGTTTGGTTACATCTTGCGAGTCAAAACAATCAAGCATTTCGGCCATAAAGCGAAAGCTAATTGTGATGTCGATTTGACGATGGATATGCTTTTATTCAGAAACCAATATAGTCGGGCAATTGTTCTCTCCGGCGATGGTGACTTTACACCTCTGCTGGCTTACTTAATTAAGCAGGGAAAACAAATTATTGTGATTACCTTTCCTGACCGAACCGCTCGAGAATTAAAAAAATTGTTGGGCGGAAAAGTGCAATCTTTTAATGACCTGCGCGCTCTACTTGAGTACAAAAAAAGAGGGAGGCCCTAAAGTAGTACCTTCCCTCAGTGTTATGAATTAATAGTACTAATAAAGTCTTGTTTTGTCAACTTTTTGTACAGGTCACAATACATTTGAGACTACTGTCACTATTCGGTCAGCTTTATCGGCCAACAATAACTCTGCTCAAACAAGACCCTTATCTTGCTATTAAATCAGCAATAATGTACAATGTGTGCGCAGTCTAATCTTGGTAAACAAGAAAGGCGCAGTGTGGGGTAGGTAGGCAACCACCGGCGGTGGGCCCCCAGACTAAGGGGGTGGGTGCCGCACTCCTAGAACGCCTGATTCTCGTGTTTTTTGGTTGTACTTCCTGGTCTCTGATCGTGCTTATCGAAATGCTGGTACTAGGCTTCCCTCATTTTTCGACTTTTACCATAATTTTTCTGGTTTGTTACCGCCTAAACCAGCACTGGTGGCACAAATCACGTGCTCCGCCTCAAATTAATTCGCCAGATTGTGCAGATATTGGCCGCAAACATACGCCATGAAATCGGTTGGCCGGCAAGCAAAACTGGTGTTTTCGCCCTGACAAAGAAACAATTTATTGTCCTGACAAAGGGCAAAATCAAAGGCAGCGGGCGCTTCTTCCTGATAAAACTCGGCTGCGGTTAGATTGCCGCCGCCAACCTTAACCGTAAAATCACTGGCGGTACTATCGCTGGGATAACCGAACACCGCGTAGTACCCATTGGTGATCCGCCCTTCTTCCCCCATTACAGATAAAGCTACATCCGGAGCGACATTAGTTAACAAAACATAAGCCAAAACCTGACCCTGCGGCGACAAACCGGTGGCCGCCAGTTGTTGGGCTAAGTTGTCACTAGGTAGGGCTTCACTGTCAATCAGCCAACGCTGCAAATCGCCGGCTAGACGATCGACATCCAAGGTAACGACCTCGCCACTGGACCCGGCATAAATGTTTAATCTTTGCGCCTCTTGGTAAATCGAATCGATGAGAAAGTAGAGAAAGGCGGGATTAAGTTGATGTTGTTCGGCCGCCGTAAAAATGTGCACTAGCGAAAGATAATAGGGCTGAGTTTCAGCCTGATTTTGATTGGCGCCACGGTAAAAAGTGAACAGGGCGCCGCGATGAACGAGGATGCGGCCCCAGGCGTAATGACGCGCGCCAACAAAGTATTCGGTGACCCCCCGACCGACGATCGATATTTGTTTAGCCGATCCGCTGGCTGGTGCCAAAACAAGTTTAGAGCAGAGATATCTGGTGGCTAAAAAACAAGGCTTGGCGAGAAGAGAAAAAGGCTCGGTGAGTGTGGTTAGCTGCTTGCGGCGTAATTGATCTGGAGTTTGGGGAAGAAAAGCGGTTGGAGTGATGGTTGGCAGCGGCGTGGGTGTTGGCTGAGAGCCAAGGCCAAATTGGGGCAAACTGATATTTAGGGAAAAACCTAGTCCGCCGCCGGAGTTTAACCACCAAGACCGAGTAGCCGCGCCGGCAGCTACCCCCACTACTAATAAAACAACCAATAACAGCGCGCGACGCCAATTCATGTGGTCTTAGTTTAGCACGCTGAGGGTGTAACCCTCCAGAGGTGGGAAACTTCAGGGTGACACCCTGTCGCGATTTACCTCTGGAGGGTTACACCCTCAGCGTGCTAAACTGGCCGTATATGTCAAACATTGCTATCAACGGTTTTGGCCGCATCGGCCGCACGTCTTTTCGAGTTTGGTGGGAGAGATTTCGCGACCGCAGCGCGTTGGTGGCGATCAACACTTCTGGTTCTGCGGAGTTGGAAGCTTGGGCTCATTTGCTCAAATACGATACCAATTACGGTGTTTGGCCGCACGAAATTCGGGTTAACCGTTGGCGCAGCGTGAAGGAATTGGACGATAACAACTGTGAACTAGGTACTTTCGAAATTGAGGGGCGCACGATTACCGTTACCGCTCAACGCGACCCGGCCAAAATTCCCTGGGGCAAGTATGGTGTCGATATTGTCATTGAATCGACTGGTGCTTTTCTGACGCAGGAAAAAGCTGGCGCACACCTGAGCGCCGGTGCCAAGGCTGTAATTCTTTCTGCTCCCGCCAAAGAAGACGATATTGAAACGGTGGTGCTAGGAACCAAGCCCGAGCATCCGAGTCTGCCGGCCAACCGCATTATTTCGAACGCCTCCTGTACGACTAATTGTGTGACGCCGGTGGCGGCCATTATGCACGAGACTTTTGGTGTGCAAAAAGCCCTCATGACCACGGTGCACGCCTATACGGATGATCAAAATGTTCAGGACAACTCGCATAAAGATCTGCGCCGCGCTCGCTGCGCGGCGCGCAATATTGTACCGACTACCTCTGGTGCGGCCAAAACTACGGGTAAAGTTATACCGGAGTTAGCGGGTATTTTTGATGGACTGGCCATTCGCGTTCCAGTTTCCACTGGCTCTTTGTCCGATTTGACCTTTGTTACCTCCCGACCGACTTCGGTGGAGGCTGTAAACCAAGCCTTCATTGACGCGTCCCAGTCCGAACGCTGGCGCGGGATTTTGGCCGTAACCCACGATCCGATCGTGTCGCAGGATATTGTAGGTCGCCCCGAATCAGCGATTGTTGATTTGGCTCTAACGCAAGTAATTGGTGGCGATTTAGTTAAGGTAATTGCCTGGTACGACAACGAGTGGGGTTATTGCAACCGCTTGATTGAACTGGCTGAGGGTGTCACCCTCCAGGCGTAGAAAACTTTAGGGTGTAACCCTAAGTAATCATTTGGTCAGTTTCTTTGGTTACACTCTTTCCATGCCACAAAAAAATCGTCTCTTTCCTTTCGTAGCTGATGCCCATTACCACATCTACAATCGCGGCACTAATCGACAAGAAATTTTCTTAGATGACAAAGATTACTGGATTTTTCGCCATATTTCGAGAAAAAAACTAAGAAACTGTGGCGACGAAATATCGCTGATGGTTTTTTCTTTGTTGCCGAATCACTACCATTTTTTATTGCATCAAAAATTGGAGCGCAGTATTTCGGCATTTATTAAGTCGATTGCAATTCGTTATGGCATGTATCTACGTAAAAAATATGACCACGATGGACGGGTTTTTAGTAGTAGCTATCACGCTGTTTTGCTTCCCAATCAAGAAGCTATTGATCAGGCCAAAGAATACATTTTAAAAAATCCGATTAAGGCCGGTTTGCTTAACTGGAAACACGTTGGGAGCAAGATATAGGGTGTAACCCTCCAGAGGTGGGAAACTTCAGGGTGACACCCTGAGATTTTCTACGCCTGGAGGGTTACACCCTCAGAGGACGAATTCGAGATCTTTTTCCCAAGAGAAATTGGCTTGGCTTTCCTGAATGGCTTCGTAGGCCGGCAGAGTTCCATCGGCTAGTAGTTCCATCATAGCGCCACCACCTGTAGAGATGTGCGAAAACTGCTCGCGTTTGAAACCCAGCAAATCCACCGCGGCTTCGGTGTCACCGCCACCCAAAACCGAATATACCTTAGATCGAGCCAAAGCATTAGCAATGTAGGTGGTTCCCGCCGCATGCACCCCATCCTCATATTTACCAACCGGGCCATTCCAAACCACCGTTTCCGAGGCCTTAATGAAACGCTCAAACTGTTCCAGTGAATCTTGAGTTAGATCCAAGCCATCCGGCGTTAAATCACCCACAATCACCTTGCTATATCTAGCTTCCAGCTCTTGTTTATGACCTTGCGCTAAAGCGCCGCCAATCAGAAAAACGTTCACTTTATCGATCAATCGGTCAATGAAGGCCAGCTTATCCGGTTTGGCGCCGCCAAAAATAAAAGTGTAAGGACGATTAGGATGGTGGGCAATTTTGCGCAACACCTTCATTTCTTTTTCGAACTGGCGACCCATGACGGTGGGTAGCAAATAAGGCAAAGCAACCATGGAAGCGTGCTCGCGGTGAGCAGTCGCAAAAGCGTCGTTAACGTAAAAATCAAAACCCTTGGCCAATTGCTTGGCAAAAACTTTACTGTTCTTTTCCTCGCCAGGATCATAGCGCAGGTTGTCACCGAAAGTGACGCGGTCGAGGTGTTTAGCCGAAATCATTGGTTTGAGCAAATCGATAATTGGATCCAGGGACAATTTTTTGATCTTCTTACCCTCCGGCCGGCCGCGGTGGCCGATCACGTGTACCTGAGCCGCGCCGCGTTTGAGCAAAAAATTCAGCGTTGCAGCACCGGCTTCCAAACGGGTGGTATCAAAACCGTCTTTATTCTCCGGCAAGTCGAGGTCGAGGCGCAGGAGGACGTGTTTGTCTTTAAAGGTGATAGCTTTGAGGAAATACATAGGGTGGATTATACCAGGTAAGACTAACGTCTTGAAGACGAACTCTTCTTTGATATCACGATGGTGTAAAAGCCAGATTAAAAACAGAAACTATTGTTGATAATAGCCACACTAAGGAAACAACAACTATAACTCCACCAATAGTTGTTATTAATAGCCTTAAAAATCAATAAGGTAGTTGATTCTTTGGCATTTTTGATTTTTGTTTTTGAAAGAAATAAATACTTAAGGGCCAGTCAATAAAAGGCAATAAAATTAATGATAAATAAACAAGCACAGCCAAATCCCACAAGATATCACCACTTCGCAAATAATGACCATGTAACAGATAATATTTTCATATTTCTATTTAGACAAAACCACAATCGCTACAACTACTGGTATGGCTAGGAACACGGTAATTATACTAACAACAACTCCTCCCCAAATTCCTATTCCCACAATTTTTATGAAACTTTTAACCGATGCAGTCACCGTACCATCACTGGATTGAGTAGCAAAATAAATAATCAAGGGAACATCAAATAAAGGAATTAAAAATGTGCTATGAATAAGTAGATAATAAATACTGATTAATGTGTCTGTCCGGTTATTGGCCAGAGAAGGTGAAAAAACATAGTTAAGAAGCAGTGACTTAAGTATGTAACTTAACCAAATTGTGAAGTGAAGGTGTTTAAAGATAGCTTTTTGACCAGAAATTAGTTGCATTTTAGTAATTTAATATAGGGATATCTCTCCTTGATCTAAAAATTAATAGGCTCATACGGAATCTGCCATAAGAATGTTGGGCTTAAGGTCAAAAAAGCCAAAAATAGGCTGATAATCACTATTGCTATAACACTTACTATGACTTTTCCAAAAGATAAAATTAAACTCTTGATATTTTTATCTTTTTTAAATGAAGAATACAAAAAAATTAAAATTGGTAAATCTAAAAAAGGAATGAGTAGTATTGAATAAAGCAAGAAGTAATATATTCTAATCAGCAAATCGCCTGGAAAAAAAGTAATTTTATCCCATGGAGTTGTGTGAGCAAAAACCGATATTACTAGAAACTTAACACTGTAACTCATTAAGAGATAGGGGAAAACTGCTCGAGAGGTATCCATTGGCGAATGATTATGTTTCATAATAAGTTGTTACCGAACTCCTATTGATTCTGCCAACATTTCAACTATACCCGGGGTAACGTCGTTGGATTCTCCCATAGCCAAAGCAATGGCGTGTCCTAGTTGTCTTTGCCTCAAGTCATCGGCATTGTCTTCAAATTGGCCTAATGATCCTGGATTAACACCCTGAGTTGTATTGGCAATAGCATCCTCTGTTGTTCCAGGGAAACCATATCTTTCCATATGAAATCCATATACGATGTTGCCCAATCCTGATAAATCCATTGTCCTTGTTCCAACTTTATAAGTGAATCCCGAGCAAGTTTTACTTTGACTAGCAGCAGCCTCATTTAGTTTTTCTTCAACAAAATGTCTGAAATTCTCTGCCTGCCCAATCAACTCCATCAGATAACCAAACGCAGCACTGTTACGCGATATTGGATCAGAATAACCAGCAATCCACTGAGCGTAACGACTAACTTCTGTAGCAATAATATCCCCACCGTTTTTGATTTCACAAGAAACAGGATTAAAAATAAAATCATAAAATTGACTCCGTGGTTCGTAATATGTAGAAACTAATATATTACTTTCAATATTAGGCCTAACTTCAGTTGGTGGTAATACTGTTGTTGGTGTCTGTCGATACACCTCCG
>CAZEEI010000007.1:0-10878 GCA_964511175.1 uncultured Pseudomonadales bacterium
GGCTTGATGCACCAATCTTTTTCTAGGAGATAGGTGACCGTTTTTGAACGGTTGCAGATTGGCGGAGGGGGCGAGATTCGAACTCGCGGTACCATTGCTGGCACGGCGGTTTAGTAAACCGCTGCACTAGGCCACTATGCGACCCCTCCCACGGAACTCAATTGTACTCTATACTACCCAAGTTATGATCGATAATAAACCCAAGATTTGGTTTACGCGCGCGGCCTTCCAAAAAATGAAGGAGCGTCGCGTTGCATTAGTAGAGCTGGAAAAAGAGGTAATGGAACGTCTGAAGGCCGCGCGCGCCATGGGTGACCTTTCCGAAAACGGCGCTTACCAATACGCCAAATTCGAGTTGGGCAATATCCGCCGCGAGTTGCGTCGGCTGGCTTTTCTGATCGAAAATGGGATGGCGGGTGAAGAGAAGCAACACTATGATCGAATCGACTTTGGTTGCACTTTTACTTTATTCAACGGTAAAACCAGACTGACTTTTATGTTGGTTAGTGAACATGAGTCTAATCCCGCTGAAGGCAAGCTTTCCCGCCAGAGTCCGATTGGTCGCGCGGTTTACCGTAAGCAAGTGGGCGAAACGGTCACGGTGCAAACGCCAAGCGGGAGACAGGAGCTTGAAATAGTCAGTGTTCAATAAATTACGACCGAACGTATAATTAAACGCGTGCTCGGTCGTCGTCGGTCAGTCAACCCTGAGAAAAGTAAAAATCCTCTACCTGAATTAGGTAATATTGCCCAGGGGTTGTTAGCAAGTTCTCTGTTGATTTATGGCGGCTATCTAGTTACTGATGGAGCCAGATTAGCAGTACAAAAGGGAGAATTTCACTGGTGGTTGTTGTGTTGCGCTTTGCCATTATTGGGTGGCACCGCCCTGCTCGGTTCGATTTGGAACCAGGCGCGAAGTAGATAAGGTAATTGGTGGTTGAGTGGTACAATACAGCCCTGCAGTAGGACAAAATGTCAAAATTAAACTCAGTTGAAAGATTAATTCAGAAGCCTCTTCACCCGTTCAAAAAACGGGTCGAAGCAGTACGTTCGCTTTTCGACAAACCCGTAATTTTGTACTTGTGTCAGGAGCGCTGTGATGGGCAAAATATTAGTCATGCCCCCTTAATGCGCAAACAAAAACCAGGTCCGCGTGATTTTATTCACGCCCGTGTGGATTGTATTGCCAATCCATTGGATCCAACTAATCTGAATAGTTTCCCAGTACGTAGTGTACAAATTAATCCAGATAGCGACCAACAGGTACGGATTTATCGCGACTTTGGTACAACGAAGTGCTCTAAAATGCATAACCCACAGGACGTGTATTGGAATCTTAACCGCTTAGAGATTATTTTCCATGGCCTCAAACTTTTGCCGATAGCCATAATTTACGGTCAATGGCACAGCGTTGGCTGATTTTCTAGCGTTCACCACTGCGGCGGCCGATGGTGGAACGGTTGGGCGGCAAAATGGGACGAGCAGCGATATTACCAGGCGCACTATGGGGCGGCTCAACCGGGGCAGTGGCCATGTCGCCAGCTGGTTTCGATTTGTGTTTCTTTTTGTTGCTTAAGTAACTGGACATAACTATCGTTCATTCTATCACTCCAACTATTCTAATAAATTGGTAATTTGTGGTAAAATCTCCCGTTATGTCTAGATTAGCTGTGCAAGAAAGAGGGTTGCTGCGTAATCGCGAACAAACGTATCAAGATTTTCGGGAGCGCAGGCCCGCGATTCTAGAAATTGGTGAGCCGTCCTTGCCGGAAAGTCGGGAAAACATTGACCGATCGTTTGATGGACGTTATGTCCTTCACTCACTGGATTCGACTGGTATTAGTACAGCGGAGTGGGAGGCGGCTGGTTTCCGACACTGCTATCCCCTTGATTATCGGTCGGTGTTCCACTTGGTACGGTGGGAACAGGTTAACCGCTAACTAGATGTAAAAAGTTGCGGAGAATTTCATTACCGCAAGTTTGTTCGATAAACATTTCCGGATGGAACTGGACACCATAAATCAGTTTTGCCCGATGTTTAATTACTTCAATGCCATCCTTGGAGCGGGCCAAAGCGATTAGCTCATGACCCAGTTTTCGGACGGCCCAATGATGGTTGTCAAACACTTGCGAGTTGGGTATACCGAGAAATATCTGGTCCGGCTCAATAACTTCGATATTCAGAATACCCTGTTCTTTTTGCGGTAAGCGCCCAAGCTTGGCGCCGAACGCGTCGGCAATCACTTCAAAGCCAAAACAAATACCAAAGATGGGTTTGGGACAGTTTTGCACCAACGCTATTTCGGCGTGGAGGCGGTCGCGGTTGCCAACTACTGGGAAAGGGTGGCCGCCGGAGAGAATGATGGCATCAAAATCGCGTGGCTGGATTGAATCGATAGCCGAGTACGCAACTACCTGGTACGTATATCCATTATTTTATCGGTTCCCAGCCATACTCAGAATAAGGCTTGTTTTGGGTAATGTTGACAATCGATTCTCTTACACAGGGCACCATATTTTCCGGCAGTTTGTCGAGTTCAAACCAAGATAGGTCAGCGCACTTATTTTTTTCGCAATTATGGATTTCGCCGCCCCAAGTTGGCGTCACAAAATAGATATCCACCCGCTCTGATTGATCCCAGTCCGATTTGCGGTGCTGGGTGTGAGCTACCCGCAGAGTAGTGACGTCTAGCTCAATGCCCGCTTCCTCTTTGGCTTCCCGAATAATGGTTTGGGTGAAAGTTTCGCCAGGCTCCACGTGGCCAGCAACCACACTGTAGTTACCGTCGTAGTAGCCGGTATTATTGCGCTTGGACAGCAATACCTTGTTTTGGTCGAATAGGACGAGGTAGGCAGCGACGATGTTGGTGTGGCGCATAAACGTCTTGTTCTAAATACTTCTGAAATCTATTGTGCAGCATTTGTTATTATATCTATTATGGCTGAAATTCAATATGATTCAAAAAAGTTTATTAATGAGGATGGAAAAAGAGATTGGGAAACAGAAATACGATACGTATTTAATGAACAGCTTGTATCGAGTGATCCGACGGTAAGAGCTATTGCTCGCGAAGTATTAACTCTTTCTAAATTAAACGAATTTTGTTTTGTAATTGCACCTAAAATTATCAAGAAACTTCAAGAGTCAGATGATCCGGAGTTGAGTAAATTGATTTATCGTTTATGGTCTTCTGTTGAGGAGGGACATGTTTGTGTTTTTGCAATCGATAAATCTAGGCAAAAAATTTACGTGATAGAAGCTGCTGGTCTTTTAAATCAAGATGAAGAAAACGATAGTAGTTTGGGAATTCACGAACTCGATGTAGGGGGAGCATATAAATTATTTGGCAATCTGGCAAGGGAACAGTTTATTTCACGAGAATATTCTAAAAAGGATTCTGTCTCTGAAGATCCTCAAACCGAAAGAGAAATGAACTCGCAACGACTTCACTATTTAAATGAATTGGTTAACTGAGCTCTCTATCCTCGTTACTGCCAGGCTTGTTCAATTTGTTTCATTTGATCTGGTGTCGGCCGAGGATCCACTCCTGGGGAGAGTCCTCTTTTTAGTCTGTGATGAATGTTTTCGAAAATAAATCCATTGGGATACATTTGTTTGCCATAAAAATTTTGTTCGATATCGGACCGACCGTGATATTCAGCTATAGATGGTGAGCCAACACTATTCAAAACCTTAATTTCTCCTAATGTCTGGTAAGTAATTGGAATCATGGCAGAGCCTTGTCGGAGTTGTTCCAAAATACGTAAACTCATGAGATGAAACCAATCCCTACCGGAAAGCATTAAGTCAAAATAGTACTTTTGAACTTTAAGTTTTGTTTCTTCGGATACTTGATCATACGGCATATCTTCTTTACCAATCGCAATGTTTAATACGTCATAAGGGGAGGCAAGGGTTGTTGGTCGAAACAACAGTGCAGTTGGATAGCAATATAAATGTTGTCCATACTGTGCCCAGTCACCTAATCCCCAGTGTAAAAAGACATATTTATCTAAGCCCAAACTTTTGTCGAATGAATACGTATTTCCTCCACTTTCGGCCGCAAGCTGTTTGGTTGCGGTTAGTTCTTGCAGCTCAGGATTTCTCGAGCAATGTACGAGTGGTAGTGCGCGCAAACGTTGCTGAATTATTACTAGGCGATTTTTGTCTTCTGGAGAAAGTTTTCGGTCAAACTCATCATAGTTATTCCGATTATCTTTTAATTTTTTAACCGAGATATGTTGGCGTAATTCCGGTGGCAAATAAGGGTGAGATTCAAAGAACATAAATGAAATTCGAACCTATTTTATACAAAATTTTGAAACAAAAAGCGCGTTTAATATTACTATTACTATTCCATAAATAAATGCCAATGAAATAAAAGTTTCCTCAAGACCATTTTGAAATGCCCAATTATTCAAAACAACAAAAACTATCATTAAAACAAAATTCATCGCGATATTTTTCCAAACGATCTTCTTCATAGTCAAATCATTTGATTGCTTTCAGGCACGAATAAACAAATCCAATCAAAAAAAGAACAATAATTCCAATAATTATCTTCTTATCATTCATACAAATATCATACCAAATATCGTAGGCGGAGAAGGCGAGATTCGAACTCGCGTGAGCCTTGCGACTCCCAAGGTTTTCGAGACCTGGCCGTTCAACCACTCCGGCACCTCTCCTCGAGTCAGTGTATTGTACCGCAGATTGGCCGGAAAAAAGACGCCGCTTGACGCTGCCTGGCCAACGTGTTTAACTAACTAAAATAATCGAGAGGGAGGTGAAGTGGAACAAACTCTTCAAGCAGGAAGTTTTCTCGATTTTCTCAATGATTCAGGCGAGGTTCCGGCAGATGGTGGTAAGCCTGACGATGAGGATGACGACGAAGATACAGAAGATGACGAGTAGTTAGGTTACACCCTGACTACTATGACGCCTGGAGGGTGACACCCTCAGGTGCTTTCGGTGGGAATCGAACCCACATCGACGGGTTCGGAACCCGTTATTCTATCCGTTGAACTACGAAAGCAGTTGTAGGGGTATTTTAGCAGGTTGTCGGTTATTTTGGTTTTTAATGCTGTCTCACGTCAAATAGAGTACTTTTAATCGATATTCGGCCAGGCGCGCGCAAGTTGAAGGTTTCTTTGAATTCACTGCCGTCGATACTGGTCTCGCCGCGATTGGTTTGGAAAATTACTTTGGAAGTGTAGCCATTATTGCCGTGTTCAACCCGCACCGATGAAACACTGCTATATTCTTCACCGTAACTTTTGGCCTTTTCCCGCATCTCGCCCAAGGAAAAAGGGTTACCGCCCCAACAGGCACCCAGCGGCGAAACTCGGTCCAGGTCGCCGCCACTGGCGTGGCGGCGCACCACCCAGGTGTTAAGAATGTCAGCCATTTCTTCTTGGTTAAGCCAAGGGTGGCTGCGGTTGCAGGAGTCACCAGAGCGGGATTTATACCAGCCTTTATAGAGCCAGGGAGAATCGGCCACTTTTTCGTAAGCACCGTCCGCCCAGCGGGTCCAGTCGCTGGTAGTATCCCAAACACTAGGGGTCGTATGACCCAAGCTGGTGTAGGACAGAGTATGACCGCCAGCGGTACTGGCGTACCAAGTAGAAAAAATATTGCCGGTGCCGCTACTGATTACAATTTGACCCTTAGTATCGTCCACCGCGCGTCGCCAAGCGTCGGGAGGGTTACCGGCTTTCCCGCTATTCCAAACCTGACAATTTTCTGTGGTGCAGATCGAACCATCCAAACTGCGGTGATCACTGCGCCAACCTACGTAAGCTAACGCGTAAGTGCGGGCGGCAATGGCTTGAGCTTTCAGTGCTTCGTAGCCACCTTTATCGGCCCAAGAGGCTGGCATTTCCGCAATGCCCTTAAGGTAGCGGTCTTCCAAATTCATTCGGCCAGCGCTGGTGTTAATGTCTCCGCCGGTATCGACGGTTTCAATCCGAATATCGCCGTAGTAGGCTTTTAAGATAGTTTCGGCGTTTTGACCAGATTTGGCGCGGCCGTAAGCACCATACTGACTCATACCTTTAAAATGGGGTGCTCCAAAGCTGAAGGCGGCGAAGGCTGGTGAAAAACCGGGGTTATAATCTGGGCGGGAGTTAGGGTCATCTGCCAGAGGTACATCGCCTACACTGGTTTGGGCGGTGCCAGTTTTTTCCGCCAAAATGGCTTGTTGGCGGGCGGTTAGTGCCGCGATTTTTCCCTGCAAATCCGCTTGGTATTTTTTGGCACCGGCAATTTCTTTCTCAAAAAACGCCTTTTGCTGATCCAACTCGGCTTGGAGTTGAGCTAACCGCTTGGCTTGATCGGCGGCTTTCTGCTTGGCTTGCTGAAGAGCAAAAATATTTTGGCCGATGTCGTTAATCGTTTGGTGGTCGCGTTCGGCCAGGGTAAGCGCGTATTTAAGGGCGAGCTGTCCCTGCGAACTTTGAGTAGAACCCAACCAAACCATTAGCGGTGAAAAAGTACGATTATAGCGGTACTGTTGATCGATACGGCTACGGAATAAGGCGTACTGGTCGGCCAACTCCGATTCTTTCTGTTGGATCTCTTTCTCAGTCCGTTTCTGTTCGGTTTGCAACTTAGCGATCGAGTTT
The DNA here is from genome assembly GCA_964511175.1 of uncultured Pseudomonadales bacterium. Taxonomy (GTDB): domain Bacteria; phylum Patescibacteriota; class Microgenomatia; order UBA1400; family UBA1396; genus CAVVNJ01. Next base: position 6,625 of record CAZEEI010000007.1, read on the forward strand.
TGGGCGCCTTTAATACGGTTAGCCAACTGTTCGACAGCCGATTCGAGCGGGGTGGTGGCGTTCACGGAGAGTTCTAATAAGTGCTTAATTTGGCTAATCTCGCGGCCAATTTGTTCTTCTTCGCTTTCGGCATGAACCAGAAAAGTTATACCACCCAATAATAGAACTACCCATAAAACTAAAATACCAATCAACCATTTTCGCACCCCTTTACTATAACTGATTTTTAATAGACCGGGGGAAAGGGATCGTTTTTCGGGTTGTCTATTCAAATAATATAGGATAAAATGCCGCTTTAATGAAACGCTTAAGCCTAAGCCGCGAATTAGATTGCTTTTGGCAAGTAGCTAGAGTGATTGGTCCACTTTTAGCGATGGGCTGGTTGACCTCGGCTGCTTTCAATCCGGAAACGCGCCGCAAGATTGGTGAGCGCGACCACTGGACCTGCCAGCATAAAGGTAGTGACGGTCAGCACGATTGTGATCGTAGTTTTCAGAGTGGTTATATGGTGACTGCCGCCCATTTACCCAGGTTGCATGGTCAACGCGATAACGACCCCAGTGCCGGTCGCATGCTTTGTGTTATTCACCATGCAGCGGAGGAGTTTAGGCGCAATAATGCCAGAGGTGCGGCTGCTCAATTAGCAACCGGAGTTTATACCAACGAGTACGCTAAAATGCGTGGTGGCAATGTTTTTCCTGATTTGTTTCAGTTGATGCGCGCTGGCGCGTCAGGCCTAATTCAAACCACCCAAATTGAAGAGGATTGGCACAATCGCACCCCAGTGCGGTAAAATAGGTTCCATGGTCGAACGCATTCTGTTGGCCGCCGAGGAAGGGCCAGTTAATTTTCAACAACTCAATCGCAGTATTTGGGGTTATCAAGCCAGTAATTCGCCAGGACTGTTAGGTGGTGTAGTTAACTTTTTCCGGGCTCTGGGCGCCGATTATTCGGTCAGCGGTTTTGAAACACCTGGTGCAATTATTACCACTGCCTTACCGGTTTTAATTTCTCTGGGTGGTCTAATTCTGTTTGTGATGCTGGTTTGGGGTGGAGTGGAGATTATGCTGGGTGCCGCTAGTACTAAATCGGTGGAAAGCGGGAAAAAGCGGATCACCACCGCCGTGATCGGTTTTCTCCTCCTCTTTGCTAGTTACTGGATTGGCCAATTAATCCAGTTCATTTTTGGGATTAACATCGGTTTGCGGTAGAATACGGCTTTTATGACGCTTAATCGTTCTAACCCCCCGCAGCACGTCGCCATTATTATGGATGGTAATCGACGTTGGGCCCGGAAAAAAGGTTGGAATGCCATCAAGGGCCATCAGTTTGTGGTCGATCAGGTGTTGGAACCACTGGTTGATCGTTGTATTGAGTTAGGTATCCCTTATTTGACACTTTGGGCTTTTAGTACCGAAAACTGGGAGCGGGATAAAGCTGAACTAACCGGCATGATGAAGTTGTTCCGTTACGGCCTGAATAAAAAGACGGACTCTCTATTTAAAAAAGGAGTGCGAATTAAGGTTCTAGGCGAGTTGGAGCGCTTTCCGGCTGATATCGCTAAGACCAGTCGGGAGTGGATTGCCAAGACCAAAAATAATAACCGCTTGACGCTGACGTTTGCCTTAAATTACGGCGGTCGGGATGAATTAGTTCGATCCTTTAACCGATTTTTGGCTGCTCAGCCAGGTGCAACCACGGTGACGGCCGAAGATATTGCCCAGTGTTTGGATACGGTGGGTATGCCTGATCCAGATCTAATTATCCGACCGGGCGGCCAGCTGCGTTTATCGGGATTCTTGCCCTGGCAGTCGGTCTATGCCGAGTTATATTTCACGGAAACCTTGATGCCGGAGTTTGGTGTAGCCGAGTTTGACCGAGCCTTAGCTGATTTTGCGGGCCGGCAGCGCCGTTTTGGCCGTTAACGCGGTATACTACAAGCTCGTTATGGTAAAAAAGCCCTCACTACACCAAGTAGGTAACGGCCTGCCGGCCCACGAGGCGGTAAAGCAACGTCAAGAGTTGATTGCCAACGGACAGGATTATCCCGATCTTTTTACGACGCATCTTGATTTAGAAACGGTTACTAAACGGAATTGTGAAAATCTGATTGGTTCGGTGGAGCTGCCGGTGGGCGCCGCCGGGCCGCTCCGAGTGTGCGGTGGGGGGCTGGATGAGGAAGTTTGGGTACCCTTAGCAACCACCGAGGGTGCACTGGTGGCCAGTGTCAATCGCGGCTGTAAGGCGCTAACCACAGCCGGCGGCGCGCGCGTCCTCGTAGAGCGCCGGGGCATGACCCGTTCGCCGGTATTCGAGTGTCCCTCCGGTGAAGAAGCCCAGAAATTCGTGGCTTGGTTTGAATCCCACCTGGATCGCGTCCAAACTATCGCGGAAAAAACCAGCCGCCACCTCAAATTGCTAACCCACCACACCTGGATTCGCGGCCGCTACGTTTACATTCGGTTTGCCTTCGACACCGACGAAGCCATGGGCATGAACATGGTGACGATTGCCTTGCAGGAAGCCCTACAGGAGTATATTGGCGGCAAGGGACGCCACAAAATTCGTCTAGTTTCACTATCGAGTAACGTTTGCACCGATAAAAAAGACTCCACCCTCAACGCCTTATTGGGCCGCGGCTACTGGACGCAGGCAGAAGCGTTTCTGTCGACCAAAATAGTTGAATCGATTTTGCACACTAACTTTGATTCTCTATTGCAGGTTCATGTTCAAAAGAACCTAGTCGGCTCCAACATTGCCGGTTCCAGTTCGCAAAACGCCCACGTGGCCAACGTGCTGGCGGCTCTTTATTTAGCCACAGGCCAAGATTTGGCGCACGTGGTAGATGGCAGTCGTGCCTTTCTGTCTTTGGAAAAAGTAGATGACCAGCTTTATACCAGTCTGACTCTACCCAGTGTTAACGTCGGCGTGGTGGGCGGTGGTACCGGACTAGCTGCCCAAAAACAAGCGCGTCAACTGATTCGCGGCGGTCAAGATTTGTCAGCGACTGGATTAGCGGCAGTAGTGGCTGCGGCGGCACTAGCGGGTGAGTTATCACTGATGGCCGCCCTAGCCGAACATAAATTAGCCTGCGCCCACCAACAATTGGGCCGGGGGAAGTAGTCATGTCCGCAGTTGGCATTGTTTCGTACGGGGCCTATTTGCCCGTTTTTGTTTTACCAGCGGCGGTGATTGCGGCGGCCCAAGGTAAAGAAAACCTGGGTCCGGTTCTGGGAGTTCGCCAAAAAACTGTCCCGGACGTTGACGAAGATACGGCTACGATTGCGGTGGCAGCGGCCGAGCAAGCCTTGACCCGATTGCCTCATTTGGATCGCAGCTGCATTGCTGGATTGTGGGTAGGCAGCGAAAGTCATCCCTACGCGGTTAAGCCAACCGGCACGATGGTAGCCGCCGCGTTGGGTTTGGCCGACGGTTTGTCTTTGGCCGATCTTCAGTTTGCCTGTAAAGCCGGCACCCAAAGTTTACAAATTGCTTTGGCCTACGCGGCCGCGGGGTGGGGGGAGTATTTTTTAGCTATCGGTGCTGATACGGCGCAGTCCCGCCCTGGCGACGTGTTAGAGTTCACCGCGGCCGCCGGCGGAGCGGCCTTTCTAGTGGGCCGTGATCAACTTTTGGCTACGCTGGACGGCACCGTTTCCTGCGCCACCGACACCCCGGATTTTTGGCGTCGGCCGGGTCAGGCCTATCCCGAACATGCCGGCCGTTTTACCGGCGAACCAGCTTACTTTGCCCACATCCAGCGTTCGGTCGAACTACTGCTGACGAAGATTGGCGGCGATGTCGCTCAATTTGATCACTGTGTTTTTCACACACCCAATGGTAAGTTTCCGCGTCAGATTGCTAAGCAGTTAGGCTGCCGACCCGAGCAACTGCGTCACAGTCTCATTGTTGAAAACATCGGTAATACTTACGCCGGCGCCAGTTTGTTGGCTCTCGCTGCGGTTCTGGATCACGCCAAAGCTAACGAAAAGATTTTGGTCGCTTCTTATGGTTCAGGTGCTGGTTCCGACGCCTTCGCTTTCACTACGACGACCGAGTTGCCGGCTCGCCGTAAAGAATGGCACAATTTTTTGGCGGACTACCAAAAACGTTTACAGCCCATTACTTATGCCCAGTATCGCGAAAGGGGTGAATGAATATTTTGGTAGCTGGCACCGGCATTACGCCTTTCGGCGAGTTGTGGGATCGCTCACTGGAGGATTTAGCGATGGCCGCCGCATTTGAAGCAATTGC
>CAZEEI010000007.1:10978-36219 GCA_964511175.1 uncultured Pseudomonadales bacterium
TACTTTTCCTGGGCTATATGCCATCTTGGCGCAACAACATATGGCTGAGTTTGGTACGACGCGCGCGCAGTTAACGGCGGTAAGTGTACAGAATCACCATCATGCTTTAAGTAATCCGAATGCGCAGTTTCGGAAAGAAATTACTAGCGAACAAGTAGAAAATAGTCCACTGATTGCTGATCCCCTGCGTTTACTGGATTGTTCGCCGGTTTCCGATGGGGCGGCGGCGGTGGTGTTAACTACTAAACGGGTGCGGGGCGCGCCGCGCGTCCTAGGTTTTGGTCACGGGGCGGATTCACTAACTTTAGCCGGTCGATTGTCATTAACTTCCCTTAACGCCACCGTCCGCGCGGCGCAGCAAGCCTATACCCACTCTGGCCTCAAACCACGCGACATTCCCGTAGCGGAAGTCCACGACTGTTTTACCATCGCCCAACTTTTGGCCTTAGCGGATCTTGGTTTCTTCCCAGCCAAACAAACCGGTCCTGCCACTTTGACCGGTAAAACTACTTATGGCGGAAAAATAGTGATCAATCCTTCCGGTGGTCTCAAGGCCGTCGGCCATCCGGTAGGGGCGACCGGTGTTAAACAAGTAGCTTATTTAGCGCGGTTGATTCGGGATGGCCAATTTGAACGTGGTCTCGCCCACAACGTGGGGGGTTCCGGCGCCACGGCGGTAGTGCATATTTTAGGAGAAAACCGATGAACGCTCCCCGCTACTGGCGTAATAACAAACATTGGTCCGCTGAGCTTGGCCGCCGCGGTACCGTTCTGGCCAGTTCTTTCATCCGAGTAGCTCCGGCTGGTTTAGAATCATTTGTTCCCTATAGTCTGGCAATAGTTGAGTTTGACACTGGCGAGCGAAACGAATTAATGGGTGTACCGGGACAAGAATTACAGCCAGGCGACCAAGTGCAATGCGTTTGGCGGCGCACATCAACACCGGACAAACAGGGCATAATAGCTTATGGAATCAAGGTTATAAAAGTGTGACAGAATTAATTATTCGTGCTCCCGGTAAAATAATTTTGTCAGGCGAACACGCCGTAGTATATGGCCAGCCGGCAATTGTGGCAGCGGTCGACCGTTACCTAACTTTAAAAGCCACTTTCTCACCCAGTAGTGTCGATCATTCCTATTGGCGGGAGCAATTACAACGATTCAATTCCTACAGCGTGTCGGATTTGTTGCATCAACTCAATGCACCTGATAATCAAGTGATGGTTAATTTAGAATCGGATATTACCATCGGTTGCGGCATGGGTTCCTCAGCCGCTTTAGCAGTAGCTTTGTCGGCCCTAGTTTTGACGCTAGCTGATGAACCGATGACATCCGAGCGGATTAATGAGTTGGCGTATCAACTGGAGAAACAAATGCATGGTAATCCTAGCGGCGCAGACAACTCGATTGTCGTTTGGGGCGGCTGTTTGCGCTTCCAAAAAAAATCCGAAAAAGTCAAAGATCTAAAACCATTGCCAGTTAATATAAAAATACCCACTTTTTTCTTGGTTAATACCGGCCGGCCACAAGAAAATACCGGTGAGATGGTGGCCTTAGTTAGAGCCAAACAAGCTCAAGACGAAGCAAATATTAACGCGATTTTAACTCAAATCGGGCACATAACCGAACAAATACAATTACTTTTGGTTGGCCAAGTGGCGGATGAAATCGATGAATTAATATCAGCTAACGAGCGTTTGCTGGAACAATTGGGAGTAGTTTCGCCCGCTGTCCAAAAATTAATCCGCCAAATTGCCAAACTGGGTGGCTCGGCAAAAATTACGGGGGCGGGGGGAGCTGTATCTGGATCAGGTATGCTACTATTGCACCACCCAAACACGGGAAAATTATCAGTTTGGGCTAAAACACACCATCATCAACTTATCCCAGTTAAACTAGGTGGACCGGGACTCAAGTACCAAAGGATTGACTAATGAAAGCTACCGCCGAAGCACCCGCCAACATTGCCTTTATTAAGTATTGGGGGAATGCCGATGCCCAGTGGCGTATTCCATATCACGACACTATCTCCATGAATATTTCTGGGGCAAAAACCATCACGACAGTAGAATTCTTGCCTAATTTACCAGCTGATGAAATATTTTTGGGTGAAATCAAAATTAACGGGGCTGAAGCGGAGCGGGTAATTTTTGTTTTAAATCATTTACGTAATCTGTCGGGTAACCAGCAATTTGCGCGCGTTAACTCGCGTAATTTATTCCCCACGGCGGCCGGCATTGCTTCTTCAGCGTCTGGGTTTGCGGCTCTAGCGGTGGCTGCCTCAGCCGCCGCCGGTCTTAAACTGACGGAAAAACAACTTTCCACAGTTGCTCGCTTAGGTTCGGGCTCAGCTACCCGTTCTATTCCGGACGGCTTCGTGCAGTGGCGGGCCGGCCACAGTCACGCTACTTCATACGCGCAAAGTCTATACCCGCCAACCTACTGGGATTTGGTTGACATTATTACCGTGGTTGATGCTGGTGCCAAGAAAGTTAGCTCTACCTTGGGTCACTCCTTGGCTGAGACCAGCGGATTATATCCAGGTCGTCTTAGTACGATGCCAGCCAAAATTGCCGCTCTCCAACGTGCTATGGCCAAGCGAGATTTTGCCAAATTCGGGGCAATTATCGAAGAGGAATCATTTAACTTGCATGCCATCATGATGACGTCCCATCCCTCGGTTTTATACTGGGCGCCGGCGACGGTACGCGTTTTGCAGGCGCTCCGTACCTGGCGGGAAAATGGCTTACTGGCTTACGCCACCATGGATGCCGGCGCTAACGTACACGTCATCTGCCAGGGGCAGGATATGACAAAACTAAGCCGGCGTCTCCGGAAACTGGAGGGCGTACAACAAACTATTATCGGTCGACCGACGCGTGGTGCTCATTTAGTATCGGTTAAGCCGTGATGGTTGTTCCTTCAGGAGAACCAGTGAGAGCGTGGTAAAGAGCCTGGGGTTTTTCACCGGAAATAATCACGGTATTAATACCTTCCTGGGCCAGGGCCAGGCTTTCGGAAATCTTAGCCCCCATCCCGCCGGTAACGTCAAAGCCTTTAGTTTCGCCGATGGCGGCGCGAACTGCGGTCACATTTTTGGGTGTAATTAGGTCAAAGATGCCTAGTTCGGGTTGCTCTAAACTGCGGTAAACTCCTGGCGTGCTAGTGACATGAATCAGTTTATTGACTACCCAGCCATTTTTCTGAAATTGTTGTGCAAAAAAGGGCAATATTTTATCGGCTGACCAAATAGTGCAACCTTTTTCGGTGTCGACAATAACGTCGCCGGAAATGATGGGGAGAAGGTCTTTTTTTAGATATTCGCGAAAAACATCGACAAAATAACTCTGAGCTTGGCCATTTTTAGTGACTAGTGAGTTAGAGGCATAAACCGAAACTGCTGGTAAATCTTGTTTGAGGAATTCTTGTACGACTAAACGATTAAGCTGAGCGGCGGCATCCTGGGTGATAGCCATACCTAGTCGGGATTGAGCGCCAATGAAACCCTCTGCTGTCCGGTAACGGGTGGCCGGCACGTGGGCAAAACTACCTGAGCCGTGGCCGACGACCAAATATTCGTTGGTTTTTTGGGCGGCCTGCTTAACTTCAGTGACCAGCCGACGCAAAGTTTCCCAGCGAACACTGTTAGGAATTGATTTATCGGTAATGACCGATCCGCCGAGCTTGATAAGGGTGACGGACTTTGGCATGGTTCTGAGTATAACACTGAAGTAGGGTCAGACCCTGCCACGGGTCAGACCTAGGTCTGACCCCTCAGCATGTGCCAAGCCGGTGGAAACCAAGGAGCGAATATTTTTTGGTTAGAATCGGCAAGAGCTTTATTGATTTCACCAGTTGATCGCCACCGCCACTCACTCACCTCACTCGGATTAGGCCGAATATTGTCGTCGAAAGTTCCCACCACGATATGATTGATTTCGTTTTCCGACCACTGCGGCGAATAAATTGCGTGATACTCGTATTTAAAAACGTATTCAAGATTTTGCGCCGTAAGGTTGAGCTCATCAATTAGGCGTCGCGCCGCCGCTGGCAGGTCAGCCTCATTGGGCTGTTGGTGGCTGGAACAGGCGCCATCCCACCAATTAGGCCACAGCGGTTTGGCGGCGGCGCGCTGGGTGGTTAACCATTGTCCGGTTCGATTGCGCAGAAAAATGGTAAAAGCACGATGCAGACGACCTTGTCCGCGGTGAGCTTCGATTTTGCCAATTTCACCAATCGGCTGATCGTCGTGATCAACTAAAATGATTTTTTCGGTTATGGTTGTGGGCACAAGTCATTTTAACAGGGTAGCTTTACGACGCGTCAGTGGTTATTGTCGTTACTAGGAATCCCTACGCCCCAACCTGTGGCGCAGCCACTTCTGTAGTTTCCGCCGTCACCGGCTGTTTGGCCTGGGCGGCCAACTGCTGCAGGGCGGCGGTAGTTTGCTGGACATGCATCGCTTGTTGAGCGCGTACCTGCTGCATTTTTTCCAACTCCTCCGGATTAGTAGTAATAACCACATGTTCCTCCGGCGAAGCAATAACGCGGATCGCTACGTGGTTCTGACCGGCAAAGAATAATCCCTCACCGATATCGGCCGCCAGCAGTAGCCGCTGTTCACCTTCGGAGAGATAAAAAGTTTCCGCCAGAATCGGAATGGCTGCGGACGATTGTTTGAGCAAAAGTTGGATTGAAGCGTTGGTAACGATCGCGCGCCCGTAGTCGCTGTGCATGAAGTCTTCAACGTCTTGAGTGATGGTGGTGACGCCCAAATAATACTTCCGGGCGCGCTTGGCAATCGAGTGCATAAACGAAGCCGTATCGCCGTACTTCATAAAGTACCACGCCTCATCGACAATCAGCTGGCGGCGCTTACGTTCCTTGCGGATCCGCGTCCAAATAAAATCGAGGATCATAAACATAGCCATCGGCCGCAGCTCGTCTTCAATATCGCGCACGGAAAAAACAGTCATTTGGTTGCGGATATCGATGTTAGTGTGTTGGTCAAAAATGCCGCGGAACGAACCCTTAATGTATTTTTCAATCCGGATTGCCAAACTTTGGCCAGCCTGGTTTTCCATACCAATCAGCGCTTTGTAAAGGTCTTCCATCAGCGGCGGCTCTTTGTTTTGTGTCTCCGGATCAGGCGTAATACCCTTAGCCTTATAGGCGGCTACCAAAGCGCGGTCCAACGTGGCTTCTTCTTCCGGATTCATCTCGCCGATCATCACTTTGAGCAGGGCGTGCAGGGAAATAATTTTTTGACCCAGTTCATTTTCACCTTCTTCATAAAGCGCGGACAAATCGAAGGGGTTGATCTTAGTAGGTGAGTTGAACGAAAAGTTGATATACTCGCCGCCGACAAACCGGCACATGTCTTCGTACTCCCGCTCGGGATCTAAAATCAAAATCTCGGTACCAAACATAATTTGACGCAAAGCTTCCAGCTTAATGGCATACGATTTACCGGCACCGGACTTGGCAAACACCACCATGTTGGCGTTCTCTAAACTGAAGCGGTCAAAGATAACCAGCGAACCATTATGTTCGTTAATGCCGTAGACAATGCCTTTGTCCATAGTTAGTTCGGACGAGGTGAACGGGAAAGTGGTGGCCAGAGAAGTAGTATCCATGTTACGCAGAATCTTGAGTTTATCGGTACCCATGGGCAGAGTGGTTTTGAAGCCCTCATCCATTTGCAGAGTAGCTTTTTTCGAAACCAGCAACATGGAGCCAAGCAGTGATTGCAGCTGCCGTGTCATTTTTTCCAACTCTTCCACCGTGGCCGAGCTCAAAGTAATGTAGAGGCCGAATTGGTAAAAGCGCTCGGCGCCTTTAGCCAGTTGTTCCTGCATGCCTTTGGCATCTTCTAATTTAATTTCGGTATCAATGTTGCTGATCTTGCCGGAGCGAATATCGGTGGCAATTTCCGCTTCCATTTCGGTAATTTTGCGCCGCAAATCGTGCAGAACTTCCTTGATGTCGACCGGCGTAATGTGCATGGCTATATCTAGCGAATACGGGAAGTTGATGACCGGTGATAGCCAGTTAGCCGGTACCATGCGTGGATAACCGGCAATAAACAGCGTTCTAGTGAAAGTCGAATTTATTTTTTGGTAGGTGAAGTCGACTTCAATACCTTCAGGAGCAATGATGTCTTGGATGCTGACCAGCCCCGCCGAAAACTTTTTAATCTGTTCCTGTAGCGCTTGTTGGTGCACTTCGCTGCCAACGGGGGCAGTTAGAGCGGCCTGTTTCCGGCCTAGAGATTGTTGGATGGTGTCTAAAATACTCATAAATTTATCGTGGTCCTGTGATGGTAGGTGTAACGGTCGGCACAGTTGAAGTAGCCTGAGGTAAGGTGGCCACCGGCGAGAGCGGGGCTGTAGGTGTGGGGGGTACGGCTGTCGTAATGCTGGCGGTAGTTTCAGTTGGTACAACCGGTGCAGTCGCCGTTTGGTTGGGTGTTGCGGTCGTAGCAGCAAAGTTAGGCAAATTAACGCCCTGGGCCGCAATTAAAGCAGTGGTGTAATCATTAGTGTTAACGACTTTGGTTCCTTCCGAAGCCTGGGGATTATAGGTAATATAAAACAGATAAATTAAATCTTTAGTATTCAACATTTGGGCGCGTAGTCCTAGCCGGGCAAACTGGCTAATGACGTGGTCGCGGCGTGGCCCCAAAATATTGAGCGATTTTTCAATGACGTAATGTTTATCGATAACCGGTGTTGCTTTTTTAGGGGTGATGGCGGCAAGCGGATTAGCGGCAGAAGCCAAGCCTAACTCCAAACCGGTTAAAGGAAGCACGACATAAAAGGTTTTATCTAGCACGTTTTGCTCCGTAATCATGTTGGCCACAAATTGGCGGTAGGCGCTGATTTGTTGACGACGCACTTCGTTAGGAGCGTGTGTGAGTTGCTCATCGATATAATGCAAATAGTTGGTAACATCTTTGGGTTTGGATTTAATCAGGATTTGAATCGGGAAAGAAAGAGAGTTGATTAGGGCGGCATAGGCGTAAATGATGGCATCTTGCTCCGGTTCGGAAAGTAAGCCAAAGTTGATAGCGCTAACCTGCAGAACCATGGCCGCCGAGCCGTCCTTGAGAATCACCAAATCATTAGTGATATCTAAAATATCCAAATAAGTCTGCGTAGTCGATGACAGGTGAGCACCTGTATCTTTAGCCATAGATTCAGTATATTAGCCGGAGGCTGTGATGTCGACCGGGTCTAAGACTTTGCTCTCAGCTGTAAAGGTGTAAACCGGAAACAGCTGACCTTCTTTTTCCGTGTGAATAGTGTAAGCACCGTCACTAAGCGGCGAAGACATATAGAATTGGCCGAGGTTGTTGGTTTTCATGGCGCGGACGGTATTGTTGTCGGCATCAACGATTTCGACGATCGCGTTGGGAATGATACTTTTATCTGCCGTGTGCACCATGCCGATAAGTAAGTTGGGTTGGTCGGCACCAGAGGGGAAAGGTAAGCTGGGATTAAAGACGACCGGTGTGAGGGTAACACCAGCAGCCTGGCCGCGGCCGTCTTTTTCTACAGCCAGGTAGGTGTTAGTTTTGGTTGAGGGGGTAGCAGTCGGTGCGGTTTCGGCTGGTGTTGGTGTCACTGCTGGCATTTTAGGGGTGACGGCAATAGTGGGCACGCTGGTAGTACGCGCTGGTTTTGGTTGGTGCGGTGCTACACTAGCCGTTTCTTTAGCCGGTGATTCGGGTTCAATCGTTATACTGGCGGGCGGAGCAGCGTATACCACTGGTGTTGAGCTGGGGGCTGGTGGGGGATTGGGAACAGGAGCAGATGTAGAGGGGGCGGTGAATACCGTTCCGGTTTTACTACCCAGCGGCCGCGGCCGGGTTTGCAGTGAAGGTTTGCGGACAGCAGCGGGTTTGCCCGGGGTCACGTTGGCCGCGGCCTGCACCTGTTGGAACAATGCTGTGACATTATTGGATTGAGCCAGTAGATCCAGTGGATCAATCGCTGCTGGCTGTTGAGCCTCGCGTAAAGTAGAAAGAAATTCTTTAACTTGAGTTTGACGGTAGGGTGTTAAATCGGGAGCTTGTTGGGTCGCCAGCGCCGCTTGGTTGGCTTCGTAAGAGAAAAAAGCGGGTGGTTTAGGTATTCTGCGCCAATAGTATTTAGTTGGTCGGTAAATCGCTCTCAGAAAATTAACCAACCACTGATCCAAGGAACGCTCTTCGTAGGGAACAAAAGCTAAAGCAACGCCACCTATAGCGGCAAAAAAGATCAGGGGCCACTTCATAAAACCAGGCAGGTTGGTACTATAAATTAGAAAAGACAATCCACCGCCCAGCAGTAGTAACAAAAACTGCTTAATCGTCATGTTGCCGATAAGACGGAACTCGTAGGCAGTGATGTTTTGGGGTACGGGGTGTTCAATCATAAGTGCACGCCTACTTTTTATTGTAGCGTAGGCACTGTGGTGATGGCTGGAGTAGTTAGGTCAATAGGTGTAGTTTCACCACTACGCAGCGTAGCAGTGCCAGCTAAATGAACGAAAGGCAGGAAAAGTTTTTGCTCGGGATCTAGGCGATACTCAACTTCTTTTTCGGTTAGTTTGAGTTTTGCAAGACCATTTTCTGGTTGGGTGGTATCGATTACGTCGAGAGTACCCAAAATCAAAAAGTCACCTTCTTTAACTTGCGCCAAAATTTGCGACATAGTCATTAAGGCGACCTCACTTCTGGTTTCGGTAGCGAATATTAAAGAAACTAGGGTGGAACTGAGCACACCGCGGCTAGTAACCATTAAACGCAATTGGTTAGTTGGGGTGGAGCTAAGCACAAGGGGATAGCCGTTAGCTGACCGAACAAATACTAATTCGATCATTTGCGCTTGAGCCGGTTCGACTGGAATAAATTCTTCCAAATTTTTCACCGTAAAGTAGCGGGTTAGTTCCGCCTGTAGTTGTAATTGATCGGTGGGGAAACCGATAACCTGCAAAAAGGCGAGGGCTAGCTCCTGGGCTTGTGCCAGAGTTACCCGCTCGGTAGTATCGGCCACAGAATTAAAATACTCGGCTTGAAATAACCCCTCAGGCTGAGAAAGGGTGACGGTGGTATTGGTGTTAACGTATAAACCTGGCACTTGGGGATGAGTGGTTAAGTTCAATTTTTCGGCCACGAAAGCGGCAATTTGATCAGGTGACAAAAAGGAAGTGGCCGCCAAAAGCGGTAAACGATTGGGTAACTGGGGATTGCCGGTGAACTCTACCTCCACTGGTCCAGCCAGTGGTTCCGTAATAGGTAATTGTGGTTTGGGAAGGGCGGTAGGTGCTGGGACTAATAAGCGGGCAACAACGCCCAAAAACGCGGTAAAAACCACAAATCCAACCAGGATTGATCGCCAGTGAGACAATAATGCCTGCCAGAGTGTTGTTAACGATTTGGAAAGATTATTCAACATATTTTTACTCTATTCTACTGTAGATGCCGCTCCCGATGGTGTGGATACAGGTTCTTCATCGCTGGTTTGAGTGCATTCCGAAGTGCTAGTTGAATACCCAATCTGCAACTGACTACGCCCCACGGGCAGAAGGTTGAAGATGTTAGCGCCGATAGTTTCGTAGTGCAAGTGAGGGCCGGTTGAGTTTCCTGTGCTGCCGATAAAACCGATTACTTCGCCGGCCGCCACGGTGAATTTTTGTCCCGCATTAACGCCTTCGCGGAAACCGGACATGTGGGCAAAAATCACCCGGAAACCATTGGTGGTACGCAGATCCACAAACAAACCATAACCGTGATTAGGTGCTTTAGGGTTAGTGACGTATTGGGCCCGCGCTTCCCCGGCAAAGGGAGAATAAATGGGTTTGCCCAGTCTGGCGCCGATGTCGATGGCGGTCCCGCCCGAAATCACGCGGCTAGTCGGATGTTCCAAATCAGTGATGTGGCCATCTACCGGCCAGCAGCCAGACCGGGACAGACCGGCGAGATTAGCGGATATGGTGGATATGCCGCGTTCCAAACCGGTTGGCAATTGGTTTAATGAACCAGCGATAACGCTAAATACGATAAAAGTAAGTACGATAGCGAAGGCCATCGGACCTAGAACGGCCGCGACAATCGCCGTTACTGGTGTGAGGGCGGTGCTGGTGCTGGCGAGGAAAGCGTTGGTATTAGCGAAAACCGAATTCACCACACCACCGGCCTGCGCGTTGGCGGCGGCACCAAGCTCCAAAGAGGCAGCGTGGCTGGCAGCAGCCAGATTGCCGCCGGTTTCAAAACCGATCGCGGTAGCCGTACTGCCACCTGCTGCTGCCCCAGAAGCAGTACCGCTTAAGCCACTCAGAAATCCGGCGCCGGCCTGGAAGGCGGCGTTGGCACCGCCGCCAAAGAACTGTGCTATGCCGTTCAACACATCGGAAGCGATCTTAGCCACTCCCAAAAGTCCTACTGCTTGCGGTAGATTGCCACCACCTATTGCTAGCAAGATCTTGGTTTTATTTTGTTGCATGAAGCCACCCAGAGCTTCGCGAGCCTGGGGGTCGGTGAGGAATTTCTTGGCCAAGAGAGCAGGGTTGCCGCCGGAGGACAAAATCGCCATCATGAGGGCTTGCTGACCGGCGGCTTGGCGGGCCGCCGCCGCTTGTTGTTGTCTTTGGGATAGAGCGGCAAAGTTCTGACGTTGTAGGTCGATTAGTTGACCGGCGGCGGCCGGCGTTATGGCCGGTCGGCCTCCTCCTGGTGCCGGTGCGCCTGGTTCGGCCGCGGCTTGGCCTAAATTATTAGCCAACACCAACAAACCCTGACGTGGATCGGCGTAAAACTGTTGGACGGCCAAAGCCATATTTACGTTTTGACCACCAGTGAAGGCAAGCGATAAAGTGAGTTCCAGTGTCAACGTATCTCTGGCTTGCGCCTCCGCTTCGGCATCAGTTACCGTGGCTGTGCGAGCCACTTCAAGATTGCGGCCGCCAGGTGGATGGAAAGGATTAATAAACCCAGCGCGTCCGCCCAACTGCTGTGCCAACATGGCCATCGCTTTTTGTTGGCGGGCCAGGAATTCGTAAATCTGGTTTAGGGCGGTGGGATTGAGGTGTAGGATGACTTCGGGTGGATATTTGTTGGCCAATACTAACGAAAAAAGACGTGCCAACTCGGTTTGATCCGTGGACGATAATGCTGATTTTTCTAAAATAGCCTGTAACTTTTTTCGATCGGTTTCGGCTAAAATGGGCGGATCCTGGCTTAGTTGTCGTTGCAGTAAACCAAGAAAATCTTGTTTAATGATTAGGTCGGCTTCAAAGCGAGCGTCGGTTTCGGCAAAATTATGTTGTCGAAGTAAGGCGGTTAGTTCTTGGCGGCGCTGTTCGACCGAAAGCCTGCCTGCTTCTTGGCTAAAACGAGCTAATTGTTCAAAAGCATCTTTGTCGAGGTTGCCAAAAACACGTTCAATAGCGGCATCATCATAGCCAGCTTCCTTTAGTGTTTCCCTTAAGCGTCTGAGTTGTTCGGCGCCAATTTGACTTGGCGTTGCGGCAGTAGTGACTGGTGTGTTTTGCCGTCCAACCTCGACCAGAATTCGTTGGGTATTTTGCGCCACTACGCCAGACCAAATATTGGCCATCTCGGCAAACTTCAGCTCACCAGCTAAGCCGCCGCGCTGTAAGAATTCGAGCCAAATTTGTTGGGAAACGGTTTCGCGGTTGCGAGCCACGATTTCGTCGATTTGCAAGTCGTTCAGGCCAGCTTGTTTAAGGTTCTGCCGTAATTCGATTAAGCCCTGGGTGACTAACAACTGCTGGGCTTGCAGCAGCTCACCAACCGAACGTTTGCCGTCTTCTTCGCTGATAACCTTAACACCCTCTGGTGGCGGTGTAACCAGACCAGTTGGTGGCACAGCTGGTGGACGCTCTAATTCCGGTGCACCTTCCTCCGGCAGGAAATCGGCTGCGGCGGCGGTGAGATTAGCAACCGTGGTTTGAGCCCAAGTCTGGAAATCGGCGGGAGTAATATCGGCGGCGGCCGCCCGTCGGTCTAGCTCGAATTCGAGTAGGGCTTGCAGATCGCCAAGATTAAATAAACCTGTTTTTTCTTCGATAATGTCGCTGACTGTGTTAACCAAAGACTCCAAGGCATCTCTTTTGGTTTGGAAATCTTCAACGGCGGTTAGTCGGGTAAACAGCACCGCCAATTGCGTCTTAGCGGTTGCCGCGATTTTGGTCTTGTCTAGTGCTTCTTCTGGCTGCTCGCCCGCTTCCGCCGCGCCTGTTCCTAGGTCAGGCGGAAGAATCGGTGCAAAAATCGCGTTCAGACGGTTATTAAGCTGTCGTTGATATTGTTCTTTAAGTTCAGCTTGGTTTTTTTCCAGGAGTTCGACCTGTTTAACAATCAGTGGCCACCATTGGCGCAACCAGACATCGGTCTCAGCTTCCACGATGGCGGCGCTAGGCGGATTGGGCTGATAGTGGGCAATAAAAACGTTGGCTAGTTGTACAGCCAATTCCTCGTCTTTTTGCACTTTGTCTGACCCCACGGCTTTGACGAAAGGCGCTAAACGATTGTCCTGTTCCAGCCAAGTGATCCAGTTTGTCTTAAAGGAATCCCGAAGAGCTTCTTGTAGTTCTTTTTCGGTTTCCCGCCGGATGGCATAAATTCGGGCGGCTTTGGTTTTGCGCTCATCTTCGTCAATAATGGCGCCCAGACTGACTTTAACCGAAGGATCTTGTTCTAACTCAGCTCGATCGTAATCCTTAAGGACATTCTGTAAATTCGACTGGCTTTTCTTAATATCAATGAAAAAGCGGCCGGCCGGCCGGAGAGATCCTTCTTCTTGAGTTAATCGTTTAAGAATTTCGTCTGTCGGGGAGAGTACTGTCGCCGCGACTGGTTGCAATAACTGTTCGATTCGTTCAATTGTTTCTCTAATGTCTTGCGGATTTCGGCCAGGATAACTTGTCGTGACGAAATCAGCTAAACCTTTTAACTGTTCACTAACTGCTGGATCTTCGATGTCGATGGTAAGGCCGCGTTCTTTCCCCCAAACAGGCAACCGCTGATGGAAAAAACGGTCTGCATCCCGGAAATATTCCGGTAAAAAGGCTAAAATCTCGTCAACATCGTACCTTTTTTGGTCAATCTCACCTAACGTGACCGTCGTATTGTCCCGCAGTGGAATGATTAATTTGGTAAGGAAATCTTCGCGAAATTTATCCCAAGAATCGACTAATCGGTAATCTCGCAGTGCTCGGTCAAGATCTTCAACTTTTTTTAACTGAGTAATGATTGTATCGTCCGCCATGTCTGTCTGAATTATATGCTAGAATCGCTCTTAAGATGAGTGCGTTAGCGCAATTGAATTTGGGCGAAGCTTATAAGCTTAATCCGGAGACGGGCGAAGCGGTCAAGGATGTCTTTGCTTCGCCGGCCGATCTGGTCAACGTACTAATGCCTAATATCTTAACTTTTGCCGGTGTACTGCTGTTTATTTTCATTGTTGTTACTGGCTTTAAGATGGTAATGAACCCGATGGATAAGAAAACCAAGGAAGAAGGCAGCAAAAAAATCGGCTATGCCATTGGCGGCTTCTTGCTAATTTTCGTCGCTTATTGGATAGTGCAAATTATTGAAACAATATTAGGAGTATCGATTTTATGACGCGTCAGTTGTTGGCTGCGGTTGGCGATAATCCCTTTGGCAAGATCGAGCCACCCGCCGCTTTGGAACAGGGTTTCGGGGTAATCGGTAGCGATACTCAGCCTGGATTGATTGGTTTTATCTCCAGCCTAGTGATGCTAATTACCATTGCCGGTGGCGTTTGGTCTCTATTTAACATTTTGTTTGCCGGTTTTAAGTTGATTACTGCGGAGGGCGATCCTAAGAAAATAGGCGAAATGTCCGAACGTATCCGCAATACCTTTATCGGTTTGCTGATTATGGTGGCGGCACCGCTGCTGGCCGGATTGATCGGTCTCTTCTTCTTTGGCGATGCCACGGCTCTACTTAAACCCAGCATTACTACGCCAGGAGGTCCCTAATGATGGAGCGAGTTTTACTAGCTGCTAAAGTTGATTTGGGTGCTGGCCAAATTGAGGGTCTGAGTCCAATCGGTAAGGAAGCGCTTAAATCAGGTAGCGCTCAGGGGGTAGTGGCGGCTTTTACGACACAGTTATCGAATATTATTGCTTTTCTCACGATCTTAGGCAGTTTATTTTTTGTGATCTACTTTATTGTGGGTGGTTTTGAGTGGCTGCAGGCAGGCGGCGATACCGGTAAAGCGGAAAAGGCTCGGACGCGGATGATTAACGCGGCGATTGGTTTACTAGTGATGATTTTGGCTACTGCCTTGGTTGGTATCATTGGCGGCGTCTTTGGTATTGATATCCTCAACCCTGCTGATACCTTTTTGCAAATTATTCCCAAGGTGGTCACCCCGTAATGGTACGATGAAATAACTAATATGAACCGCTTACTTTTAGCCCAAATTACCAACCCAGCAGTGCCGGCTTTGCAGGAGTTTAAAGGTGATAGCGGCACCTTTGGCGCCGCGGTGTTGGGTAAATATATTGCGGTTTTGATTCAAACTTCGGCGGTGCTGGGCGGTTTGGCAGTTCTACTCTATATGTTTATGGGCGCACTGCAGTGGATTACCGCCGGCGGCGATACGGGCAAGATTGAAAAAGCCCGGAACCGGATTCTGCAGGCGATAATTGGTTTGGCGGTTCTGGTTTCTGTAGTAGGCATTGCCACGTTCTTGGGACCGGTGTTTGGCCTCGATTTGCTGCAGCCGACGTTTATTAACCAAATCGTGGGTGGATCTTCCACTAGTGATAAAGCCTGGCTAAGTCCGTTTATGAACGAGGATCCTGAATTTAACCGCATACGCGACTGGGGAAAATAATATATGGCAGAATCAGTGATCGACATCCGCGGCAACCTACCCACCACCGGCGGTGGAGCAGTAGTGCAGACCGATCTGGGTGTTTTGGTGGCTAGCTTTATCGGTGCAGCCATTCTCATTGGTGGGATTGCCGCTTTTGGCTACATGATGTTGGGCGCCGTTCAGTGGATTACCGCTGGCGGCGATAAAGGCAAAGTCGAAAAAGCCCGCGAAAAAATTATACAATCGATTGTTGGTTTAGCACTGGTGGTTTCGACTTTTGCCATTTTCATGGTAGTCCAGTATTTCTTTGGCATTAATATTACCCAGTTAGGTGCCGGTACCGGTGGAGCTAGTTCTGCCAAGTCGGGTAGTAGCAGCAGTAGCAGTAGCGAAATATGTACAGTTGGTCAAACCTATAATGACGGTGGTGCCGGTGGTTACTGTTCGGACGGTGGTGCAGCACGTTTAATTTGCGTGGGTGCTGGGCAAGGTTCTTCACAATTTTCTTATGCCCACTTTGAACCTTGCGCTTGTGTTACGGGTGAACCTTTGTCTGGATACCAATTTTCGACGTGCAGTAGCCGAACGGGGGAAGGGTTATTCGGTTTGTTCTAATAACCGACTTTAGTTTGACTGAACAAAAAAAGCTGTGCTACCATACAACTTGAAGCTGTTATAATAAGGCAAAGAGAAAATAGAGGAGAATTATGAACAAAAAAATCGCAGCGGTTAGTGCTTCAGCGATTGGTTTACTTGGTTCGGCTTCCGCGGCCTTGGCTCAATCCCTGCCAGCCATTAACGTCAGCCAAGACAAAGCTAACGTCAAAATCGTTGACGTCGGTCAGCTGCTCTCCAGCTTTATTGGTGCTGCCATCCTGATTGCTGCTTTATTGGTCTTTGGTTATCTGGTTTTGGGTGGTATCCAGTGGATTACTTCCGGTGGTGACAAAGGTAAAACCGAATCGGCTCGCAACAAGATTACCGCCGCTTTGGTTGGTTTAGCGATCGTCGCTTCTGCTTACGCCTTGATGCAGATTATTGCTTACTTCTTCGGAGTTAATATCTTCGATAGTGGTATCCAAGACACCATCCAGAAAATCCGACCTTATAATTGAACTTAGTAACCTGAAATTGAAAGAGCCCTCTACGAGGGCTCTTTTTTAGGGTCAGACCCTCCGGTGGGGTCAGACCCGTCCCAGGCGCAAGGGTCTGACCCCACCATAGGTCTGACCTATTCGGGGGAGGAAATATCTTCCACAAATCCAGGTGTGGTGCGTACGATTTTGTTCCACTGTGAGCGCAGTCGGCGGAAGATTTTTTGTAGGATGGCAAGCTCTTCGATTTGAAAGAGGCGGCAAAGCCCTAAATAAACACTGCCACCAATAATTGTTACTAAAACAGTTAGTTGCAGTAGGGCAATGGTGCGGGATGTTTCGAAAACATAGAGGTCAAAGAGTCGCTGGAAAACAAACAACGCGATTGCCATCAGCAGCGAGGACAAACCAATGCGTAGTAATGAGGAAATGAGTGAACCGACTTGATCTAAACCAATCCGTTCGATTAGTAATACCAATAGAATCACCATTTCCAGGGTGCCGGCGGTAGTTAGAGCGACGGCGATACCTCTTAACCCCATCGCCATTTGAATAGCGAGTAGCCAGCTAAGAAAAATGGTGATCAAAAAATAGAACACTGCCACAAAGAAGGGAGTGACAGTATTGTTGAGGGCATAGAAGGCGCGAATCAGTAAGTGGGTAGCCGCTTGGGGAGCAATCGACAAAGCCAACCAGCCCAGAACTTCAGCCGTCAACAAGGTTGCTCGCCAGGGAAAGTTATCAGTACCGTAGGCTAGACGAACAATCGGTACCCGCAAAATCAACAACAGGACAGAAGCGGGTGCGGCAAAGAAGGCAATTTGGCGCAGTGAGCGGAACAGTGTCCAGCGGAAACCGGCGGGATCATGGTGGCTGGCCGCCAGAAACGGCAGTGCCGCTTGGCCAATTGACGCGCCAAAAAAGCGCACCGGTACGGCCATTAAGGCTTGGGCGTAATTAATCATGGTTAAACTTAGCCCACCAATCGCCGTAGTAAAGAAAGTAATCGCCAAAAGGTTGAGTTGGTTTAATCCCAAAGTGAGAGTGCGTGGACCCGCCAAATGCAGGAGTTGTTTGAGATCGTGTCGATTCCAACGGGGAAAAGGATTGACCCGCCAACCTAGTTTCCAGGCCAGCGGCACCTGGATAACCATATGCAGAAAAGCACCCAGCACAGTGCCCCAAGCTGCTGATAACAACCCTAGCTGTTGGTGGGTGAAAATCACCATCAGGATAATGCCGATGTTGTACATTACCGGGCTAAACGAGGGAATAATAAAGCGTTTAGCGCTTTGCAGCATGGCCGAAAAGAAGCCGGAAAGGGCGAACAGCACTTGGGACAACATCATGATGCGCGTCATCTGGACGGCTAAATCGTGTTGTCGTGGGTCGAATCCAGGGCTAGTTAAGAGGTTAATAAAACCATCGGCCCAGACGGCAATGACCACTCCTGCCAAAGCAAAGATGACGAGCAAAGCGATCATGGCCTGATTAGCCAGGTTAAAAGCGTGTTCTTTATTGTCTTGATAAAACTGCGTAAAAAGCGGCAGAAAAGCCGAAGAAACCGTTCCTAGCACAATTAGCTGGTAAGCAAACTCCGGTACGCGGAAGGCCACCCAGTAGGACTCCAAGAGATAGTGGATAGTACCATCCACTAAGTAACTGTAGTTATCGTTAATAAAATAAGCGCCGAGAACGCGATTTTTTATTAAACCAAAAACAGCTGAAGCAACGGTAGCAATCAAAATAATAAACGCCGCTGACAGAATCGAAGCCTGTTGCGACTCCACCCACGTACTTTGTTTACGGAACCAGCGTGTAATTGCCTGCATTAGCGCTAGTATTGCTCATTGCCCAGTGATCGTCCAGAACTAGACTATCTAAAACATATGATATAATTTCCCTCTATGCCAGTCACTAAATCAGCTAAAAAAGCACTCCGCGGCTCGTTACGCAAGCGGGAAGTGAATATTCGTATCCGCTCTAAGATGAAGACGTTGGTCGATACTTTCCGTGCCAAACCAACCGCGGCTGGACTAGCTCAGGCTTTTTCTAGTCTTGATCGTGCGGTTAAAAACCATTTGCTGCACCGCAATACCGCCGCACGTCGCAAGGCTGGCCTCTCGCGTTTGCTTGTTGTTGCCAAGTAATTACCCGTTTTCCGTAATACAATAGGAGCGTGTTTCGGATACGCTTCGGTTTAATTATTTCCCCCATTTTTCTATTGGCTCTGATCGGCTGGTGGGGTTGGCGGCAATCTTGGTGGCATCCCGTGCTGGTTAGCCCTTTAACCGGGCTTAATTATATTCAGTTGCAGAACCAACCGACTACCAACCACCAAGCGCGTATTATGGGTTTTCTGCCTTACTGGACAATGAAAGAAGCCAGTATTTCCGGTCAATTAACCGATATTGCTTATTTTTCGATTGGCTTGAATGCCGATGGCAGCTTGCGCGAGCGTACCGATGGCGAGCGCGATATCGGTTTGCTTCGCCTACAGGAAGAATCGTTTACGGCGTGGATGCAGGAACGGCACATCCAGGGTCAACGACTGCATATTACCGTGACGATGTTTAACGCTGACGACATCGCTGCTCTGTTGAGCAATAAGGTTTCGCGGCAACGAGCGGTTAATGCTCTGGTTCAATTGGTAGCAAGCTATCCTTTTGATGGTGTGCAGTTGGACGTTGAGTACGCCGGTGAAGTTAACGATGTACTGCGGGCTAATTATGTTTCTTTTGTACGGGAATTATCGGTCGAATTGGATCAGTTGGATTCTCACCTTGAGCTCAGTGTGGCGATGTTTGCTTCCGCTGCTAGCCGTTACACTTTTTGGGATCCGGCGAAACTATATCCCTTCGCCGATTTTTTAGTGGTGATGGCTTACGACTACCACGTGCGCAGCTCGCCAGTAGTGGGTCCGGTAGCGCCGATTTTTGGCCGTGGGAGTGGGCGCTGGGAAAACGATGTGGTTAGTAATATGCGTGATCTGCTTAAGCAGGTACCTGCCGATAAATTGGTATTGGGTATTCCTTTTTACGGCTACGAGTGGACCTCCACTTCTGACCAGCCAGGTTCTTCGGCTTATCCGGATAGTGGGGCTACGGCTACCTACCAGCGAGTGGCGGAAATTTTGGGTGATCCGGAATTGGCAGCCAAAGAACGTTGGGATGAGGACGCCTTGTCACCTTACGTTACTTATCAGGAGAATGGCCAGACCCAGTTCATTTATTACGAAAACACCCGTTCACTGTCCTATAAATTGGATTTTGTCCAACAACTAGGTTTACAGGGAATCGCGATCTGGGCACTTGGTTACGAGGGTGGTCGTCCGGAATTGTGGGAAACAATTGGCCGGAAACTGCTGAGGGGTCAGACCTAGGTCTGACCCATGGCGGGGTCTGACCCCTCTGGCTCTAGTTTTTTGTCTGGTAATGTGCTGAGATGAAGGCAAGATGAGTGGGCATATCTCCCAGCTAGCCGGCATAAAGCGGCTACTATTTTTTTTAGGACATCCAGGTTGGCTGATTTTACGAGCCGGTTGGTTGTTTTTGCGGCAAACTTGGCATAGTTTGGTCAGATTCAATCGGCGCCCAGCAGCAACTCTGGTTAAGCCCCAATTAGTTGTATCCGTCCCTAGTGAAACAGAGTTTATTTGGTATTGGCACAATAACTGGCTGCGACGCCATTACCAGGAAATCATCTTCGAATTTTATTGGTGGCGACAACAACGTTTAAAGCGCCATCACGCCAAAATTATTTGGCAGTTGCCGACACCAACCTTTCCTTCCTGGTTGATTCTGGCCGGTTGGTCGTTAATTTGTCTGAGTCTATTTAGTTGGGGAACCTACTACTTTATTTTGCGCGACTTACCTTCGCCGCTAGCCATCAAATCACGCAGTCCGATTGTTTCGACTAAGATTTACGATCGCCGCGGCCGATTGTTATATACCATTTTCAAAGATGAAAACCGAACGATCGTACCGTTGGCCGACATTTCCCCGCAAATGACCGCGGCCACTTTAGCTATAGAGGATAGTGAGTTTTATCACCACTTTGGCCTATCGTTTAGGGGAATCGCTCGGGCTTTTTGGCATAACTTACGGCACGAGTCAACCCAGGGTGGTTCTACCATTACCCAGCAACTCGTGAAAAATATTTTATTAACCAGCGATCGCACCTGGCAGCGGAAAATTCGTGAGGCGGTTTTGGCGCTGGCGGTTGACGCGCTCTATACCAAGGACGAGATTCTTTACCACTATCTCAATGAAGTTAATTATGGTGGATCAGTATACGGAGTGGAGGAAGCCAGTCAGTGGTATTTTGCTAAATCGGCTAAAGATTTAACTCTGGCCGAAAGCGCTTTTTTGGCTGGATTACCAGCTGCTCCGAGTATCTATTCGCCGTTTAGTGCCACTCCTCAATTAGGCGAGCAGCGGCGGCAAGAAGTGCTGCAGCTCATGCTAGCGCAGGGAGCTATTACGGCCGAACAGTTTAAACAAGCCAGTGAGCAGCAGCTAACTTTTCAGACCGCAACCTATGACATTCAGGCACCCCACTTTGTCATGTATGTGCGAAGTTTACTGGCCCAGCAGTTCGGCGAGGCATTAGTGAGCCAGGGCGGGTTGGAAGTTTACACCACACTCGATTTAGATATACAGGCTTCCGCCTCGGCGGCGGTGCAGAAGGAAGTAGAGCGTTTGGCCAAATTAAATGTGGGTAACGGTGCGGCGTTGGTCACCGATCCCCGTTCGGGAGCGATTTTAGCGATGGTGGGTAGTCGCGGCTACTTTGATGCCAACCATGATGGCAGCGTTAATTTAACTTTGCGGCCACGCCAACCGGGCAGTTCAATCAAGCCAGTCACTTACGCCTTAGCCTTTGAGCGCGGCCATAAACCTTCGGACACGATCGAAGATAAACCAGTCATGTACACGGTTCCTGGTTCGCCGGCATACATTCCTCGCAATTATGACGGTCGCTTTCATGGCAAAGTAACACTGCGGGAGGCGTTGGCGAGTTCTTATAATGTGCCGGCAGTGCGGTTGCTAGTGGAGCTAGGTGTCCCTTCGTTGGTGGAGCAGGGTAGGAAAATGGGGATTACTACTTGGCAGGATCCCACCCGTTTTGGTCTGGCGCTTACCTTGGGCAGTGGCGAAGTAACTATGCACGATATGGCTCAAGTGTACGGTACTTTTGCCAACCAGGGAGAAACAGTGCCGCTCAATCCCTTACTTTATGTCCGACGCTGGGATGGTCGTAGTCTATACGTTAATCCCTGTGCCGATGCGTCCAGCCCGTGCGGGGGAGAACGAACGATTAGTCCTCTAACCGCTTACGAAATTACGAGTGTTTTGTCCGATAATGCGGCCCGAACGCCCGCGTTCGGGCCGCGCTCGGTACTTAATCTTCCCCAACAAGAAGTAGCCGTCAAAACCGGCACAACCAACAGCTTGCGTGATAACTGGACCATCGGTTATACCACCGATCGCGTAGTCTTAACTTGGGTGGGCAACAACGACAATACTCCCATGAACCGAGTCGCTTCCGGTGTTACCGGCGCTTCTCCCATTTGGAACCAAATCATGAGCTCTCAGTTAGCGGGTCAGACACACGCTTTCGCCCTACCTAGCGGTATGGAAAAGGTGGCGGTGTGTCGCCCGACCGGCACTTTGCCTTGCCAACAGTGTCCGGCTGTGAGTACGGAAATTTTCTTAACAGGCATGGCTCCCACCCAACACTGTACAGCTGCCATGTTCCCACCGCCCGCTGAGGGTGCCACCCTCCAGGCGTCAGGTGATACCAGGGTTACACCCTAGCCTAGAAACCAAAAGTACAACGAAGCTAAAATACTGACGATTAGGAGAGCGGGAAGAACCCACCGCCCGCGTTTATACCGTTCCGGCTGGGGAGCTACTACGCGGTGTTTTTCGGCCATAACTCTCTCGCTCTCTGTTCGATAACATTGAGGGTTTCCTCTAAGTTTAGCCGCGAACGGTCTAAATACCAAGAGTCACTGGTAGGATGTAATGGATCAACACTTCGACTAGTATCGCGTTGGTCACGGCGGCTCAACTCCGCAATAACCTCTTCCAGCGGCACATCCTGCCCCCGCTCCATTAATTCGGTATGGCGCCAATTGGCTCTGGTTCGGTCGTCGGCAATCAGGAATATTTTAAGTTGGGCCTGGGGTAAAACGCGAAAAGTAATGTCCCGCCCCTCCATTACCACGTTTTGGTTGGCGGCAATCGCCTGTTGTTGTTTAACCAATTCCTGACGTACTTTGCCATGTGAAGCTACTTGCGAAGCGGCCTGTCCAACTTCTTCCGTACGAATTGCCCAGGACACATCTTCACCGTCCAAATAAACGGTGATTTTCCGTCCGTCCTCCTGTTCACCCTCTGGCGTAGCTAAGTCAATGGTATGTTGGGGCAGGAGAGCGGCCACCTGGTCTTCATCTTCAGGATTAACATTGGCCCGCAGTGCCAACAAACCAACTACCCGGTACATAGCGCCCGTATCGATGTACAAAAAACCCAAACGCTGAGCCAATAAACGGGCAATCGTACTTTTACCCACCGCCACTGGGCCATCAATCGCAATCTGCAAAGAAGACATTAGCGCGCCTTTTTAGTACGGGCAGATTTCTTAGTGATTTTAGTAGCAGCACTACGACGGTGTGTTTTTTCACTAGGCATTTCGTTGGTCAACTCCTCCGAACTAAGGGAAACCAAGCCGATTAGACCCAGAATTACAAAGACGATTGGCCAAAAACGCAATACTGTAGCCGGCAAGACGCCAGTTGTCGCCATAAAGGCTAACACACCAGCAAAAATCAAAGTAAGTGGTAAAACCAACGGTGACTTAAACATACTACCTTTCCTCTTTTTTTGACGGACGTTGGGCGTCTTCAGTTCAGTATACCTTACGCCAAATACTTACGCAAAACTTCTGCACAATGGCCTAATTGAGTTTGTTCGTTGGCGGAGAGTTGGGTTTCCAGTACTTGAGCCACGCCATGGCGACCCACAATACACGGTACGCTTAAAGCGACGTCACTAATGCCGTAATAATTTTGGAGCGGCACCGAGACTGGCAAAACGCTGCGCTGATCGCGTTCAATAACCTCTGCCAAATGAGTCACCACGGTAGCAATGGCGTAATAAGTGGCACCCTTGCCTTCGATAATGCGGGCCGCTGCGCTGCGAGCTAAATCGTAGGATTCGCGGATTTTTTCGGCCGAAAATTGGGGGAAACGGCTGAGGGCTTGGCCACCGATCGTAGCGTGTTCAATGACGGGGAAAGAAGATTCGCCGTGTTCGCCTAAAATATAGGCGTGGATGCTGCGCGGGTCAACGTCAAACACCCGCGACAAATGCCAACGGAAACGGGCGGTGTCCAGCATTGTGCCAGAACCAAAGACCCGTCCGTACGGCCAGCCGGATAATTGAGCGGCGCGGAAAGTTAAAATATCGACGGGGTTGGTGACCATCAACAAAACTGCTTCCGGTGCGTTGGCCACGATTTTAGGCATCAGTGTTTCGACAATGCTGAGATTTTTTTTCGCTAAATCCAAACGACTTTCGCCCGGTTCTTGGGCCGCCCCGGCGGTAAAAACAATTAAATCAGTGGCCGCCAAATTGGCGTAGTCATCTGTGGCGATAATGTCGCAAGCTGATAGAAAGGGTAAGGCGTGTTCCAAATCCAGTTTCTCACTTTCTGCCTTAGCTTGGTCGCGGCTGACGAGGACTAATTCGGAAGGAATTCCTCTAGTGATCAGCGAAAAAGCGGTGGTCATGCCGACTTTGCCGGTGCCGATAATGGC
The DNA here is from genome assembly GCA_964511175.1 of uncultured Pseudomonadales bacterium. Classification (GTDB taxonomy): domain Bacteria; phylum Patescibacteriota; class Microgenomatia; order UBA1400; family UBA1396; genus CAVVNJ01. Next base: position 34,753 of record CAZEEI010000007.1, read on the forward strand.
AATCTTGAAAACGGTTTTGATCATGAGTTCAGCATAGCATAGGGTCAGACCTAGGCCGGGGTCTGACCCCGGCCTAGGTCTGACCCGTGGCCGGGTCTGACCCTACTGCTATAATGGCCACATGATGCGTTTGGGCGTAGTGTTTGGTTCCCGCTCGGTTGAACACGAAGTTTCAATTATTACGGCCACTCAGCTGATGAAACATGCCGATCCTGACAAGTACCAAGTAGTGCCACTTTATATTGATAAACGCGGGCGGTGGTGGACCGGTGACTCGCTTAAGTTGGCAGCGACTTTTACCTCTTTAGATCTTAATGATCCCCAAGGTGCGGATTTAGCGCCAGTTGAGTTTTCGCCCGATCCAACCAAAGACCACGGTGTAGACGCGGTGATTTTTTGTGTACACGGCGGCCACGGGGAAGATGGCACTTTAGCTGGTTTAATGGAGTTGGCGGATGTGCCGTATGCAGCGCCGGGAGTCGTGGCCGCCGCAGTAGCGATCGACAAAATCATGACCAAACACGTGGCGCAGGCTGCTCATATTCCGGTGACTAAATATATTTGGTTTACCCGTGCGCAGTGGGAAAATGAGCGGGAGGCTCAACTGGAGCGAACCAATGCCCTGACTTATCCGCTGTTTGTCAAACCTGCCACGTTGGGTTCGAGTGTGGCGGTAACCAAAGTCGATACAGCCGCCAAATTGTCTGCAGCCATCGAACTAGCCGCCTCTTTTGACGAACGCTTGATTGTTGAAGAAGCCGCTCGCGACTGCATCGAGGTTAATGTTGCAGTGGTTGGTGCCGGTAAGTGTGCCCGCGCTTCCATCACCGAACAGCCAGTATCGACCGACACCTTCCTTAGTTATGCCGATAAATACGAACGGGGTGGTAAGAAAAGCAAAGGTATGGCCAGCTTGAGCCGCCGGATTCCGGCCCCCATTTCGCCGGAGTTGGCGGCGAAAATTCAGCAGACGGCCTTGGATTTTTGGCAGTTGATCGGGGGCAATGGGGTGGCGCGAATCGACTTTTTTGCCGATCCTTCGACGGAAGAGATTTGGCTAGGTGAAGTTAATGCACCACCTGGTTCGATGGCATTTTATCTCTGGGAGAACAGCGGTTTTCCCTATACGCAATTAATTGATTTTTTGGTTCATAGCGCCCTGGAACGACAGGAACAAAAACAATCGCTGATGCATTCGATCGAGTCCAACATTTTGCGGCAGAAAAAAGATTAAATGGAGAAAAAGATGGGCAGATCAGAACAGGTAAAAATATCGGATAGCTTAAGAAATACTTTAGATTTTGTCGCGGCAAGATTTGCCAATGAACCCGATTTAGCCTTGATAACTTTACATTTGAGGCAAGACTTTCAGATTAATAGAAACGGTCAAGTTATTTTAATTGGTGGTAGTATTTTTGATGAAAAGGCCAAGAAATTGCAAGAAGCTTTCCAGCAAGCCAGAAAAAG
>CAZEEI010000007.1:36319-61171 GCA_964511175.1 uncultured Pseudomonadales bacterium
ATAGTTATTTGCAAAAACATCCTCTGCTGGCGCGTGTCGAAATTTTCTATTTAAATTTTCGTTTTATTGTGACTCGGGGTGGCAAAGTGGAGGCCATTGATGCCGGTCATCCTCTTTTTCAGGATGCCCCGGCTTTAGCCCGCAATTTGTACCGATTGTTAAAAAAAGCACGATCTGCCACCCGCTAAAGGTGTAACTTTTCAGTCAGAATGCGGGAGTACCGTATATCAAAAGTCGACTTTTTTGGTTTTGTACAAAATGAACCCCTAAATTGTACAAAAACATAGTCGAATTTGTACAAAATACCGAAAAGCGGTTTTTGATATATGGTAGAAACACCGGTTATTGTTCGTTATTTGAGTCAAGCGCGTGCTGAGCTGTGCCCCTTGTTTAAGGCAGTAATCCAACAAAACAAGACGATAAAGATTATTTCTCGCGGTCACGTCGCCGTCTTAATTCCGATTAGCGAGTATCAAAGTCTAAAAAACATGCAGCGCGAATGGTGGAACTTAGCCAATGTTATTAATCTCTTGCCGCCGGACGAAGATGACCAGGTATAATAGCCTCATCGCCACGGTACCGAAGCGGTCTAACGGCCAGGTCTGCAAAACCTCGGACTCGCGGGTTCGAATCCCGCCCGTGGCTCAGGAGGAATTATGAGTTCGAATGAAGCCATAGTAAAAAATGCAGAACAGGAAGAAAAATTTCCCGCTGAATTAATTGACGCCATGCAGTCGGCAGTTAATACTCTGCGCCAGCGTGCCCCGGGAGATCAAGACAAGGATGTTTGCCGCATTTTGCAACATTATTTAGTGAGGAAGATCGGTTCTCAGTTCAATGTTGAGATAGATTATTCGTCGAGTGTACGGGACAGCAAAGTTAGGCCCACGTTTACTAAGTTAGAACGAATTTTAGAATTAATAGTCAGTGGCAAAACAGTTGAAGCCGAAGAACCTCGCCCTCTTGCCGATTTGCAAAAGGAGTTGCTCGATTCGGTTCACCATTTGTTACAGCTTTCCACTGATGAACAACGGCAAAAAATTGCTACAGTAATGCAAGTCCTCGGAAAGCGCTAAATATGCTCAGCCAAGCTCAACAAACCATCACCGCCGCCCTCAACCAAGCTCTAACTAAGCTGGACTTAAAACTGCCCGCCGCCGCTGAATTAAATCAGCCGGACGAACAATTTGGCGATTTTAGCAGCAATGTGGCCATGGTGCTGTCGAGCGAGGAACGTCAAGGACGGGCACCGCGGATTTTTGCTGAGTCTCTAATGGAAACTTTGCGTCAAAATGAAGAACTGAGGTCGCTGGTGACCAAAATCGAAGTAGCCGGTCCAGGCTTTATTAACTTCACACTCCAACCGTCTTTTTATCTGCGCGAACTCCAAACCATCACCGACCAAGGCGCCCAGTACGGCCGCAGTCAGAACGGTCAGGGCAAAACGGTGGTGATCGATTATTCCTCGCCCAACATTGCTAAACGCTTTAGTGTGGGTCACTTGCGCAGTACCATCATCGGCCAAGCGTTGTACAACTGTTTCCAATTTCAAGGTTGGCGAGCGATCGGTGATAATCACTTAGGCGACTGGGGCACGCAATTTGGCCAGATGATTGTGGCCATTGACCGTTGGGCGGAAAAGCCAGTCGACCAACTTAGTGTCACGGAGTTGGAGCAACTATATGTGCGTTTCAACCAAGAGGCTAAAACCGATCCCACTCTGCCAGACGCCGCCCGCCAGGCTTTTGCTAGCCTAGAAAAAGGCCAGCCGCACGAACGGCAAATTTGGGAACAATTAATTAAAACTTCTTTGCGGGAATTTGCCGCTATTTATGATCTATTGGGCGTAAAAATCGATTACGCTTATGGCGAAAGCAGCTACGAAGATTTAATGCCCACGGTCGTTGCCGAAGCGCAGGAAAAGGGTTTGGCACAGGAGAGCGAAGGTGCCTTAGTACTACCTTTACCGGACGAAGACTTGCCGCCGGCCATGTTGCGCAAGCGCGACGGCTCCACTACTTACCTGACCCGCGATTTGGCCGCCATCCGCTTCCGCCGCGATAAGTGGCAGCCAGACCTCGCCATCTATGAAGTCGGTGCCGAACAGAAACTCCATTTCCGCCAAGTATTCTGGGCAGCCGAGTTGCTAGGTTACGCCACCCGTAGCCAGCTGATTCATCTCGGTCACGGTTTAATTCGTTTACCAGAGGGAAAAATGAGTACCCGCGCCGGTCGCACCATTAAATTGGAAGACGTTTTAAGCGAGGCAGTCACCAAAGCTGGCGAATTGGCCAGCGACCCCAGCCTAGCTCAAACGATTGGCATTGGTGCCGTCAAATACAACGACCTCAAAAACGCGCCCACCTCCGGTTATGTTTTCCGCTGGGAAGAGATGTTGAATTTCCAAGGTAACTCCGGTCCGTATTTGCAATACACTCACGCCCGGGCCAAATCGGTGGTGAAACAGGCGGGTGAGGCGGCCGCACCAACCGATCTTGAAAATTACCAACTCGATGCGCATGAACTGGCGGTACTGCGCCGCTTGGCCCAGTTCCCCTTAATTATTGATAAGGTGGTGGCTAATTTAGCGCCTAATACTCTGTGTACTTATTTGTTCGATTTAGCCCAGAGTTTCAATGCCTTTTACAATGTCGATTCGATCCGCAATGCGCCGGAGCCAGAGCAGAGAGCGGTTCGTTTGCTGATTACGCAAGCAATGGCACAAGTGATGGCGACGGGGCTTGGTTTGCTAGGCATCGAAGCACCGGATAAAGTGTAAAAACTACCAGTTGCCAAGAATTTTAATTGTCCTATAATTAGTGGTAATAAATCCGTTCAAGAGGCAGTCGCGCGCCTCAAGCAATGTGACAGCACATTCGCGGAGCCTCGCAAAATCGAGGACGACCCAGGCCCGTCAAAGCTTGAGACTCTTGTCACTCGCAAAGAGTAACCGAGAGAGTCGCGAAGGTTGGTTTGGCAACAAACTGACAAAGCAGAGTGGTACCACGGTTAGTTGAAGCCGTCTCTGTACGAAAGTACAAGGGCGGTTTTTTTGTATCAATTTCAACCAAAAAGCCCGCAAAGGAAAAAATATGAAAAAAGTAATGTTGGCCTTTTCTGGGGGCTTGGACACTTCATTTGCGGTGGTCTACCTCATCGATCAGGGCTATCAAGTAATTACTGCCACGGTAGATACCGGTGGGTTTTCTGATGCCGAATTAAAGGCTATTGCCCAAAAATCCAAACAACTAGGCGCCGAGAAACATTACCTAATAGATGGTAAACAGTTAATGTTCGACACAGTGATCGCCGACATTATTAAGACGAACGGCCTTTATCAAGGATCCTATCCTAATATGTGCGCTGACCGCTACATCATTGCTCAGGAAGTTCTAAAAATTGCCGCCAAAGAAAGCACTAATATGGTTGCTCATGGCTCTTCCGCTATGGGTAATGATCAGGTGCGCTTTGATCTATCCCTAATGACTCTCAATCCTCAGGTAGAAATCATTTCACCCACCAAAGAGATCGGCGGCAGTCGACAACAAGAAGAAGCCTATCTCCAAGAAAAGGGTTTTACCGTTCCGACTCTCCACCATAAATACTCGGTTAATCAAAATATCTTGGGGCTAACTTATTCCGGTAGTGAAATCGATCAGGTAGCCGAACCAGATGAATCGATGTTTATTTGGACCAAACCAACCAAAAGCAAACCAACTTATTTAACGATTGAGTTTAAGCACGGACTGCCGATAGCGCTGAACGGAAAAACCTTAACGGGGGTGGCTATTTTGCAAAAGCTCAATCAAATTGCGGGTAGTTATGGCTATGGTCGGGGATATTACACCGGTGACTGCATTATTGGTATTAAGGGACATATTGTTTTTGAAGCGCCGGGAATTTTGACGCTATTGACAGCTCACCGGGCTTTGGAGCAGTTGGTTTTGATGAAAAATCAACAAGAACTAGCCAGTCAATTAGGACACCTATTTACCGATTTGTTATATACCGGCAAATTTTTTGAGCCGGTGATGAATGATATTAAGGTCTTGATCGATGCCCAGCAAAAATTAGTTAACGGGCAAGTCAAATTGCAATTATTACCCAACCAAGTGTATCCGGTGGCGGTAACTGCGCCCCAAGCTTTACTTAGTCCGGCGATTGCCACTTATGCCCAGAGTTGTAGTTGGAGTGTGGCTGAGGCCAACGGCTTTATCAAACTGTTTGGTTTGCAGGGAAAAATATCAGCCGAAATTCATAAACAGCCAAAAGGAAAGGAATAAATATGTTAGGAACAGTTGCTCAACCAGAATTAATCAGCAGCGAAAAATTGAACGAGTCTTCGCTTTGCGGCCAGGTTTCCCAATTACTAGCTCAACATCCAGATACGATGTTACAGTTTTTGCCTCAGGAAATTGCCGCTTATATTGGAAAGGATTTAGGAGTATTGGTAGCCCATCCCCAGCACAAACAAGAATTGGCGGCTTTTGCCAAACTTTATCCTTGGCCGGGATTAAACCAAAACGGACAACTACTGTTCGAGTTTGGCAGTTGGGTAGTGCCGCCAAAATATCACGGACAGGGTTTTGGCCGACAGGTCTTGTTTGCAACCTTACTCAAAGGTCATCAGCTTTACCCTGGATCACAAATTATTGGTGTGGTAGAGGCCAGCAACCAACGGTCCGAGCAAATACTACTGGAAGTTGGCGGTAAATTACTACCGCAATCAGGGTGGCCCAGTAATTTTGCCGTGCTCCTCCAAGAGGGGGCGGCCGAAATAGCGGTAATTGATCTGTCAACAGTGATTGTTAATAAACTAAACCATCAGGAAATGCGCTAATGAAATCTTCTAAGATATACGCCGGTATTTATAATCAAGGTCCGAATGATGTTACGGATCAGTTTCTGGTGGATAAAACCCAATTAGAGCTAGACGCAATGTTGATGCCTTTTTACATTTGGGAAACCCTGGCTCACAACTTAATGTTGGCTCAGCAAAAATTAGTGCCGGCCAAGGTCAGTCACAAAATTCTCCAAGCGCTATTAGATTTGGCCGAACAGATTGATCAACACCAGTTGGTACTTGATCCGCAAATAGGTGATGTTCATGAAAATATCGAATATCTTCTAACCCAAAAAATTGGTTCGGAGGCTGGCTGGTTCCATTTGGCGCGGAGCCGCAACGATCAGGTGACGTGCGATCAGAAAATGCTGACAAAATATCTTTTTTTCCAGATGATTCCTCTTTTAGATCAGTTAGGCAAAACTCTCCTTGAGCAGAGTAAAGCCAATCTTAAAGTAATTATGCCTGGTTATACCCACGCACGACCGGCCATGCCCAGCACTTTTGGTTTTTGGTGGCAGTCCTATTTACTACAATTAGTCGAGGTCGAGCAGATGTTGGTAGCGGTAATGTCGATCATTGATATTTGTCCGTTGGGTGCGGGTGCTTCTTATGGGGTTAATTGGCCAATTAATCCTCAGGTTACCGCTGAATATTTAGGATTCGATCAGCCATTGCAAAATAGTCTGGCTTCCTTAAACAGCCGGGGCATTCACGAGATCTATTGGACCACGCCCATCCTAGTATTAAGCTTACTGCTTTCGCGGATGATGGAAGATCTGATTTTTTGGAGCCAGCCGGAAGTAGGGCTGATTAGTTTTGCCGAATCTTTTACCAGCGGTAGTTCAATTATGCCGCAAAAAATTAATCCAGATGTAGCGGAAAAAGTACGGTCTAAAGTAGGTGTGTTATTAGGCAATCTTGTTCAGCTAGCCACCGTAATTAAAGGTACGCCCTCTGGCTACAATCGGGATTCGGCTGAAAGTAAGGAAGTGATTGTGCGGACGATGCAAGAAGCGGCCGGTTTGCTTACAGCAGTGATACCTCTACTAGGTTCGGTTAAAGCTAATAAGGAAGTGATGTTGCCGGCAGTTGCACCCACTTTGGCAACTAAGTTAGCTGACTATTTGGTTAAACATTACCAGCTTCCTTTTCGACAGGCTCATCAAATTGTCGGAGTTTCTCTAAAGAGTGTAGGTGGTAATTTATCACTGATCACCCCAGCAATTATAGTGATGGCGACACAAAAAGTTAGCGGCCAAACAATCGTTATCAACGAACCAGCTTTATCGTCGGTTCTTGACCCAGCGCAAGCATTGTCCAAGTATGCTTATGCTGGATCGCCGCAACCTAAATCGGTGCACAAACTAAATACCGTCCTGCAGAAACAACACCAAGGATTGATGGTAATCCTGATCGTCCAAAGCCAAAAGTTTGATCAAGCCAAACGAACACTCATTCATTCGGTGGAAAAATATATGAGGGACAAGTGATGTCGACGATAACTGATATTTTTACTAACCTAGTGCAAATCGACAGCCCCTCTGGTCACGAGGCCAAACTGGCTGACTATCTAACTGCCTGGCTCAAACCGCTAGGTTTTACCTGCCGAACCGACGCAGTGGGGAATCTTCTGGCGGCCAAAGCCGGACGGGGACAACCAGTCTTATTATGCGCCCACATGGATACCGTGCAACCAGGCGCAGGCATTAAACCGGTAATCCAAGACGGCGTTATTAAATCCAGCGGCACAACCATTTTGGGAGCCGATAACAAGGCAGCATTGGCTAGTATTTTGGCGGCAGTAAGTCAACATTCAAATGAGCTGTCAGCTTTAGAATTGCTTTTTACAGTCAAAGAAGAGACTGGTGGCGGCGTCGAATTTTTCCCATTCGAGTGGTTGCAATCAAAATATGGATTCATTTTCGATCACGCCGCGCCGTTGGGCAAAATCGTAGTAGCTGCGCCGTTTATTATTAACTTCACGGCTGAGTTTATTGGCAAAGCAGCACACGCTAAAGCGCCACAATTGGGACAGTCAGCTATTGTGCCAGCCGCCATATTTATTAGTCAGTTTGCCAAAACAAAACTTGGCCCAAACACTTTGGTTAATTTTGGCCAACTTACCGCCGGCACTGGTGCTAATGTAGTGCCGGAGCAAGCATTGGTGCTGAGTGAGGTGCGGTCGTCGTCCAAATCTAGTTTCCAGACAACTCTCGCCAAGCTAGAGTTACTGGCGCAAACTATTTCCGCCAAGTACGGTGTCGAACTCGACTGGCAAACGTCGGGATATTGCATTGGCTATGCAGTCGGTCCCGACTCGATCGCTAAATCCCAGGCGACAAAAGTACTAAAACAACAAGGCTATCTGGCAGAAACAGTAATTTCCCAGGGGGTAAGCGATGCCAACGTTTTACGGGAAAAGGGCTTTGATGTGGTGGTTCTGTCCGATGGTGTGCAAAATCCACACAGTGTGAGCGAATGCATGACTGTGGCAGACTTAGAAAAACTAGGCCAAATTGTTGCCACTCTTCTTATAGGCCCCACCCGACCCTTGACAGCGCATTAGCACTCATCTTATATTAGCGCTTGTCCAAAAAAAGTGATAAAAGCAAAATAGGAGGACCAACTATGGCAGGATTAACTGTCAAGAACATTGTTCCCTTAGCTGGTTTCGTAGTAGTCGAACCAGTCGAGGCACAACAGCAAACCGCATCCGGTATTTACTTACCGTCCGGCGGCGAAGAAAAACCGCAGTTAGGCACGGTAATGGCTATTTCCGCTGATACTACCAACGAACACGGTGTTAAAACAGTGTGCCCGGTCAAAAAGGGTGATCAAGTTATTTATAAAAAGTGGGGCGGCAACGAAGTGAAGCTGTCCGACGGTAAAGAAGTACAAGTGATGAAGTTTGAAGACCTCATCGCGGTAGTCAAATAAGGAGAAATATGGCAGCTAAACAAATCGTTTTTGATGATCAGGCCCAGCAAAAGCTCGTGGCCGGTATTAATAAATTGGCTAACGCGGTGGTAACCACTTTTGGGCCGCGCGGCGCTAACGTGGCGATCGATAAGTCCTGGGGTGCACCCAGCGTCCTCCACGATGGTGTTTCCGTAGCTAAAGAAATCACCCTGGAAGACCCTTTTGAAAACATGGGCGCTCAGCTAGTTAAAGAAGCCGCGTCCAAAACCAACGACATGGCTGGTGATGGCACCACGACTGCCACCCTGCTGGCTCAACAGCTTGTGGTTAAAGGTATGCGCAATATTACGGCCGGGGCCAACCCGATCATGATGCGCCGTGGTATTGACCTGGCCGTTAAGACAGTGATTGCCGAACTAACCAAGCTCGCTAAGCCGGTTAAGCCGGAAGAGTGGGTTAAAGTAGCCACCATTTCCGCTCAGGACGAAGTGATCGGCCAGAAAATTGCCGAGGCACTCAAACTAGTTGGTGCCGACGGAATTGTTGAAGTCGAAGAAGGTAAAACCATGGACATTACCATCGAACACACCGAGGGTATGGAGTTTGACAAAGGCTTTGCCTCGCCGTACTTTGTAACCGACACCGAGCACATGGAAGCCGCCATTGCGGACGCCTACATTTTGATCACCGATCAAAAAGTTTCCAACGTCCAAGAGTTGGTGCCTTTCCTGGAGAAGGTGATGCCGGTGAGCAAAAACCTGGTCATTATTGCCGATGACATTGATGGCGAAGCGCTGACGACTTTGATTGTGAATAAGCTGCGCGGCGTGTTTAATATCCTCGCCGTTAAAGCGCCTGGTTTTGGTGACCGCCGCAAGGCCATGCTGGAAGATATCGCCGTTCTAACCGGCGGTACCGTGATCAGCACCGACACTGGCCGCAAGCTGGACTCTGCCACCGTGGAAGACTGTGGCCGCGCTAGTGCGGTTCGCGCCACTAAGGACAGCACGCGCATTGTCAGCGGTGCTGGCGCCAAGGTTGATATCGACGCCCGGATTTCCCAGCTGACCAAACAGATGGATCAAACCACTTCGGAGTTTGACAAAGAGAAGCTGGCCGAACGACGCGCTAAGCTATCGTCCGGTGTGGCCGTAATCAAAGTTGGTGCCGCCACCGAAGTCGAGCTCAAGGAACTCCAGGAGCGCGTCAAGGACGCCAAGGAAGCAACTAAAGCCGCCATTGAAGAGGGTGTTATCCCTGGTGGTGGGGTAACTTACCTCCAGGCTCTGAAGGCGCTGGATAAACTATCCGCCGACGATGCCGACATAATGGTTGGCGTCAAGCTAGTGCGCGCCGCGCTGGAAATGCCCGTCCGCGTTCTGGCCGAAAACTCCGGTGCTGACGGTGGTTGGGTAGCCCGGACGATCATGGCCAAGAAAGATGCCGCCTATGGTTTCAATGCGCAAACTTTAGAGTTTGGCAATATGTTGGAGCAGGGCGTGATCGATCCGGCCAAAGTAGCCAAGCAAGCGCTGATTAACGCCGCTTCCGTAGCCGGTAGCATTCTCACCACGCGTGTCCTAATTACGGACATCAAGGAAGAGAAGAAAGCCGCTGCGCCAGACATGAGTGGCATGGGCGGTATGGGTGGAATGATGTAGTTCTACCGAAAAAGAAATTAAAACGAGGCGGGTCGACGGTTTGTCGGCCCGTTTTCGTATCTGTTAAAATCGCCACATGCGAAAAAAAGGCGAAATCGATCCAGTCGATCAATATCAGGAGTCTTTACCGCCAGCCGAACGTCTGGCTGTGCAGCAGTATCGTCAGTTGGTGGCGGCAGCCCAAGAATTGTGGCGGGTAATTTATGCCTGTACTACTTACAAAGAGTGGGAAGAAGATGGATCTCAGGGAGTGGGTAGTTGTTACATCAGTGAGGTAGTGGCGGATCAAAGTGTCTATCTGCCTGCCCTTCACGTTATGCGGCAGCAGCGCAACCGAAAAACACCAGGTAAATCAGCCATTTATACCTACGAGCCCCTATCAGGCTCGTCTGTTCAAAGCTGGTCAGCTTGTGCTTACCACCGGGCTAATATTGGTTGTGTTTTGGAAGATTTGAAAGGTCCGCTTTGTATTAGTTACATTGCGCCTGGTCTCTATGCCGAAATTAAACAGGATTATGGCGCTGATGTCGCTCAACAATTAACGGCGATGATGTATAAATTAGAAGTAACCCTAATTCTTCTACAAGACCAAACCAAACCAGAGCGGCAACGAGAGTTTGCTTTACGGACTGCTTTAGCCGATATAACTAAACTGCAAGTTCATTTTGAACGGATACGATAAGTCTTGTGACTTGACATTGTCCCATAATATAGATACGATAGGGCGGTTATGATTAGACGTTCGTTTGATCGATTATCAACTTCGGCTGCGGAACACCAGCGGCGTTTTGTCGCCACGCTGTTGATTTTGGTATTATCTAGTGCGGTTGCAGCAAGTAACCTGATTGGTTCCGGCCAGGAGAGTCGGTTGGCGACTGATATTACCCCTCAACCACGAGCGGCCGACGATCCAACCTGGCGTGATAATAGAGTGGCTGCAGTTGATGCCTTAACGGCAACTCAACCTAGTGAAACTGCTACGCCATCAAAGTAAACTTTCCCTTTAAAATTTGCTATAGTAATAGTCGGTTTATGCCGTCTAATCCAGAAATTACAGTGGTGGGCGAAGTGGTTGCAAAACCACCCTTAGCTAATCTCCAAGACGAATTATTAGCTTTACGGGAAGTTGCAGAATTAGTGGATGGTTTGGGAGTTGTACCTGATCCAGCTAATGGTCGGACGTATGACGCCGCCGCCGATACTTGGCAAGAAAGCCCTCCCGATGTTTATATGCCAGTTGTTCTGGCGCAAAAAAGATGGGGACGTTGGGCACCGGCCAGTCTGGAACGATTCCAACAAGTTGTAGCTAGTCTGACGCGAGAGCGTTACCAGAGATTGCTGGATCGATTTTCACATTTACCCGGGAGAGATGAGATTCGTTCCATTGTGGCCAAAGGTTACGCCAACTGGCAGCAATCTTATGAAGCTGGACAGTATAAAAATTTATCTTTGCGCGATTTTGCTACCGAGCTACATCGGCTATTAATTGAAGTACAACAGGCTTGGCGAGCCAGGCGGCGATGACCTAATTGCTTAAGTTTAGCTACTGCTTGCCAATCGCTAAAATTGTCGCTATAATAGCCCGTCTAACATAGTCCGTCGCAAAAAACACTTCCGGAGAAACTTTGTCCAAAGCTCTGACAACCTGTTAAATAGATTCGATGCTTCAAGCCCCCTCGCGGGCGGCTTGCTTTTTGGTGCAGAACAGAGGAAGTGATTAAGTGACTGATGACGTCTGGAAAAAGCAAGTAAAAAAGGGACAAAGTATATGCAAAACCAACGACTCTATTGGGGAAATGATCACACCACCTTGCCGAAGATGGATTTAACGGCAGTACAGCGTGATTCTTACCTGGAATTTTTGGACAAAGGTATTCAAGAGTCTTTTGCCGAAATTAACGAGAACGGTGGTATTTTGGATTTCACCAGTAAAAACTGGAAGCTGGAATTTGGTACCCATCACCTCAGCGAACCACGGGTTATGCCAGAGGAAGCACGCCAAAAAGGTCTGACCTACGATGCGGCTTTACGCGTGGAAGTTACTTTAACCAACCTACGCACCGGTGCTACAACTGTCCAAGAAGTGTTCATGGGTGATGTGCCGCTCATGACCGAAAACGGTACTTTTGTAATTAATGGTGTTGACCGGGCTGTAGTTAACCAACTAGTCCGTTCTCCTGGCATCTTTTTTTCAGGCGAAGAAGATCTGCGTTCCAACCGTGTTCTCTACCGGGGTGAGTTGCGTCCAATGCGCGGCTCTTGGTTGGAAATCAGCGTTGGTCGCCGCAACGTTTTGACGGTTAAGATTGACCGTCACCGCAAGATTGCCGGTACGGTTCTACTGCGTGCGATCGGTTATGGCACGGATGAACAATTAATGGAGTTGTTTGCGGATGTAGAAACACCGGAAAACTCCTTTATCACCGCTACTATCGACAAAGATCCTACCAAATCACAAACGGAAGCTTTAATTGAGCTTTACGAAAAAATTCGTCCCGGTGAACCGGCTGTTTTGGAAAGTGCGCAGGATTTACTCAACGAGTTGTTCTTTAATCCGCGTCGTTACGATTTAGGCAGAGTGGGTCGTTACAAGGTGAACCGTCGTTTGGGTTTGGATATTGAAAACAACAAGCATAATCACGTTTTAACCAAACGGGACATTGTTGCCGCCTTCAAATACCTGATTAATCTCCAAAACGGTCAGGGCAAGATTGACGATATCGACCACTTGTCTAACCGCCGTGTCCGCCGCGTTGGCGAACTAGTTAATACCGTGGCTTTCCGCGTCGGGTTGCTCCGTTTGGAGCGTTCGATTCGCGAGAAAATGTCCTTAACGAAAACTGATGAGGAATTAACGCCGGCTTCCCTAATTAACGCCCGACCGCTCATCGCGACTATTTCGGAATTTTTCCGCCGCAATCGTTTGTCTACCATTCTGGATCAGACTAATCCGCTTTCGGAAGTAGATAACCTGCGCCGTTTGTCCGTGATGGGCACTGGTGGGGTAACGCGCGAACGTGCTTCTTTCTCCATGCGTGACATTAACGCTTCCCAATATTCGCGCATTGATCCGGTGCGTTCGCCAGAAGGTCCCAACATTGGTTTAGTGACTTATATGGCTCTATACGCCCGGGTGAACGAGTATGGTTTCTTAGAGGCGCCTTACCGCAAAGTAGAAAAGGTAACCGGCAAAAAAGGTACCAAGATGCGGGTCACGGACGAAATTGTCTACCTGCAGGCTGATGATGAAGAAGGACTCTACATCACCCACGCTGGCGTAGACATCGACGCCGAGGGTTATATTACCCAGGATTGGATTCCGCTACGTTTTAACAACGAATTTATCGAAGGTCCGGTCGAACAAGTGCAGTACATTGACGTTGTGCCGCGCCAAGTGGTGGGCACTTCGGCTTCCCTGATTCCGTTCATTTCGCATGACGAAGCTAACCGCGCCCTGATGGGTTCGCATATGCAGTGTCAGGCCGTACCTTTGCTGCGCCCCACCGCGCCCACCATTGGTACTGGTATGGAAAAGGAAATCGCCCGAGCCATGGGTCGCACTATTTTTGCCGAGTGTGCCGGTGTGGTTGAGTACGTTGACGCCGCTCAAGTTGTGCTGGCGATCAGTGAAAAAGATGCCGCTAAAATCAAGCAACAGCTGGCGCGCGAACCAAAAGAGAATATTACCCTCAGTGGCCAGAAATTAACTCACGCCATCCGTAAGTTTGTCCGCACTAGTCAGAGTACCTGTTACTCCCAGCGTCCGGTGGCTAAAGCCGGTGACAAAGTGAAAGCCGGCGACCTACTGATTGACGGTCCCTCCGCCGATCATGGTGAACTAGCTCTTGGTCACAACCTGGTTATTGCCTATGCCTCTTTTGATGGTCTGGGTTATGAGGACGCGATTATCGTTTCTGATCGGGTAGTTAAGGAAGACTCGCTGTCTTCGATTCACATTAGTGAATATGAAGCGCAGGTCATGGATACTAAATTAGGTCCGGAAGAGTTGACTCGTGATATTCCAAACGTTTCCGAAGCCGAACTGCGTCATCTCAATGAGGATGGTGTAGTGGCGATCGGTTCAGAAGTTACCGCCGGCGATATTCTGGTTGGTAAAATTGCCCCTAAGGGTGAAACGGAACTCAGCGCTGAAGAACGTTTGCTCCGTGCTATTTTTGGTGAAAAGGCTCGGGAAGTGCGTGACACTTCACTACGTATGCCTAACGGCGAAAGCGGTACTGTCATTGGTGTCACGATTTTGGATCGTGATAAAAATGATGAGCTCGAATCCGGCGTTAATATGCGCGTGATTGTTCGAGTGGCACAACTCCGTAAAGTAACGGTGGGTGATAAAGTCGCCGGCCGTCACGGTAACAAAGGAGTTATTTCCAAGATCGTGCCGGTAGAGGATATGCCTCATCTGGCAGACGGAACACCGGTGGATATTATTATTTCGCCGCTGTCGGTGCTAGCCCGTATGAACATGGGTCAGTTATTGGAAGCACACCTCGGTTGGGCTGCCCAAGAACTAGGCTACCAAGTGGCCGTGCCGGTATTTGAAGAACTCAACGAAGACAAGATCTGGAATGAATTGGAGCGAGCTGGTTTGCCGCGCGGCGGTAAAGCCCAGCTTTATGATGGTCGCACCGGTGAACCCTACAGCGAAAAGACAGTGGTTGGTATCGGCTACATCCTGAAGCTGGTGCACATGGTGGAAGACAAAACTCACGCCCGTTCGACCGGACCTTACTCCTTGGTGACGCAGCAGCCACTAGGCGGTAAAGCCCAGATGGGTGGTCAGCGTTTGGGAGAAATGGAAGTTTGGGCGCTTGAGGCGCACCAAGCTGCTCATACTTTGCAGGAAATGCTTACCATTAAATCGGACGACGTAGTTGGTCGGGCCAAGGCTTTTGAGACGATTGTTTCCGATCAGCCGATTCCCGAACCGGCCGTGCCAGAATCTTTCCGCGTCTTGATGCGCGAACTCAACTCGTTGGGTCTGCAAATCGAAATGCGCGAAGCTCAGGTGACCGCTGAAGAAGAAGCGGCACCTACGGAGGCCGCCGCGATTCAGGCCGAAGAACTGGAATTAGTACCAGAAGAGGAAACAACTGACGAAGCGCCGGAGGCTGAGGATGAAGCCGAAGCTGAGGAATTTGCTGCTAACTTAGACGACACAGAGGGGGAGGTTTAACATGAACGCAATTCAACCAAACACCAACCAACCGGTTGGCACCAATGATTGGCTGCCTAAAGCGCCTAAACCAGCCGACCGAGTGGTGGATTTTGAATCACTGCAAATTTCGTTAGCCTCGCCGGAACAGATTGGGCAGTGGTCCTACGGTGAAGTAACTAAGGCCGAAACCATCAACTACCGGACCCAGCGGGCGGAAAAGTCAGGTCTTTTTGCTGAAGAAATCTTCGGACCAATGAAGGACTGGCAATGTCACTGCGGCAAGTACAAAGGTTACCGCTACAAAGGTATTGTCTGTGATAAATGCGGTGTCGAAATTACCCAAAGCCGCGTTCGCCGCGAGCGCTTGGGGCACATTAACTTAGCTGTACCGGTAGCGCATATTTGGTTTTTCAAAGGTGCACCTTCACCGTTGTCGCTTTTACTGGATCTGAGCCCACGCAACCTTAGCGCGATCATCTACTTTAGTAAGTATGTAGTTTTGGCGGTGGATGCCGAAGCGCGCGAGCAAGTGTTAGAGCGTCTGGAAGTGGACAAACACCAGGCTAAAGAGCAGTTGGAAGAAGATGCGCAAGAGCAAATTGAAGCAGTTAAACAACAGCTCCATATTGATCTAGAAGCAATCAAACAGCAAATTGCTGATGAAGAAAACCGTTCGCTCAAGCACGAAGCGGTAGAGCTAAAGGCTAAGCAGCAAATTGCCACCATTAAAGATCAATTGGTCAGTGATTTAGAAAACACCAATGAAGTCTATGGCACCGTCCAAGAGATGGTGAAGAAGATCAAACAACACTCCATTTTGTTTGAGGATGAATATCTCAAATTAGCCGAGTATGATGCGGTCGATCACCTCCAAACCAGCATGGGCGCCGAAGCCTTGCTGGCTATGGTGAAGTCGCTGGACTTAGATGAACTTTCCAAGGAACTTCGGGAAGAAGTAGCCACCACCAGTGGTCAACGTCGGGTTAAGGCGACTAAACGATTACGCATCGTGGAGGGTTTCCGTAAATCCGATCAAAGCCCAGAATGGATGTTCATGAGTGTTTTGCCGGTTTTGCCGCCAGACCTGCGCCCAATGGTGCAATTGTCCGGTGGTCGTTTTGCCACCTCTGACTTAAATGATCTTTACCGACGGGTGATTAACCGCAATAACCGTCTACTGCATTTAGTGCGCCTCGGCGCGCCGGAGATTATTCTGCGCAACGAGAAGCGGATGCTGCAGGAAGCCGTTGACGCTTTGATCGACAGTGCCCACGCCCGCACGGCGCGCCGCATTCGTCGCCGCCCGCTCAAGTCCCTTTCGGAGATGTTGCGGGGTAAACAAGGTCGTTTCCGCCAAAACCTGCTGGGTAAACGCGTGGACTACTCCGGCCGCTCGGTCATTGTGGTTGGTCCCGAATTGAAGCTTAACCAGTGTGGTTTGCCTAAAGAAATGGCGTTGGAAATGTTTAAACCCTACGTCTTGCGCGAACTGATCAAATTAGGCTATGCGCCAAACATTCGCTCAGCCAAGTTCATGTTGGAACGCC
The DNA here is from genome assembly GCA_964511175.1 of uncultured Pseudomonadales bacterium. Lineage (GTDB taxonomy): Bacteria > Patescibacteriota > Microgenomatia > UBA1400 > UBA1396 > CAVVNJ01. The sequence goes on from CAZEEI010000007.1 coordinate 52,469, forward strand.
GCCAGGAAGTGGTTTACGACATCCTCGAGTCGATCACGAAGAATCACCCGGTTCTACTCAACCGTGCCCCAACCCTGCACAAATTGGGTATCCAGGCTTTCTTCCCAATCCTGATTGAAGGCAACGCCATCCGTTTGCACCCTTGTGTCTGTTCCGGTTTCAACGCCGACTTTGACGGTGACCAAATGGCTGTTCACGTACCGCTCACCAAGCAGGCGATTCGGGAGGCAGCGGAGATGATGCTGCCTCAGCACAACTTGCTCAAACCGGCCGATGCGTCACCAATTACCGTGCCTAATAAGGAAATGGCCATGGGTGTTTACTATCTGACCTCGGTTGATCCAGAGGCGACACTCTGCCCGATCATTTTTGCTTCAGCCGATGAGGCGGAGCACGCTTATCAGATCGGTAAGATCGGTTTGCGTCAACCTATCACGGTGCGCCTGCGCCGTCCGGGTATGACGGAGCGAGTAGAGACCACGGTTGGTCGTATTCAGTTTAATAACATTTTGCCAGAGGAACTGCGTTTCCTTAACGCGCCGGTTTCGGCAGGTAAGATCAAAGAACTAATCACCCAAGCCATCGCTTTGTTCCCCGAGGACAATGTGGCTAAGCTGATTGATGACGTCAAAGATCTTGGTTTTGCCATTGCTACTAAGTCTGGTCTTTCCGTGGCCGTTAGTGACTGTGTCATGATCGAACAGAAAGACAAGATTATTGTCGCGGCCAACCAGCGCGCGGAAGCGATCCAAGAGAGTTATTTGCAGGGTTTGATTACCGCTTCCGAAAAGCGCCGCCTCATGTTTGAGGTTTGGATGCAGACTACGGATGATGTGGCCGAAAAAACCTGGAATAACTTTGACGAAAAGAACGCCATCAAAGTGATTATTAACTCGGGTGGTACGCGTGCCTCCAAAGATCAGGTTAAACAGCTAGCGGCAATGCGCGGCTTGGTGGTTGACCCGATGGGCCGGATTGTGGAAATGCCGACTAAGTCGAACTTCCGCGAAGGTTTGTCGATCTTTGAGTACGTTACCTCTTCCCGCGGTTCGCGTAAGGGTCTAACCGACTCGGCACTCAAAACTGCCGATGCTGGTTACTTAACACGTCGTCTCTGCGATGTGTCCCATGACGCGATCATTCGCGCCCAAGACTGTGGCAGTGAAGAGGGGGTCACCATTGTACGTCAGGGAGAACGCACTAAAGCCTTTGCCCAGCGCATTGTTGGCCGTTACGTTGCCGCCGATGTCAAAAAAGGCAAACGCGTTTTGTTAGCTAAAGGTGAGTTCATTAACGACGAAGTAGCTCAAAAGCTGGCCGCTGATGAAGTGGAAAGCGTTACCGTTCGTTCCCCACTTGCTTGTCACATGCCGATCGGTTTGTGTCAAAAGTGTTATGGTTGGGACTTTGCTACCAAAAACTTGGCCGCCGTTGGTGCGCCGGTTGGTATCATTGCCGCTCAATCCATTGGTGAACCAGGTACACAGCTAACCATGCGGGTGAAGCACTCGGGTGGTATCGTTGGTCTCGACGTGACACAAGGCTTGCCTCGGGTAGAAGAATTGTTCGAAATTCGGGTGCCTAAAGCGGAAGCGCCTATGGCGGCAATCGCTGGTAAAGTGGCGGTGGCCGAAACTGAAACCGGACATCAAGTCACCATTACTACCACGTCTAAACCGCAGGAAGTGCGCACTTACGAAGTGCCACGTGGTATAGCTCTTCAGGTTGAAGATGGCGATTTAGTCTCTGCCGGTCAACAGTTGGCCGCGGGTGCGTTGGATATTCGTAATGTGTTAGAGTTGCGTGGTTTGCGAGCCGCCCAACAGTACTTACTGGATGAAATTCAGCGCGTCTACGAGTCACAGGGTATTTCGATCAACGATAAGCATTTCGAAACGATTATCGCCAAGATGAGCGATAAAGTTTCGATCGAAACAGCGGGTGATACTTCACTACTGCCTGGCGAAATCGTGGACAGGATGCGTTTCCGCGAGGAGAACGAGAATGTCCTAGCAGAAGGTGGCGAACCAGCCACGGCGCAGGTGCTGATCTTGGGTATTACCCGAGCTTCACTCTACACCGAAAGCTGGCTATCCGCGGCTTCGTTCCAGAACACAACTACGGTTCTGACTCAGGCGGCAACTGAAGCCAAGGAAGATCGTTTGCTCGGTTTGAAGGAAAACGTCATTATTGGTCGTTTAATTCCAACTTCGCCCGATCGTGCCCAGATTGAAGTGTAAAAGCTTCATTTGACAGTCTCTTCGGCTTTGCGGAGAATAGGGGTATGTCCCGTCTCCACCGTTCGCCGTTGTTGCTGTCGATGATCACAATCAGTGGCCTAGTGATGGTTACTACGGCACTAGTTGGATTTGTCTGGTGGTTACAACCGGATTTACTGACTGAATCAAGCGAAAGTTTATCAACCGAATGGCACAACGAAGTACGGTTGGCCGAAGGTCAGACTAGCACTCCTTTACCGCAAGGCATTTTTCAGTATCAAAATGATGCTTGGACGATTGGCTTAAAAGCCGGCTCGCAGCCAGGCCAACCGCTTATCTGGCAAACCGTGACTGGCGATTTTACTTTCACTCTACGACTAGCGGGTATTACTACTGACGGTTTAACTGTTCCTCAACCACTTTTGGCTTACGTTAGCGAGGTTGAGCCGCTGGACAGTTTTAGTTTACGGCCGATTTATTTGACAGCCAAGCGTGAAGGTGAAGACCCGCGCTACGCTCTGAGTCACTTGAGTTTATATCAGGATCGCCACTCGCTTGATCAACCCCTCAATAGTGTTGAGTTGGTTCGGCCGAGTGAGGTTTTGCTCAGTCAGCAGCTGCCAATTTGGGTGCGGTTGAAAGTACAAGCCCAAAAGGGGAAAGCTGAGTATTCGCTGGACGGCGATCAGTGGACGGAGCTGGGGCAGGTGGAGTTAGCGGCTACAACGTCGGGGCGGCTGATGTTGGGCTTAAATCAGGTTAAACCAACGGTAAACTTGGGGCCGGCCGTAACTTTTGATAACTTTAAACTGGACTTCCAGCGTTAGTCTGGTATGGGCGGTATTGGTGGGAATTGCGATCGGTCAAGTTTAAAACGCTTGATAAGCCACATTAAATGGCGATATCTTCCACCAGAAATTAAGTAAACCTCCCGTAGATTATTGCGGTGTTTGATTCGATAGATGATTTTACCATCACTAACTTCCCGAAAGATTCGTGGCCAGTACCGTCGTGCTTCAGATAGAAAAATCGATCTAAACTCAACGCGTACTGAAGGCCAGAGCTGAATCTGCATATGAGTAGCTAGGTATCAAAATGGCCAAAACCAATAGTTGTACAACTATGATCTGGTGGAGCCTTAAGACCCTCTAGGGAAGGCTGTACTTGGGGTAAATTGTACAACTGTTGGTTTTAGGGTTTTTGATGTTTAGATCCCAGTCTATAACCCAAAGATTACCGCTTTCTGACCAAATGATTTTTCCGCATAGTAATTGGTGCTTCGCCAAGTAAAGCCCGAATCAAAATGGGTTCAGTCCAAACTACATACCTACCAGGTTCTAGTGTATGCCACTGTCTTTGGCGTGCAGATACGGTGAATTTGCGTAGGCGCTGGCCGTCGTCGATCTCTAAAACTTCTAAGTCCGAACCACTAGATGTCTGGCGACTAATAATTTCACCTTCAATCTGACGATGTAAAAATCTCATTCTTACCTCCCGTGGGTTCAATATACCATCTGCTATACTCTGCCTTACATGCGCCGTATTCTTTCCCGACCCAGACTCAGGCAAGAAAGAACGGGTACTGTGGTTAGAGTTAGGCGAGACTTGTGCGACATTAAGGCGCACGAACCATTAATCTTAGTAGATGTCGAACTTCACGATGGGCAAGGGATGCGTCATTTGGCAATGCACGCTGATCAGGTCGAAAAATTGGGAGTTGATTGGGGCGCCGAAATCAGTTGGCGAACCTTCTTGTCTTCGGTACTTAATTATTTATTCGATCCAATTCTAGATCTAACCGATAAGGATTCCCATCGCTAGCTAAGACCCTTGCTTTTACCGATCTAATTGCTATAATTAGCCCTTCTAGTGTGAAGAAATTCAGGTGGGTCACTGAGTAATACTAGGAAAATGGCTCATTTAAATTTCTTCACGCGCGAAAAATCAAATCAGGAAAGCAGATTTATTATGCCAACCATCAACCAGCTCGTCCGTAAAGGACGTACTTCGAAAATTAAGCGTATTAAGGCTACGGCCCTGCGTCGCGGTTTTAACGCTATCAAGAACCGCGTCATCCGCACGCAGAGTCCCCAGCGGCGTGGTGTCTGTACTTTGGTTAAAACGATGACCCCTAAGAAACCAAACTCGGCTCTCCGTAAAGTGGCACGTGTCCGCTTGTCTAACCGGGTCGAAGTAACCGCTTACATTATGGGTGAGGGCCACAACTTAGCCGAACACTCCATCGTATTAGTCCGTGGTGGTCGGGTGAAAGACCTTCCTGGTGTGAAGTATCACATTATTCGTGGCAAATATGATGCGGCTGGTGTGACCGACCGCAAGAGCTCCCGTTCTAAGTATGGCGCCAAACGACCCAAGAAAACTGCCTAATAGAAAGATCCTATGTCCCGAACTAAAAGTGCCTCTTCCAAACCAGCCGCCGCCGACCCTCGTTTTCAGTCGGTGTTAGTGACTAAAATTATTAACCGGGCGATGCGTGACGGTAAGAAAAACGCTGCCCAGAAACAAGTCTACCAAGCCATGGATATTATCGCGCAGACACTCAAGCGCGATGCATTGGATATTTTAGAAGAATCCGTGCGTAAAATTACCCCGCTGATGGAAGTCCGTTCCCGCCGCGTGGGTGGCGCTTCCTACCAAGTACCTATGCCAGTTCGGCCAGACCGCGGTCTCTCCGTAGCCGTTCGTTGGCTGGTAATTGAGGCTAATAAGCGCTCCAGTGGTACCTACCACAGCTTTGCTGACAAGTTAGCGGCCGAATTAATGGATGCCCTTAAAGAAGAGGGTGGCGCTTTTGCCAAAAAAGTAACAACTCACAAAATGGCCGATGCCAACAAGGCGTTTGCCCACTTCCGTTGGTAAAAGTTTAGAAAAATTATTTATGGCCAGTCCCCAGACCGTTAAAACCTCCAACCGTCACATGTCACAAAGTCGTATCCGCAATATCGGCATTATTGCGCATATTGATGCTGGCAAAACTACCACTACTGAGCGCATTCTGTACTTTACCGGTAAATCCTACAAGATTGGTGAAGTGCACGAAGGAGCGGCCATCATGGACTGGATGGAGCAGGAGCGGGAGCGTGGTATCACTATTGTTTCTGCCGCCACGACCACTTTTTGGACACCCGAACTTGACTCCGCGATGCCTAAAGAACCGTTTCGCGTCAACATTATTGATACACCTGGCCACGTCGACTTTACTGCCGAAGTAGAGCGTTCGCTACGTGTTTTGGATGGTGGTATTACCGTTTTGGATGCCGACAAAGGGGTGCAATCCCAATCAGAAACTGTTTGGCGCCAGGCCGATAAATACCAGGTGCCGCGGATTTGTTTTGTTAATAAAATGGACAAAGTTGGTGCCAATTATCAGTACGTCGTAGACGATATCCGCGCCAAGTTTGGCGTGAAGCCGGCGGCGATGGTATTGCCCATGGGTGCGGAAAGTGGGTTCCGGGGGTTGGTACTACTTTTGGATCGTAAAGCGATTTATTGGAAAGACCAGGAGCCGGAAACCGATTACGAAATAATTGATATCCCTGAAGAATTGCGTGAGCAGGCCGAAACCATGCGTCACGCTTTGGTTGAACAAATTTGTGAGACCGATGAAGCGCTGCTGGAAAAATACTTTAACGGCGAAGAGCTCAGTGTTAATGAGCTTAAAGCCGGTTTGCGTAAAGCTGTCATCAACTACGAACTGGTACCGGTTTTTGCCGGTTCTTCATTGCGGAACATGGGTATCCAACCACTGCTGGACGCCATCATTGAGTACTTGCCTTCGCCGGAAGACATCGTGGAAATCAAAGGGACTAATCCGCGTAGTGGTGAGGAAGTAGTACGCAAATTAGTGCCGGAAGAAAAATTAGCCATGTTGGCTTTCAAAATTCAGACCGATCCCCACGTTGGTCGGATCACTTACTGCCGCATTTATTCCGGCAAACTGGATTCTGGTTCCTACCTTTACAACGCCACTCGCGATGTGAAGGAGCGGGTTGGCCGCGTTCTCCTCATGCATGCCAACCAGCGTGAAGAAATTGATACCGCTTTTTCGGGTGAAATTGTGGCTTTGGTTGGTTTGAAAGATACGCGTACCGGCGACACACTTTGCGACGAAAATGCGCCAATTCTGTTGGAAGGCATTAGTTTTGCCGAGCCGGTTATTTCGCTAGCAATCGAACCCAAAACCAAATCTGACCAAGAAAAAATGGGCCTGGCTCTCAATAAGTTAGCCGAAGAAGATCCTACTTTCCGCATCAGTGTCAACCAAGAAACCAACCAGACCGTCATTGCCGGTATGGGTGAACTGCATCTGGAAATTTTGGTCGACCGGATGAAGCGCGAATTCAAAGTGGAAGCCAACGTTGGTGCCCCGCAAGTGGCTTACCGCGAAACGATTTCTAGAGTCATTGAGTCCGAAGGTAAATACATCAAGCAATCCGGTGGCCGCGGCCAGTATGGTCACTGCTGGTTGCGTTTGGAACCCAAAGATCGCGGTACTGGCTTTGAATTCATTAACGAAATTACCGGCGGTACGATTCCGCGCGAGTTTATTAATCCTATTGAAAAGGGTGTTAAAGAAGCCATGGCCAACGGTGTTCTGGCCGGCTACCCAATGGTTGATATGAGCGTCGCCGTCTATGATGGCTCCTACCATGACGTTGACTCATCGGAAATAGCTTTCAAGATCGCTGCCTCTATGGCTCTGCAGGATGGTGCTAAGCGCGCCGGCCTCCAGCTGCTCGAGCCGATCATGAAGATTGAAGTAACCACGCCCAAAGAGTTTATGGGTGATGTCATTGGCGACCTTTCCTCGCGTCGCGCCCAAATTCAAGGTTCGGACGAACATGGCGCGGCCGTAGTGATTAAAGCCCTGGTGCCGTTGGCGGAGCTCTCGAGTTATGCTACAATTTTGCGCAGCATGACCCAAGGCCGCGCCTCCTACTATATGGAGCCGAGCCACTATGAAGTGGTGCCACAAAGTATCACGCAGGCCATCATTGAAAAGCAGAAATAAGTAAAAAAGGAAACAAAACAAAGGAGAAAAACATATGGCAAAGTATCAACGCACCAAGCCACACGTTAACATTGGCACAATCGGTCACGTCGACCACGGTAAGACAACCTTATCGGCCGCCATTACGCACGTTTTGGCTAAGCAAGGTATGGCTCAAGCCATGGATTATAAAGATATCGACAAGGCTCCAGAAGAGGCCGCTCGCGGTATCACCATTAACATTACTCACCTCGAGTATGAGACCAAGAAACGTCACTACGCTCACATTGATGCCCCTGGCCACGCCGACTACATCAAGAACATGATTACCGGTGCCGCTCAAATGGACGGCGCCATTCTCGTGGTTGCCGCTACGGACGGTCCGATGCCGCAAACCCGCGAGCACATTCTGTTGGCCAAACAGGTCAACGTACCGCGTTTGGTGGTAGCGCTCAACAAGAGCGACATGGTCGACGACGCCGAACTACTCGATTTGGTCGAGATGGAAGTGCGCGAACTACTCACCAAATATGGTTATGACGGCGACAATGCCCCGATTATCCGTGTTTCGGCCATGAAAGCCCTGGAAGGAGATGCGGAGCAAGAGGCTCAGATCCAGAAGCTAATGGACGCGGTGGACGAATACATTCCCGATCCGGTGCGCGAAATCGACAAACCATTCCTGATGCCAATTGAGGACGTTTTCTCCATCAAAGGCCGCGGCACAGTGGTAACTGGCCGGATTAGTCGTGGTATGGTCAAGGTAGGCGACGAAATCGAAATCGTCGGTATCCGTGACACCCGTAAGACTACGGTCACTGGTGTGGAAATGTTCCGCAAAGAGCTCGATCAAGGTCAAGCTGGCGACAACGTAGGTATTCTCCTGCGCGGTATCGAAAAAGACGATGTGGAGCGCGGTATGGTGCTCTCTAAGTCCGGTGCGATTAAACCTCACACCAAGTTCGAAGCCAAAGTTTACATCCTGAACAAGGACGAAGGTGGCCGTCATAAGCCATTCTTCTCCGGTTACCGACCACAGTTCTACATTGGTACTACGGACGTGACGGGTGAGATTAAACTGGCCGAAGGTGTCGAGATGGTTATGCCTGGCGACAACGCCACGATGACCGTGACTCTGATTAACCCAATCGCCATCGAAGATGGTCAGCGCTTCGCTATTCGCGAAGGTGGCCACACGGTGGGTGCCGGTGCGATCACCAAGATTCTGGAGTAAAGAATCTTAGTTTAAACCGAAAACGAAAGGCCCTGGGAAACCAGGGCTTTTTGGTTTGGCCGGGCAGATGATTGCGCTGGGTTAAGGGGCTTTTCTCTACAGGCATAGAGGGTGAAACAATCTTTTTTCCATGTAGTAGCATACTAATACAAGAAAAATACTTGTTAAGCCTGGTAGGTAATGCTACAATCCCGCCATGACTTTTGGTTCTCCCGAAAAGGCGAAAGCATCGGGAAGAA
>CAZEEI010000008.1:0-52380 GCA_964511175.1 uncultured Pseudomonadales bacterium
GGCCGGCTAGGAGGAAACGAGGGAGGTGACTTCTTCTAAGATGGAGTTTGATTTCGGGGTGAAAATTAGTTAGAGAGTGACGGGAGGGGAGATGTCTTTTCCCCGGTGCCTTCGCCTTTTCTGGACTTGAGCTACCAACAATCATGGACCGATTATACCAGCATAACCGAGATTAGACCGAGCTGAACTTTTACCATGGTGCTATAATTCGGATCACTATGTTTAAAGATAGAGACTTTGCAACATACTCTGCCTACGATGATAATACAAGATCCCCTGAGGAATTGTATCAAGATATTCTTTCAAGATTAGATTGGTGGAACAATGGTTCTTCACCAAAATCACTGGAACCAAAAGCCAGAGAAGTTTTGCGCTTACAACAGCAATATTTTCCTGATGAAGAAAACGGGATTGAATTAGCTTTATTACTCGATGCTATTTTACATAATGAGATCAGTGTTCCCACTGACATAATTCAAGCTTATCTTGGTATGGGTGGAAGTATTGATGGCGATATTAGTAAGAGAGAACCTCTTTGGGCGCGAATATTGAGTAGTGGCGAAGTTAGTTACGACCAGATAGATCGCTTAATAAGAATGCAAAGCCGCGCTAACGCAAAACACTAGATCAATGAGCGCAACAATCCCGTTTTGGCACCCATGTGTTGGACCACTGAAGCCGCTTCGCGCTTACCCCATTCAATTGCTTCAACCGTCCGACGATCGTGCAGATAACCGGCCACTAGTCCGGTGAGAAAGGCATCGCCCGCCCCAGTTTCCTGGACCGCTTTCACTTCCCGCGCCGGATACTCAAACCAGCGGCCGTGTTCAAACCAGCGGCCGCCTTGTCGGCCATTGGTAACAATCACAATTTCACCACACTGCTCTAAGGTGTAACCGGCCTGCTGTACCCGCTCGGCCTCTTCTTGGTTAACGTAGAAAACCGTGGGTCTTACTTCCGTGATGTGGAGCGCGCCGCTCGCAATGGCGACCAGTTCCTTGCTCCCGGGATTCCAGGAAAAACGCAGGCGATGCTCATGACAATGGCGAGCGGCGCGCGCAATTAGCTGGTTATCGCCAATTGCCGATAAATGCAACCAATGAGCTTGCACGCGATCCCAATCAACATCTTCGACCGTTAACATGCTAGCTGCCCCCCGCGCGGTCAGCGCCGTACGACTACCATCCCCAGAAATCAACAAAACCGAAACCGCCGTATTTTCACTTTTCTCCTGAACTAAAAAGGATAAATCAACTTTCTCCTGCTCCAACTCGCGCCGCACTACCTCCGCCGCCAAATCCTGCCCTGTTTCGGCAATCACTGCGGCCTTGAATCCCAAACGCGCCCAACCAACTGCGGTATTGGTGCCACCACCGCCGGATTGCATCGCAAAATCGCGTACGTCGCTTTTGGAACCCTCTTCGATCAGTAAATAATCCTTGCCGCCCCGCTCGCCGGCCTGAAACATGTCTGCGCGGAGAAAAATGTCCAGTGTCGCCGAACCGATGGAAATGGTATCAAACACAGCGAGCCATCTCCTCTTCCAACTCGTCAATCGCGCGAACCAGCTCGGCATGAGTTTCGGCAATCCGGAAAACCAACATTTCGGTTTGACCAATATAGAAGTGTTTTTTGATTACCCCGATTACCTCGCGCCAAAACGCGCCAAACAACACAAACGGTTTATGGTGACCATAATAAATGTGAGCCATCAACCAAACCGTCATCCATTCGCTGAGCGTACCAGTGCCGCCGCGGAAAATAATAAAGGCATCGGAATGCTCCATGAGCAAGTTAAGCCGCTCCACGTAATTGGAAGCCATAATATCCTGATCACCCATGTTGGTATTAGCCTTACCTTCAAAGTGGGGGGCGTCCAGCGGTTGAAAGGAAATAGTGAAAGCCCGACCGCCGCCCGCGTGGGCGCCGTCCGTGGCGGCTTGCATAATACCGGGTCCGCCACCGTTAACCACATCCCGTCCCTGCTCGGCAATGAGCTTGGCAGCGGTATAAGTGGAATGGTAAATTTCATCCCGATCGGAAATATCGGCTGAACCAAAAATAGCAATACGCTGCAACAAAAACTTCTGAGTGGTGCGGCCGGGATGGGGTGAGACAGCTTTTTTATTCATTACTAATCTCCTGTAGTTTTTGCCAATGCGCGGCAGTGTCGGTAGTTAAATAGGAACCCACGATCAGATCGTCGGCACCAGCGGTCTGCACTAATTCGATAGTATCAGGATTAATGCCGATATCGACCATAATCCGCAAAGCAAGCTGCTGCTTGGTTCGGCGAGCTCTCACCTCTTTCAATAATTGGCGCGTGGAAGGATGAAAAAATTCACTCTGGTGACCGGCCTCGCCGCCCATCACTTGCAGCACTGCTAATCGCGGCCACGAACTAGTCTCAACTGCACTCAGTGGCGTATATAAATCCAGTGCTAGCCCGGCTTGCCAACCCTGATCCTGCACTAGTTGGATAAATTCCGCCTGGTCCGGCAAGCGTTCAACTTGGGCGATAACGGTTCGCAGGGGCGTGCCGCTTAGCTCAGCGATAAACTGGACCGGCTCAACTACCATGAGATGAATGTCCAGCGGTAAACCGTGACTATCCAACTCCCGGACGGCGCCGGCCTCAATAGTGAGGTTATCGGTAAAATAACCGTCGATAATATCGATTTGTACCGCGCTAGGTCGCGGCTGTAGCTGGGCCAGAGTGTCCAGTTGGCTTTGCGCCTGAGCCATTTGGTCGGTAAGAATGCTAGGGATAATCATTGTGCCGCCGCCTGGTTGGTAGTAATGAGTGGTTGAAGTTTGGTGGAACTTTGGTCGGCTAGTTGTTGGAGGCGGCGGACGTGCCGTCCGCCGCCAAACGGTGTTGCGAAAAAAGTTTGTAAAATGGCGCGCGCCTCGTCCACGCCAATCCGATCCCCCTCCAACACCACAATATTAGCGTTATTGTGTTCGCGCGCCTGTTGAGCATCTTTGACACAGTGACAAAGCGCGGCGCGCGCCAAAGGATAACGATTAGCCACCATATTCATGCCGGCGCCCGACCGACAAAATAAAATACCCCAAACCTCAGGATCTTGATCGCAGCTTGCCGCAGCGGCAGTCACCGCTTGAGCTACAGCGTGACCAAACTGCGGGTAGTCATCGTCCGACTGCCAAGAATGAGCGCCCCAATCGGAGAGAGTTCCCCCGGCTGTTAGTTGCTCGACCAACCCCGGTTTTAACTCTTCCTTAATGGCAAAACCGCCATGATCGGCGCCAAGGTGTAGTTGTTTAATTTTCATGCCATCCTCGCTTGCACCACATCTTCCCATGTCTGAGAAGCAAAACCAAGCGTCAGCAATTGCTCCTGGTTATTAACCGACCTGGTTAACGCCGGTAAGGCTAAATTCGCTGAGTCATCGTGTTGCTGTTCGCGAATCAGCAGACGTAAACGATGCTCCACTGCCGAATCGTTAATTTGATCCAAATTAATTTCGGCAAATTCGATCTGACGGGACTGCAGCCACTGACGCGCCGCTACCCCTTTGGGACAAGTGTTTGATGAGTAGAGGTACATCATAAAAGTAAAGTATAACTGGGGAGATCCGATCTCAGCAATAACCACGCCTGGAGGGTTACACCCTGGGTTTTCCTACGCCTGGAGGGTGACACCCTCAGAATCCCAGCTCGGCGCGCGCCGCCTCGCTGAGGCGGTCGATCGTCCAAGGCGGTTCAAAAGTCAGCTCTAAGCGAAGGTCTCGTTGAACATTGAAACCTTCCAGATCGGTAAAAACTTGACCAAACATCTCACTAATCATTTCGGCTAAGGGACAAGCTGACGTGGTTAAAGTGTAGATAATGTGCACCCGACCGTGCGGCTGGTCGGGGCTAGGTTCAATACCCACGTCGTACACTAAACCCATGTCTACCAAACTAACGCCCGTCTCTGGATCTAAAACGGTGTTAAGACGTTGATAAACCTCTTCTTTAGTCAGCATAATCGAATTAGGCCACCTTGATTTTCTTTAGCTCGGCCAGTGTGGTGATGTCGCGCGCGCTTTTGTCGTCACGGAAACGAACCAAACGCGGAAAACGCAGCGCTAAACCGGCGGTGTGTTGGGGTGATTTGGTAATTTCGTCCGCCGCCACCTCCACCACCAAACTGGGCGGCAAAACCACATCCGGCTGCAAATGTTCGGGAATGGCAATTTGCAGATCGCCCATACTCGAAGCGGCGTGTTCGATTCGACCGGCCCGCTGTTTTAATTCCCGCCACTGTTCGTCGGAAAGGCCGGTACCGATTTTGGCAATAGTGACGATGGTGTCATGTCGATCGTCCAAAACACCAACCAAAAAGGCACCTACCCCAAAGGTGGCGCGCTTACCTCGGCCGGCGTAAGTACCCAGCACCACTGCATCGATCGTGTCGGTAAGTTTGGCGTTAGTTCCCTCCGCCTCTTTCATCTTCACCCAGTTAAAAGCTTGTCTGCCCGGCAAATAGGGACCATCGACTTGTTTGAGCACCACCCCCTCTAAGCCTTGACCAAGTTGCTGACGGTGAAACTCCCGCAGATCGGTCGCTTCTTTGGTACGCAGTTGTGGCGTTAATTGCAGGTCGCGATGGGCACCGGCGAGTAATTTTGCTAAAGCTTGCCGTCGTTCTTGCAGTGGCTCGCGCAGCAAGGATCGGCCGTTTAAAAATAATAAGTCGAAAACAAAAAAACGTAGCGGGATACTGGCCGCGGTGGCGGCGACATCGTGCTTGCGCTTGCGTTTAATGGTCTCCTGAAAAGCGGTAAGTTCATTGGTGCCGGGGTTGTAACCAACTGCCTCGGCGTCCAAAATACAGTTTTTGACGCTAAGATCGCTCAGCAGGCGCGGTAGCTCCGGAAACATGGCGGTGTTTTCCTCGAGATTGCGGGTAAAAGTGTGCAGTTCGCCACTTTGGGCATTCCAGTGAATCTGTAGGCGGGTGCCATCATATTTGGGCTCCACAAAAATCTCGCCCATTTTGGTGATGGCCTCGTCGCTGTTTTTAAGCCGATCGCAAAGAGCCGACATAATGGGAACATCTAGTTCGGCATCGAGCTTTTGGGCGGCGCTGATTCCGCCCCGCAACACGAGCGCGGCAATTTTGCCAATATCCGGGTGACGCTGGTAGACGGCGTCCAGCGCCGCCCGTCCCGATTTGTCACCGTGCTGATACCAGGACAAAGCATCTAAAACCGTTTTGTCGGAAAAACCCAAACGCAAGTGTCCTAAAATCATCCGGCAAACGTAGCGAGCCGATAGCGGATCAAGATTGCCAAGCAACGCAGCTACAGCCCGAATTTTTTCTTCTTGACTGCCACCACCTCCGAGCGCGGCAATCGCTAAAAGACGATCATAAAGTTCGCTCACGGCTAATCGACTTTCTTTTCGACCGGCCTGTTCAACCACCTCCTGTGCTAACAAACCCATGTCACCGAAGTGTTTGTAGCGCCGCTTTAATATTCGCTTCGTATCTTCGTCTTTGAGCACATCCTCCTCGCCAAAAAGACTAACTTTTTTAGTGCCCTTTGCTTCAATTAAGGCTAGAGCATAAAGCATTAATTCGATCCCAAAGTTGTACTGCTTGTTGGCGTAAATCGGGCCAGTTTGTCCCAACACTAGATACAAAAAAGGGGCAACCTCAGTGGCATCCACCGACTGCAGAAACTCAACTAAAATCCTGGTCTGCTCCAGCTTCTTGCTCGTCTTTTCGAGCGGGGCTAAAACTTTTTGGGAAAAATCAGTGACTTGCATAGTCGTAGTATACCTGAGGGCACCTGAGGGTGTAACCCTCCAGGCGTAGAAAAATTCAGGGTGACACCCTAAGTTATCTTACGCCTGGAGGGTTACACCCTAAGCCAGAGTGTAGTGCACACCCTTAGTCACACCATGTTTGCGGATAATCCCCTTACTGATTAGATCTTTCAGATCGCGCAAAATCGTATCGGTGGAAATCAGCGGCAAAATCTCATTAAGGTCCTGCGAGCTTACTTTGCCTTGCTCTTGTAAGTACTCCATGATAACTAGCTGGCGTTCGGTGAGTGCCACCTGCTGTCCCAATTTTTTCTGCAAACGAAAATCCTGCGACAACTTTAATACCGATTGTTTAATGCGGTCTAACTCCACCGCCAAACCGTAGGCAAAATATTCCAACCAGTAGGTTAAGTCGTTGCCGGTACTTTCTTGTACCGATTTAATTGCCTGGTAGTAACCTTCGATATCATTATCAAAATATTGTTCCAGCGAAAAGAAGCGTTTGACATCATAGCCTTCGGCATAAAGCAGGGAGAGGGCGAGCGCTCGGGCAGTGCGACCGTTACCTTCGATAAAGGGATGGATATGCACTAATTGGTAGTGGGCAATAGCCGCACGCAAAATGGTGTGTAAGGAACCTGCGTTGGCTCCGTTTAACCAATCGAAAAATTCGTGTAGAAGAATTGGCACTTCCTCAGGAATGGGCGGACGATAGGCGATTTGGCCGCTTTCCACACTGCGCACTACTACTCGCTGGGTGCGGTACTGGCCGCAGTTTTCGATGGGGATAATTCGATGCACACAAATCGAATGTAGGGAACGTAGCATGTCCTCGGTATAGAGGGGGCGCGCGCCGCCGGCCAGTTTGCGACCCCAATCGTTGATCCAGTCTAAAACGGCTCGATAGTTGATCACCTCCTGAACATCGCGGGCGCGCGCCACCACCCCTGCCTGACGCGCCACCTCTTCTGGCTCAGTGCCGGGGGTAGCAATAACCCGCTCGGCCTGTTCGGCGCTTAGCTCGTTACCCTCTAAGCGCGTACCGTGGTAAACCGTCCGCACCCGCGCCTCTTCCTGAAACTTAGCTTCCCAAGATGGTACTAGCGGCGCATTACGGATTACTTCGCGCGAGGCCTCAATACTAGCGATGTATTGCAATAAATTATTAGAGATACGAAACTGTGGCGCAAACATATCGGTTTAATTCACACTGTATCATTTTTCCCTCAAGTTTTGCAAGAATCGATTTAGGGTCAGACCTACCCCCTGGGTCAGACCTAGCCTTGGGTCTGACCCTGGCATAGGTCTGACCTGCTATAATGGCTGCCTCATGCCTAAAACCACCCCAGCTACTCACCTTCGGGAACTCCCTTTGGCCTTCGTACGCGAAACCACCGCTCTAGCGACCTCTAGTTTTGGGTTAGTCGTAGCGCTGGCTTGGAATGAGCTGATGAAAGATTTAATCGTCCGTTACATTGAACCCTACTTCGGCAATTCCAGCGGCACTGTTTCTAAATTAATTTATGCCCTGGTGATGACATTTTTGGCGGTTTTTGTGACCATGCAGCTGGTGCGCGTCGAACAATCGCTACCACACATTCTGCCTAGCCACCAAAAGAAAAAGGTCACTAAACGTCAGCGCGCTTAACCAGCTCCGCCCAAACTTTGGGAAATTCATCGACTAGATCACTGGTGTTGTACATCGTATTGGCTCGCCGATAAAGTTGGTGAGCAGCTTGCTTATTGATCCAAGCTGCCACCACTGTCGTTGCCAGAGCTGGCGAAGTAGCCCGCCAGCCTAAAATAAGGCCCGCCAGCGCATCGCCAGTACCACCTTTTGTGAGACCAGCGTTGCCGCCCGCCACAGCCACCAAATTCTGGTTGTCCCAAATTAAATCAATTGCCCCTTTCAACAACACAATCGGCCGATGGTAGTGGTCGGCAAAAGCATGTAGATTGCTGCGCAAATTTTGGCCAATGACCGCATCAACCCGCTGCGGCAAAACCAGTTGGGCCGGAAGTGATTCTGCCTGGTGATTAGCCTCCCGAACCAAATCGGCTAATTTCATCTGCTGGGCCACTAATTCGTCCAACCATCCCGGCACACCACCGTTTTGTTTAGCCAGGAGATTGGTCAACTCACCAGCGTGCGGCGTCAAAATGGCCTCCGCCGGAATCCAGTCCGGCGGCATAACTTGCAAAGAACCGGCGTCGATTACCCAACGCTTTTGGGGCCAACTGTGTAGCAAAACCGAAGTAATCGCTAAAGTGTCGTTTTCCCAGTCGGCTTCGTTAAGATCCTGCATTTTAATTTGGTTTAGTTCTTCGACCGAAAAACGGGAGCGAACATCCCGGCGTAAACCGGGACCTAATAAAATAGCCTCCACTTCATCGAGATAGTTGGTCAAATTGGCACGCGGCACAATGACGCCGTCGGTACCATAAAACTTGGCGTCTCTCACTAGAACATTATTTTCGGCGACCGAACTGTAAAAGGTCATGTCAATTAAACGCGAACAAGCCTTAAAACTCCACTGGCTGGCAGCGTGGAACAAGTCGCTACCACCGATAATTAGTGCCTTGCCATTTTGGCCTTTGTGCGATTGCGGCGTTGGCTGGTGTAATTGACTGACGAAATCGGCTAATAACACAAGTTGAGTATAGCAGGGCGTTGGATGGGTCAGACCCATCCCCTGGGTCGGACCCGGAGCCGGGTCAGACCTATGCCGAGGTCAGACCCTAATCGAGGCGTGGTCGTTTAGCAACTCAGGCTTATCAGCACACGTCAGAATCGTCTGTTTGCCCGTGATGGCTTGCAATAAGTATTGTTGATTTTCCGTATCCAGTTCCGAAAAAACATCATCTAATAGCAAGATCGGCGGCTCACCAACCGTTTGGGTAAGATAGGTCATTTCGCTCATTTTCCACCAAACTAGGGCCAGGCGCTGCTCGCCGCGCGAACCAAATTTGTCGATCGGCCGCCACTGTCCGCCACGCCGAAACTCCAAGTGGGTATCGTCTTTGTGGGGACCGACTAGAGTATAACCAGCACCAACTTCGGCTTGGGCGTACTGGTGCAGGCGTTCTTCATTTACTAAGGAAAAGTCATAGCTAACCCGATAAGTTTCGCGGATACCCGGCTGTGTGTTGAGCCAGGATAAAAACTTTTGCCGCTGCTCATGTAAAACGGCACCGTGCTCAATCAGTAGTTGATCCCAATAAAAAAAGTCATATCGATCTGCCTCGCCTTCGCGCAGTTTGAGAATGAGACGGTTGCGGCGGCGCAAGGCTTGATCGTACGTACGACGGGAGCGCCGATAAGTTGGTTCCACCTGATCCAAAAGTTGATCCAGCAAGCGCCGCCGCCCACTCGGTCCAGCCTGAAAAACATTCATGTCCTCCGGCGTAAAAAGCACAGTGCGCAGTTGTCCTACCGCTTCCATTGCCCGTCGACCCACCCCGTTAACGCGATATAGCCGTTTGTTGGTACGTTTTCCCTGAATCGTGCCATTGGTGAAAATCTGCTCCAAGTTAACTACTTCGCCGCTAACTAATTGCACCAAACCCTTGATCCTACCCAGCTCAGCATCCCAGCGAATCAGTTCTTCCGTCCGTTGAGCCCGCCACGATTCGCCGCTGGCCAATAGTTGAACGGCTTCGATTAAATTCGATTTACCCGATCCATTAGGCGCTGCAAAAATATTTAATTGCGGCAGAAAGGACCAATGACGATCGCCAAAGGAACGAAAATCTTGCACCCAGAGTCCGGTTAACTGCATATCCGTATGTTAAGGGTGTCACCCTCCAGAGGCAAGGTGGCGCAGGGTGTAACCCTGAGCTTTTCTACGCCTGGAGGGTGACACCCTCAGGCCTTAGCGCTCCAGCACCGCCAAAAAAGCTTCCTGCGGCAACTGGACGCGGCCAATCTCTTTCATCCGTTTCTTGCCACGCTTCTGTTTTTCCAAAAGTTTCATCCGGCGCGTATTGTCGCCGCCATACAATTTAGCCGTCACGTCTTTACGGTAAGCACTAATCGTTTCGCGCGCCATAATTTTGCCGCCCACCGCCGCCTGAATCGGAATCTCAAATTGCTGTTTAGGAATCACCTCTTTTAGTTTGCGGGTAATCGCTCGGCCAATTGCTTCGGCCTGCGAGCGTACCACTACCTGCGACAGCGCTTCAACCGGTTCATGATTAACCAAAATGCTCAATTTAACGGCATCAACCGCTTGATAACCAATCAGCTCGTACTCCAGCGAGGCAAAACCGGAGCTAACCGATTTCAGCTGATCGTGAAACTGCACAATAATTTCGGCCAAAGGCAATTCATAAGTGAGACGCACGCGGGTACCGATGTCTGCCACCGCCAGCATTTTACCCCGGTGATCCTCGCACAACTGCATCACCGCGCCCAGATAGGTACGCGGCGTGAGAATCGTACTCTTAGTAATAGGCTCCCGGATTTCCCGAATTAGCGAAGGATCGGGTAGCTCGCCAGCATGATGAATCAGCAGGTCGGTTTTATTTTGAAGGGTCAATTCGTACGGCACCGAAGGCGAAGTAGCCACCAAACTAAGTTCAAATTCGCGCTCCAACCGCTCTTGCACAATTTCGGCGTGCAAAATACCCAAAAAACCAACCCGCAAGCCATTACCCAGTGCTTGAGAATGAGTGCCGACAAACTGCAGCGCCGCATCGTGTAACTTCAGTTTTTGGAGAGCTTCTTGCAATAGTACAAAATCATCCCCGTCGACCGGATAAAGTTCGAGGTAGACCATCGGCTGCGGCTGCTGGTACCCAGGCAGTGGCTGAATGGAATTAACTTCGGCGGCACGAGTGATGGTGTCGCCCACCGAAACCAAACTCACGTCTTTGAGGCCGGTAGCAATAAACCCGACTTCTCCCGCTTGAAGAGTATTGGCCGGCACACGCTGCGGCGCAAAAAAACCAATACTGGTTGGTGTAAAACGTTGGTGGCTGGCGTAGGTCATTAGGGATTCGCGTCTCAATTCGCCGGACACGACGCGCACGTAGGCAATTACTCCTTGATGAATATCGTAGATCGAGTTAAAAACCAAGGCACGCAGGGGAACGTTCCCTTTAAAGCTAGCCTCCGGCGAAGGACTGCTTTCCGGAATTTTGGCCACAATGGCGTCCAACAACTGCGGAATGTTCTGGCCGGTTTTAGCCGAAACCGGCACGATATCATCTTCGGCCAAGCCTAAGGTTTCAATCAGCTCTAGGGTGACACCCTCCAGATCAGCGGCCGGTAAGTCGATTTTATTAATGACGGGAATTACGCGCAAACCCAGAGCGGCGGCTTTTTCGTAATTGGCCAAAGTTTGCGCCTGTATTCCCTGGGTAGCATCAACCACCAACAGCACTCCCTCGCAGGCGGCTAGCGAGCGCGAAACTTCGTAGCTAAAATCAACGTGTCCCGGCGTGTCAATCAGGTTTAATTCCACCGGCTGGCCGCCGGCATCATGCCAAATTAATCGTACAGGCGCCAGTTTGATTGTGATGCCGCGTTCTTGTTCGATCGGGTTGGAGTCCATCATTTGCTCAGTCAGGTCGCGCTCGGCTACCGTGCCGGTAGTCTGTAGTAAACGGTCGGTTAAAGTCGTCTTACCGTGATCGATATGGGCGATGATAGAAAAGTTGCGGATTTGCATGAAGTGCTATTTTACCAGATAAAAGAACCAAAAACCCCGCTCATGCGGGGCGATTGGGGTTGGTCGGGCTCGGGCTAGATAAACCAAACCAGCATCGAGATAGCTTATTTTGTACCATTTTGTACCCCCGCTGTCAAGATAAAACCAAATAAATGGTGGTGGACCCGAAGGGAATTGAACCCTCACGACCAACCTCTCGATGCTAGTCTGCTACCAAGACCGGGCCCACAGGTCCACCATCTAGAACTATGCGCCCCAATCCTAACCACATTCTTACCGATCGAATGATAAAATGAGGCCAACATGCCTATGACTCCGTTTTTCAGTCGATTTAACTGGCGTAAATTATTCCTAGCCGGCTGTCTTTCGCTTTATTTTTATTTGTCCGCCGCCACTCCCGCCCACGCCCAAATCATGGACTGGAAAGCGCGTAACTCCCGCTGTGTTCAGGACGTTAGTTACACTTCCGGTGGCGAAGCGATTACCATCACCGACGTCGCCACCTTCCAGGGCTTTGAGTGTTTGATTGGCAACATTTTAGGAGCGGCCACTACGATTATCGGCCTGGCTTCCTTTGTCATGATTATCGTGGGCGCCTTCCTCTACCTCACCTCCGGCGGCAATACTAAAGGCACCGAGGCGGCCAAGCAAACGATCACCTACGCGATTATCGGCATCCTGGTTTCGCTGATGGCCTACTTCATCCTGTACTTCGTCTCGAGCTTCACCGGCGTGGGCGGTATTCTTAATTTCAGCCTCAATATTCAGCAGCCTTAAACCGGCATTGTCGATTGTTTGATTCGCCGATACAATAGGGGTTAGGTTTTTATGCCGAAGTTACTTCGTAAATTGATTGGCTCGGTGGTGATTTTTAGTGTGCTTTTTAGTGTGGTGGCGCCGGGGATCGTCCATGCGCAGTTGGCCGCTGGTGAAGATGGCGAAGCACGCACGGTTGGCAGCACTAATATTAGACCTCAGGACATTTATGAGGCAATTAAGGCGCCGACTCCGAACTTAGCCAATACCACTGCCTACATTTTTTACACGATTTCCGTAATCATGAGCGGCACTTTTAATGATTATGAAAATCCGGCCGAGGCCTCCTTGCCCGGGCAACCGCGCGCTACCAAGCCATCAACCCTCAGTGATGCCTTAGGTCAACGCGGCATGCTAGGCGGGTTGTTTTTTCTAATCGGGGAAACCATTCGTCACCAACCCGCTTCCTTTAATCTCTACGCCACCGATTTGGCACGTAATTCGCGTTTTGGCGCCCAACCGGTTTATGCCCAGGGCATTGGTTTTGGCGCTCTTACGCCAATCTTAGGGACTTGGAAGGCTTTCCGCGACGTAGCTTACTACCTCCTGACTTTTATGTTCCTCATCACCGGCTTCCTGATTTTGATTCGCCATAAAATCGGTGGCAACATGGCGGTAACGGTGCAAAATGCCCTGCCGCGATTGGTTCTTGCTTTGATTTTAATTACTTTTTCTTACGCGATTGCTGGCCTGATTGTCGATTTAATGTATTTGGCAATCTACTTCATCATCAATCTTTTTGAAGCCAGAATTTTTATCAAGGATACCGCGCTGGTTAGCAGAGGCATTCTCAGCGACGTAACACCACGCGAATTAGCTCTTAATACCCATCTTTTTACCTTTACCATTAGATATATTTTGGACGGCCAAGCCTGGAACGCGGCTAGTTCCGTCGGAGATATTGTTTCGAGCGCAGTGTCGGGGATACCTATTTTAAACCTTGTTACGGATGCTCCGGTGGTTGGTCCTCTTTTTAAGTGGATTATCAATCAAATCTTTGCCATCACTTTTGCGGTGGCACTGTTTATTGCCATGTTCCGCGTGTTTTTTCAACTGATTATGTCTTACGCCGGTTTTGTAATGAATGTGGTCTTGAGCCCGCTTTTGCTCTTGGAAATGACTATCCCTGGTCGCAATCCCTGGCAGAATTGGGTTAAAAATCTGTTGGCCGGTTTACTGCCGTTTGTAGTGACGGTCTTTATGATCTTTATGGCCTTAGCACTTACTGGCGAAGGTACTCAGCCAGGGGTTGGTTATGATGCCGGAGGTACGGAATCCGGTTCAGTTACTTCTGGATTGCGACTGCCGTTCATATTATCCGGCATTAACGCCGATGCCTTCATGGGCGTGCTAGCGATGGGTTTTATGCTGTTGTTGCCGGAGACGATAAAGATTTCTAAGGATCTAGTGGGGGCTAAGGGAAGTCTGGTTGATCAGTATAAGGACAAAGCGATTTCTAACCTGAAGCAGGGATGGCAGGGAAACAAATACATTCCTGGAGCTAAACAGATCATGGCAGGCGGCGTGGTTGGAGCTGGCTTAGGTATGGTTGGCGGGGCTTTGGCCGGATCCTATGCGGGAGGGAAGGCGGGACAGAGAATTGGTGGCGAAAGAGGACGGGGTATTGGTCGAGTTGGGGGAGCTATTATTGGCGGCTTGGGTGGAGCTGTTGCTGCCCCGCTTGCCACTTTCCCAGCTGGTGCTATAGTGACAGCAGGAGGTACGCCTGTGTTTAGAGGAGTTAAAGCGGTAAACAAGACTATTACACCTTATGTAGCTGGTGCTGATAAAGCTCTCACTAGTGCTCGTGACTTTGCTCTGAGACAAAGAGAAAAATCACGCAAAACTGGAATTGCCGGTGCTTTAGAACCTAATATCTTGAAACCGGATACAGGTGAGGACACCCCCTCCTCATCTGAAGATTTAAATAACGTCGCATAAATCGACTGATTATTTGTTGACTAACTGTTCTATTTTGACTTACCACCGCTCACGGCGCTAAGGAAGGTCTTGCCCGTAGTTACAGCCTCAGCCAGCCTAACATCATCTCCGGCTTTTTCCAACATCGTTATTAGCTGCTCTAGACTAAGTAGATCTGGACCTGTTGCAAGTGATTCTTTTTCTAAATCCTCTGCTCTTACTTGTATTTGTCCACGCAGTAGTGATCCTAAAAGATTAACCGCTTCAACACCTGTCCGGGTGAGGGTGTGTCTGCCGACACTGTCAAAGTATCTTGCCTTATATAGTTGGCGCACTTCTTCCGAAAGTATTAAACCCCACCCCACTCTATCCTCATCTCGAAGATTCTCTAACGCACGACCTTTGGCTGATGCAGCGGTAAGAACACGAGTCATTGTCTCCATAGTCAATATGTCTAGTGGATCAGGAAGAGCTTCTGCAGCGGTGGAGGACCCAGGCTTAGCACCAATTCTGACACGTAAAACCCGATAGGCTGTCCCGTCGGAAAATCTCTCCGTGACAAATTCGGCAAATTGATCCTTAACACCCGGCGCCTTCTTCTGTTCTATCGCCTGCGTACCAGATTTTAATCTTTGAACATTAAGTTGGTTCCTGGGAATCCAATCCAAGAAATCCTCCCTGTCAAACGAAAGGTACTGGTGAGCGCGAGTAACCAAATCTCTTCTCCATATTTCACTACTATTATGCGGATTCACACACTCAATAGTTATCTTCATAAATTGTCCAGTGCGCAAAGCTAACTCCTCAACCCTTTTCCGATCCCTTTCAAAATAAAGTTGTGGCCCAGGATTACAATGAAGTTCCAAGAAATATTTTCTAATATATCTATGGAGACCAATTATTTCGTTATTGAGATCACCATTAATCTTTTTTATCTGATTAGTTTTTGGATCCACCTCAACTATGTTGCGTATGTCCCCATTATTAAATTTGCCCTGCAGGCAAACTTCTGAAATGACCCCCATATGAGACAAATGGGACGTCCAGTTGTTAATCAACCCATCGTTAATCTCTTCCCATGGAACATCTGCAAAACTTTTAGCCTTGAGAATATGCTGCGCTAGAGTTAAAACTCGGCCATCCTTACCGCGCAACAAAATATAATCAAAAAAAGTCAATAAAAAGGTTTGCCAGCCAACTATGTGGGGATTGAGCGGTGCTTCTTGAGTGCCGGTTTTACCTGAATAATTACAGGCAGCGTTGCTGGGAGCCATAGTATCCAACAATGCCGGAAAACCACGTTGAGGATTGCCATAATGGTATTCTGTATTTGCTCGAACGTCTTGCCAAAATCCCTCGAGAAAAATCTCACACATTTGTTCAATAAATAATAGAGCGAAATTAGCTGGAAGATGACCGTCCACAGCAAGAGGAGATAGCTCGGCAATAATTTCTTCCCTCACCTTATTCTGTTGGTTAATTTCGTCTTTAGTAGCAAAAACACGCGGGAAAAGGGCTCGTTTATTAGGGCACCTTCTTAATTTGAGAACTCTACCCTTCCAACGATGTCCTGTATTATCTAAGTGATAAGCAATCTTAATCTCCCCTGGAAAAGAAACTTCCTCTGGATTTTGGGGTCCTATTTTAGTAGAATCTTGTTTCTTTCTTTTTTCTCTAGGGAAAACAATCCTCGTCCGCATATACATGTTGTCGTATAATTTCTCAACCGGATCCGATTCATGCTCTTTAAACAATCGCCTCTTTAATATTATTTGCAAGGCACGAAAGGCTTTTTCTCTTACCTCCTCTTCATCTCCGCTATAAGCTTCCCATTTATGTTTATCATCAAATAAGGGATAGTTTATCCTCCCTAAAAATAGTCCTGGATTTAAATATGCCGGTTGGTGAAAATTGTCGGCAATAAAATTACCAAAATCTTTAGCTCCCTTAGCACCTTGGATAGTCCCTCTACTTTGAAGCAGTTTCTCGAAAGCCGTACTAAAAGAGCTAATTATTAATAATTGACGTCTTAAATCTTCATACGCTGTATTGGCGACCAATCTTTCCTGACTAAGAGGGTTGTCTAGAATAGTCATTGTTTTAATAATTTCTTCTGCCGCTTTGGGCTGTTGTATGCCCTTCACTGATAATCCATAGGTAAGTAAATTGGGAAACCATAAGGACATACCAGAAAAATCCGCCTTAGCCATGGCTGAGTTAATTATCGCTGAAAAAAAATATTGTCGTCCAAACCTATATTTACGTTCAAAAAATTGTTCTTCCGATTCACCTGCGCAAGGGTAAAACATTTCCGGTGGTACAGCCTGACTTTGTAAAAACCGTTCAAAATCATTCTGAGGCTCTGGATAGCCGCGTTCAGCCACTGCGCCAGGAGCTTCAGTTGGTGCGGGGGTGGGCGCGGGTGGTATCAAAGCTCTTTTAGCCGCTAAATCAGCTACAAATGGTTCCAAAACGGCATAAAGCTCAGGAAATAAAGCCTCACTAAGAGCCTGATGGACCAATAATCTATCAATATCTTCTTCCGAAAAAGTAATTTCTAGATTACCTAAATTATGAACATCTTGCCCTGCCTCGATCGCCTCTGTTAAAGCCTGAGTCAGTCGACCGCTGATTAAACCCATTGCCTCTTTATAAGAATCAAGAACATTTGGCAAAAGAGTGCTGCGCAACTTAACTGCACCTATATTTTCTAATACTTGCTGCAGCTCCGCTCGAGGAACAACAATTCTCGCCATGCCGTTATTCTACAACCTACTTACTCGCTTGACTATCAAGATGTTTTTTAGCCATAACAATCATAAATCTCATTACATCCTCAGAAAAAACAACCTGGTCTGGCTCGATTTTAATCCCAGATAAACCCTTGGTTTTGGCGGCTTCAGCAACCGATTGAGAAAATAGTTCCCGCATTTTTTTACGCTTTTCGTCATCGGCGGTTTCTAACTCTGCTAATTTTTTCTCCAGATTACCAATGAGATTATCAAATACTTTTTCTGGATCGCTGGTCTCGGTAAATTTAGCAAAAAATAGTTTTGCCCCCTCTTCGCTACCGAAAACAACCTTAATTACTGCTAGGGTTTTCTTCTCTTTATCACCACCTTTTTCTTGCACCTCCGCACTAGACCAGTTCTCAAACTTGCCACCGCCATAGTAATTGCTGGCAAAAATTAAGTCGATCATTCCCGGCATATCGAGGGAATCCAACATTTTTTCCGTCGACTTTTCCATTTCCCTAAGAGACGCCAGAATTGATTCATCGGTTTCTTCGGTAGCATTACTCCCATCAATACCGCCAATCCAACCCAGCATTTGTTGTAAACGATCTAAGTCGTACATCATTCCAGCCGTGGCTTCTAGGCTATTTTCGACTAATTTATCGATAGCAGCGCCAATTTCTTCGCCAACAATCTTGCCAGAGGATAAATCATCCATAAACCGGCCAATATCCTCTTCTGGTATGCTGGCGTTTTTTAGCCTTTCAGCAATGGCTTCGGCTTTAGTTGGATCGATTGATCCGTCGGCTAGGATTTCGTTTACTTCCCGCTTTAAATTAACGGCAATATTGGGATTGATTTGGCTTTTTATCTCAACCAGTTTTTCAGAAAGTTGTAATAAATTCTGCGATCGAGCCTGTCCTTCTTCGGCCTCGTTGGCTACTTCACTCAATTGTTTGGCTATCGACTCGGCGCCAATTCTTTCCAGTTCGGCAATAAAGGTTTTAATCTCGGGATTATCGTGAATAAATTGCAACAATATTTTTTTACCAGCTTCACCTTGGTTAGTCTTTAATTGTTCAAGCAAGGTTTGAATTTTCGTACTGATTTCTGGTGATAAATCTCCAACACTTTGTTCAATATCTTCCTTAAAAATAGCTCGCAAATCTTGAGCGCTTGGTTCTTTCTCAGCTGGTTTTGCTTCCTCGGCATTTTGCTCGGCTAGTTGTTCCCGTAGTTCTTCACCTACATTTACATTATTTGTAACATCTGTCATATGGCCTCAGATTAGCATAAAGCCTGCGGGTCAGGAAGAGGTTTACGTTAAATCTTTACTTGCGGGAGCTATGTGTCCTACGATACTACGAGTTGCTGTATAGGTCGTGGTACATTACAAGAGAAAGATCGTCTTGTTTTTTGAAATAATCCAGGGGATATTGGGAATATTATGAATCAAGAAGAAAATATTTTTCAAGACGAACAACGTAAAAGAATCTATAAAGAAATAGTACAAGATCCCACTGATTTTACTCAGATTTCGCGGTTTCATACTTATTTGAAAGGTTATAATATTGCTGAAGATCCAATTAAATCTTTCGAACAAATAAAAAAACGTGTAGAACTGAAAGATCGTGTTGGATTAGCCGAAAACCTGACGCGCTCTTTGATTGAGTGGCTACAAAATACCTTTCCTCAACCCGCCATAGAATCTTTTCCTTCCGATTGGCAACAGGACATTGCTGAATTCTTTCTCAAAAGCCTCTTATCTGTTTCAGCTACGGCTTCTTCAGATGAACTTCACTTAGCCCTTGGAATTGAACCTACTAGAGCTAGTTACGCACGAATAATAATTCCGGGGGCCTTGTCTCGAGATGTTCTTAGTGATCTTCTCAATCATATTTTCCAAATTACTCGTCGAGAAGATGAGGGCTCAATCTTTAAGTACAACCCCACTCCGGTTACAGATAGAAAAGCTTTTGAGGAAATGTTTGCGGCTCGACAGAAACTGGATAGCCTACAACAACAAATGAGAGAAGCAGTTAATGTTTGGATGCAAAAAGATGGGGGTAAGATAAGAGTTCTTATCGCTCAAATTGTGAAGGAAAGAGGCGAAAAAAATTGGCCTGGAGCCATGGAAGAAATTAAACGAAAAGTTAGAAAGATGTTAGGAATAGAAGGTCTTTCTGAGGACGTTCTTCACTCATGCTTAGTTTTATTCGATGATATTACCGAACGCATACCATTAAATAAGGAAGTTGAACCTCTTATTCAAAAACAGGCTGAACAATTCATGGAAAGATCTCGAGAGAACGGCAGTATAAAATATACTTCTCTCGATAATCTTGCGCGGGAATTATTAACAGATTTGCAATCCTTATTATCAGAAGAACAAAGCCAAGTGCTTTTTGTTTCTCAGCTAAAAAAGATAATAACCCAGAACATGACTACTGATGAAAAATTCTTTCGTCGTCTATGAAATGTGATTAAGCTTGTGCCCCCCCCAGTAAAAGCATTTATAACAAAGAATTCTGTGTTTACACTAGGTGCCTATTGTCGCTATGATCTTTCTCCCATGCTTTCGATCGAATCGCTGCGCAATCTGATTGGCCGAACTAGTCAAACTAATACCGAATTCCGTTTAATCGACACCTTTACCCACGAGCTAGTACGCGCTCAAGCTGAACAATTTCTGGATTTGGAAACCACCCGGCGGCAAAAACTGCAGGAGACACTCGCGGCACAGCTAGCCGCGGCCCTGCGCGAACATCTCCAAACCCCTTATCACACCGACGCCAACGAAATCGATTTAGTCAAATTCGCTGCTGGTCAGCTGCACGTTTTCCACCGCTACTACCATAATCGGGATTTGCGCGAACACTGCCAAGAAGCCATTAACATTAGCACTGGGGTAAGGCGCGCGCGGTACGAGCGGGAAAAACAGCAGTTAGAGATTCTCTACACCCAAAAAATCGTACCGGAGCTGGAGAACTTTAGCCAACTCGTTCCCGCGCGCGCCACTGTCTTAAGTTGGGAAGTCCGCCAGGCTTACGGCC
Source organism: uncultured Pseudomonadales bacterium (assembly GCA_964511175.1). GTDB lineage: Bacteria > Patescibacteriota > Microgenomatia > UBA1400 > UBA1396 > CAVVNJ01. The sequence goes on from CAZEEI010000008.1 coordinate 19,975, forward strand.
TGGCGACCGATGAAGAAATCTTCCTCGGTCAAAAACACGGCCTCGTCATGCCGGCTAACCAGCAGGTCTATACCGAGGGCTTTGCTTACGTTAACCTCCACCAGTTGGTTTATCTGCCGCGTCAACAGAAAGCTTTAGTTACTATCGATCAATATTTTGCCGAACTTACTTATTCTCAGCTGCGTCAGGTTCTCAACGATTGGCAGCCTCGGGCTATTCTTTCGACTAAAACTCTTACCGAAAAACTGCTGATGGAAACCATCGTCACTCTGCCCGCGGTAGTCCGTACTAGCCAAGCTTTTGACCTTTTCGCTCAAGCGGCGCAAAAATTAGATCAGTCTTTAGCTAATTACCACCAAAAACAGCAGTATTCGCACGCTTTTATCCAACATAGTAATGAAGCTCTGCAGTCGACTGCCGCCTGGCTCACCCACATTCTCCTTTTGGAATACCAGTTGTGCCAGCGTTTTCCAGCGGCTCTGAAAGGACTTAGTCAGCGCCTGCAAGTGGCTTTTGAAATGGCAGCTCATCCGCTGCTAGGCGGCCAAAGTTTTGTTTATCAAGCCTCGCTGGCAGCATATACTGACCAATTTCTTAATCCTTGGCTAAAATCGACCACGACCAAAATTAAACCCTCATCTCCCAACCAATTGCTCAAAAAATTAGAGGGGCGGTCTTTTATCCGCTCGACCCGTCATAATCGAAAAGACCCTCAATTAAAACAACAGCGCAACCAAGCTTTACTTCAACTTAGTCATTCCTATCCCGGTATCCTAACTGGATTTCTTTCCAAGGCTCAATGTGCGGCAGGTTCGGTCGGCGGGCTAAGTAAAATGAATCAGGCATTCAATTCTCCGTTGGCTGGCCGGGTTTTACATGGGTACACACCATCGCTAACCGAAGTTCGTCAGCTGGTCGGCAACCGGGCCGAGCGCTGGCAGCGCGGGATCTGTATCAACCCTCACTGCCCGGTAATGCATCGATTAAATCAAGAGTTTGATCACCAAGTTCCGCATAGTCACTTGCCTTATGTCGGTGAATGTCAGCTTTGCCTGCAGTGCGAACTTGAATACCAGCAGAAAGAATCAAAAAAAACACCAACTCAAACCGCAACCGCCAATGATTTAGCCCGCTTTGGTCAAAAAACCTTTACCAATACCTCGACCGCAGTAGATGAATATCTCCAGCTTTTTGGTGTCCCACCATCTCTACTACCAACCTACTTTCTGGCGCCGAGGGCGGTGGAAAATTACTCGGCTCCGGATTGACAAAATTGTCTAAATTGTGTATGTTATACACAATATGATTCGAACTCAGGTTTTACTCACACCAGCTCTTAAACTAGATTTGCAAAAAGCTGCTCGAGAAGAAGGCGTCTCTTTTTCCGAGATGTTTCGCCGGGCTGTTATTTTAGGTTTAAGAATTACTCAACCACCTAAGAAAAATGCCACGCTTGGTCTGCTTGAGTTGGCAAAAAAAGCCAAGCACTCTCATCGTCGGGCGCCAGCCGATCTTAGTCAAAACGATGATATTCTCTATCGACTATGACTATCTTAATTGACGCTGATGTTTTTATTGCCATTCATCACCCTAAAGATGCGCTACATAACAGAGTCACTCGCATACTAACTACACTCGTTGAAAAATATAACGACCAAGATATTGAGTGGTTTACTTCTTGGGACGCAGTTGATGAGACAACTACTAAATTATCTTATGTTTTTGGTAAAAAGGTAGCACTCGACTTTTTACGCTATCTAGCTAGACACCAAATTACAATCATTTATCCCAATGCGGACCTAGCATTATCGGCTCAAAAAATATTTACCAGCATCACTTCTAAAAATGTCTCTCTTACCGACTGCATGAATATGACTATCTGGCGCGACCATCAATTTGATTATCTTTTTTCTTTCGATCGAGTTTACCGCCAGCAAAAAATCCGCCTACTTACCGAATTAATTTCTTAACCCTTGCGCCAGCTACTTCATTGTGGGTATAGTGTGGAAAAGTACTAACTGCCCCCTGGATTTTTTAGGAACTTAATTATGGCAACTTTGATGCCGGAGCTAGTGTGGGCGGAGGTTCTCAAGAGCCTGGTTCAGTCGATGCCTAACGCTAGTTTTTCTACCTGGGTTAAGCCACTGCACATCGATAAAATTAATCCTGTTGGTGAAGATCGCGCTATTATTGAACTTTCGGCCGACAGCCCCTATGTAGCGCAGCAGGCTGAGCTGCGTTGTTACGCCCGACTCAAGCAAGTGATTGATCAGGTAACTAGCCGTCAGTGTGATCTCGTTTTCCGTGAGGGGTCAGACCTAGGGGGTGGGTCTGACCCGGCTCCGGGTCTGACCCTGGCCGGGGTCAGACCCCAACCAAGCAGACCTAACCCAGAAACTAAGTCCACCCCGTTATCGCTCTTTTCACCAGAAGTAATCCGGATGCCCACTGTTGACCGCTATAAATTGGCCGCCCAAAAATCCCGCCTGCGGGAAGACTTTTCCTTTGATTCAATTGCTGTTTCCAGCTCCAATGAAATGGCCTATGCGGCCGGCCAGTCGGTGGCGGCTAGTCCCGGAAAAGCTTATAACCCACTTTTTATTTGGGGTGGTGTTGGCGTTGGCAAAACGCACTTAATGCAGGCAATCGGCAATCACATTCTCCGCGATCACCCCGACACCGGCATTCTCTACTGCATGGGCGAAGAATTTCTTAACGAAATCATTGCGGCCATTCGCACCAAGCGGACTCTGGAATTCAAGGAGCGCTACCGTCAACTTAAAGTTCTGCTTATTGATGACATTCAATTTATCGCTGGCAAAGACACCGCTCAGGAGGAGTTCTTTCACACCTTCAACGCCATTATTAGTACCGGCGGGCAAATTATTATGACTTCTGATCGCCCTCCCCACGAAATTCATCCCATCGAGGACCGTTTGCGCTCTCGTTTTGAAGGCGGACTAACCATCGATATCCAACAGCCAACCTTTGAACTACGTACCGCCATTATCCTAATTAAGGCTCAAAAAATGGGATTAGATCTACAAATGCAGCTGGCTCAAATTATTGCCGCCGAGGTAGAAAGCACCCGCAAGCTTGAAGGCGTTGTTTATAAAATCCACAATGCCTATCATTTCTCCGGAAAACCACTAGACGAGCGTTTAGTCCGGGATATTTTGGGTCAAGAATCCAAACCTGTTCTAGCACGGCGAAATCTTAAACCAGCCGCAATTATGCGGGCGGTAACCTCTCATTTTCATGTTAGTACCAATACAATTCGTGGTCCTTCTCGTAAAAAGGAGTATGTTATCGCCCGCCATATTGCCATGTTTTTACTAAAAAGCGAATTAGGTCTTCCTTATACTGAAATCGGCAGTATTTTTGGTGGTAAGGATCATACTTCAGTCATGCACGCCGTTAATAAAATCACCGAGTTAATGTCGGAAAATTCATTAATTCAACAACATGTTTCAGCTATCCGCGTTAGCTTGTCTGCTGAATAATTTTCCCCAAATTGTTAATAACTCCAGTTCTTCTGTGGACAACAACCTTCCTACCTGTGCAAAACTAAGACTATAACTTTTCCCCTTTTCCCCTTTCGTCATCGCTCAATCATCTTTTTCTCCCTTTTTTCGTTTTTTCCCCATTTTTTTACCCAATGTTTTCCCTATTGACCAAGCTCTAACGTTCACACGAATAATTACCTCACTAACTAGGCAGTTAAAAAAACGTTTATTAACATCTCCACACGCCTACTACTTCTGCTACTATTTTCTTACTATTGGGTTAAACTACCCCCATGCGATGTCGTGTTTCTCAAGAATTACTTTTAAATAGCATCCTCGAAGCACAACGTTTTGTCGCCAATAAAGGATTCGCTTCAATTCTACTAAGTGGTATTTATTTGGAAGTGATTAGCGAAACTAAACTAGTCATTCGTTCTAGTACAGGTGCCGTCCTCTATCAAACCGAAGTTGATTGTCAAAAAGGTGAAGTTGGATCAGGTGTAATACCAGCTAGTATCCTGAGTTCTAGCTTACGAACTTTATCTTCTGGCCTAGTCGATTTAGAGATAAAGGATGAACAGCTGACTATTTCTCAAGGCTCAACCAAATTTCAAATTACCACTTTAACGGGCGAAGATTTTCCGCTTCTTTCTTTTTCACCTGATCAGAAAAACAAACCCTTCCTCCTACCGGGAAAGAATTTTGCTTCAGCGGCTCATCAGTCCTTAATTGCTGCTAGTGCCGATGAAACTAAACCAGTACTAACGGCTGTTTTACTAGAAATGAAGCAACCTAATTCACTAGTAACCACTGATGGCTTCCGTCTTTTCCGAGTTGTTACCGATATTTCTTTGGATCAAGATGGTTCTTTATTAATTCCGGCTAAAGCTTTACGCGAGCTACTAGGTATTTTAGAAAAAAGGTCATTAGAAATTTTGGAGTGTTATCTAGATTCAGTCCAGCAGAAAATGATTTTTAATTTAGGCAATGGCTGGTTGGAAGTTAATACTATAATCGGCGATTATCCAGACTATCGCACAATTATTCCCGAGGTTTGTAGCTTTTCTCTTCAGATCGAACGAGAAGCCTTAATTTTAGCGGTTAAACAGGCGATGATTTTTGCCAAAGAATTCTCCGGAATCGTTATTTTAGAAGTTGATAATCAGGAACTACTAGTTTCCTCTCAATCTAGCAATTCCGGTCGGACTAAATCGCGTCTTCCCCTCTTAAAAAATGAAGGAGAACCAGTTCGTTTTGCCGTGAATGGTAAGTATCTGCTCGATTTTCTAGGAACAGTTGATTCTTTAGAAGTTCAAATTCAGGGTAATGAACCGCTACGACCAATTATTTTTCGCATACCAGAAGATGAGCGTCTCCTCTATCTAATAATGCCTTTCAAATTGCAAGAGTGATCTTGAGAAGAAATATGTTATAATCCACCTTCTTATGAAACGAACTTGGCAACCTAAAAAAGCGAAACGTGCCCGCAAACACGGTTTTTTGGCAAGAATGTTCACTCAAACTGGCCGTTTAGTTTTGCATCGCCGCCGTCTACGTGGTCGTCATCGCCTGACAGTTTAGTTCTTTTTAACTACAATATTTTTAGTTATGTTACCAATTCAGATTAGGTTTAATTTACGCGGCTACCCAGATTTTTTTCAGCAAGCACAGATAGTGCGCACTAAACATTTGATTGTTTATTTTATGAATATTGCTGAACTAACTAATTTACAAGCGGCGGTGGTGGTTAAAAAAAGAGCCGGTGAGGCAGTGGAACGCGCTAAAATAAGACGAATACTCCGTGCAGTGATAACGGAACTATGGCAGCAAAACCCTCAGCTTTTTGCCCAATCTACAGGGCTAGTAATTATCCCCCACGGGAAAAGACAAACCTATGCTGATTATCGTCAGGAGTTATCTGAAGCTTTACAGCAGATAAAAAACGCGTGATACAATCGCCGTTGTGCTAGGGGCCGCCCTACGCCCACCCCCTACCCCCCCCACTCAACACGGAAGGAACAGAAATATGCTTAATTTTTTGATTACCCCCTTAATGGGTTTAATTGTTTTTTTCTATTCACAGACTAACAGTTTTGGTCTGGCTATTTTACTTTTGACTTTAGTACTTCGTTTTCTACTCTTACCGCTGTCGATTGCTAGTTTACGCACTCAGAAAAAGATGCAGCTTATTCAACCCAAGTTAAAAGAGTTGGAGAAAAAACATGGTAAAAATAATGATCAGTTGCGTCTAGCTCAAGTGGAACTATACCGCGAGCACAAGATCAATCCCTTAGCCGGTTTATTACCAGCTCTGATTCAATTAGTGCCACTGTTGGCGGTTTATCAAGTTCTACAGCGTTTTTTGGAGAATCAGGAATTAATAGCTCAAGGAGGGGCTATTTTCCTGGGAATTAATCTAACTCAACGAGATAACACTCTTATTTTGCCAATCTTAGCAGCTGGTTTTTCGCTACTGCAGTCGTTAATGATTCTTCCCGGTCTTGAGAGCCATGATTTAGTACCCGAACAGGCTAAAGCAGAGAAAGTACACCAAGCCAATCAAAAAGAAACTCAAAATCAGGATGCCGCCGCCGCTGTCCAAAAACAAATGGTCTTTATGATGCCAGTAATGACTGGCTTATTTGCCGCCGGTTTTCCTGCCGGTTTAGCTTTGTATTGGGTGGCCACCACAGTTTTTGGTATTATTCAACAATATTTTTTCAGCGGTTTAGGGGGACTGGAAGAGTACTTAGTTAAATTTGGCTTAATTAAGAAAAAGACACCGCCCGTGGCTAATATTACTAACTTAGCCGAGGCTCTGGCTTTAGTTGAAAATAAAAACAAGCCTAAACTTAAGAAGCCTAAGAAGATAATTAAAAATAAAGGCAAACTTAAAAAAACAAACAAAAAAAGGAAATAAATATGACGATCGCTGAATATCTTGATCAGCTTCTAGGTTATCTAGGAGTAGAAGAAGTAAAAGTAAGTATTGAAGAAAACGAAGAGTATTGTTTTATTGATTTATCGGTACCAGAGGAAGATGCCGGTAAAATGATTGGTGCGCGCGGTGAAACCATTCATTCTCTACGGCAGATTATCTTTCTTAGTTTTAGTGAATATTTAGGTGACAAAAAAGTAGTAGTCAATGTTAATGATTACAAGGACAAAAAAGAAGAAGCGGCACGAGAAATTGGTTTCCAGGCGGCAGAAAAAGCGGTAAGCACTCAGCAACCTCAACATCTGCCTCGCTATTTATTAGCTCACCAACGACGGGTAATTCATCAGGAATTATCCGAATATAACGGTGTCTTTACCCGCTCAGAAGGGGAGGGGGAAGAGCGTCATTTAGTGGTGTATCCTGAGAGTTATGAGACTGAGGTTAAAGAGTAATTATGCGTTTAGTAATTAATACCGACGGCGGCAGTCGCGGTAATCCTGGTCTAGCCGCCTATGGTTTTTTAGTACGCGATGAGCGGGGAGAGGTATTACAGGAAGACGGTAAGTTTCTTGGGCTAGCCACTAATAACGAGGCCGAATATACTGGTTTACTAGCGGTTCTGCAATGGTTACTTACCTGGGAGAGACTGATTGAAGTCACTAATCTTACTTTTTATTTAGATTCTAATTTAGTGGTGGAGCAAGTAACAGGTCACTGGAAAATCAAAGAAGCCCGCCTGCAGAAGTTTGTGACGCAGATTAGAGAGAAGTTACAACAGATTAATAAACCCTATGTTATTCAGTATGTTCCTCGGGCTCAAAACGCCGAGGCGGATGCAATTGTTAATCAAAAATTGGATGCCGCCCAAGGATAAGCAGGCAAGAACCAATCGTCCTATTCAATGAATACAACGTGAACTTTTAGGGTTCTGTGGTTGAGGGTGGGATTTTTTTGTTTACACTATACGTGGTATGCGCCGCCATTACGTTGTACAAGTTATTGCTACTGAGGAAGAACCACCTAAGCCGGTAATCGTGCCAGAGCTAACGCGCGCTCCGCAGATCAATCAGCCAGTTGATCCAGATTGGGAAGAACAACGCCGTCAGGCGGAGGTGGAACAACTTTTTCGCGAAGAAGTATTACATCCGGAATCAATTACGATTAACAAGCCACGCCATTCTAAGGTGGGTCAGCCTCAATTGGCTAGAGAGGATGTTTTTCGCCGTCATCTAGCCAATCCTAGTCAAGTAAGCCGTATTGAAAAAATGTATCGCCGCAACGGAGTAGACAGTCAATCTTTTTCTACAATGACCTCAAGTTCTAGCCAGTCTACGGATAATACCAAACACCCTTTTTTGGGTAAGTCGCGAAATAATCGAAGGAGAGGTTTCTTAATAATTGCTACGGTAATAGTGCTAATTTTCGGACTTTTAACCGTCGGAGCCGCTTATGTTCGGGCAGATATTGGTTCAACGGAAGGGCAGGTTAAAGACCTGCTTTTAGATCTACAAGACAGCCGTTTGATTTCGGCTCGGGAAAGACTAACCGTTTTGACCCAAAAAAGAAAACGTTATGCCGCTGTTTATCAGCAAATGAGGCCAGTTTTTAAGCTATTGCAGGGGAAGGACAAAACCAAGCATGTTGATCAACTGTTGGAAATATCCGATTCAGGTTTACACGTCATTCAAACTGGTCTAGATAGTTATGGCGTTCTTGAACGCGGTTATAAACAATTCATGGGGCAGGAAGAAGGGAAGAGTACTCAAACCTTTTCCCAGGTTTCTGGCGATTTAGAAATATTATTTACCGAGTTATCGTCGCTACAGGCCAAAACACAGTTGTTGGGTAATCCCTATCATCTAGCCATTATTGACCAACTAAAAAATAATCTAAACAGCCGAGTGCCACGCCTGCGTAAATACTTTCTTTCGGCTCAACAATTAAGTTATGTTTTACCCGAGATTCTAGGTGAAAACGGTCAGAAGAAGCAGTATTTGGTTCTACTACAAAATAACGCCGAGTTGCGGCCAACCGGCGGCTTTATTGGTTCACTGGCTATTATTACGGTTGAAAATGGCAAATTTATTGATTTCCGGGTGGAAGATGTTTATGAAGCGGATGGCCAATTAAACGGTTATGTAGCGCCACCACCAGAGATTACCCAGTTTTTAGGCGAGGCACAGTGGTTTCTCCGCGACGTAAACTGGAGCCCGGATTTTCCCACTGTGGCCAAACAGGCGAGTTGGTTTCTTAATAAAGAAATTAGCATCAACCCGGATGGGGTAATCGCGATTAATCTGGAGGTAATAAAGAAATTATTAGCCGTTACTGGGCCGGTTAAATTAGTCGATTACGATAACGAGGTTATTACTCAAGATAATTTGTACGAGCGGGCGCAGCAACATGCCGAACTAAATTTTTTCCCAGGATCAACTCAAAAAAGTGATTTTTTAAGCGCCGTAGCCAGCGCTCTCTATGATCGTTTAACGCGTGACGATACTAATAAAATGTTAATTTTGAAGTCTTTATTACAATCAGCCGAGGAATCGGAATTACTAGCCAGTCTGCCGCAGGCTGAGGAGGCCTTACATAATTTAGGATGGGATGGTTCAGTGCGAACGCCGGAATGCCCTTATCTTTTCAGCGGCAAAGTCTGTTTTGTAGATACAGTAATGCAGGTAGAAGCTAACGTTGGGGTTAATAAGGCCAACCAATTTATTAAGCGAACCGTCCAACATGAAGCCAAAATTAATGAGTCGACCGTGGCTCATGAACGTACTATTACCTTAGAAAATACAGCTGATTCAAATGCCTGGCCAGAGGGTGCTTATAAAAGCTACTTACGCTTATTAGTTACTCGGGGAGCGCAACTTGACGCTTTGACCATCAACGATACGCCCATCGATTTGCGCGGCGTAGTGGTTAAGGAAGAAAACAACAAGACCTCTTTTGGTTTTCTAGTGCAGGTACCAATTAAAACGACCTATGTTATTAAAATGGCTTATCATGTACCAATTCCTGGTCCTAAGCCCACAGTTTATGCCTTATTCGAACAAAAACAGCCTGGTTCGGGCGCCGACTCGCTGCTGACTCGAATCACTGCCGAAAACAGAGAAATAGTAACCGTGGCCCCAGAACCGGAGATAGAAGGACATACCTTAAAGTTTGCTACCAACCATCTCACTCACCAATTTTTTGCTGTGGAAATGCGCTAATTATTCTGGCCAAGCCGTAGTAATCAATGGGTTCTGCTCAGGATTAATTTTTTGCCAAACCGCTTCTGTTACAAACGGCATGAAAGGATGGAGCAGAATTAAACAAGTTTGATAGACTTTTCGCACTACACCTAAATAGATGATTCTATCCTGGCGTTGTTTGTTGTTTTCCAGATATGTATTGGCAAATTCATTCCAAATGAAATCATATAAACCAAGCGCGGCATCACTAAAACGGAATTTTTCTAAATGTTTGGTGGTTTGTTTAGTTAACTGGTTAATAAGGGTCAAGATTTTTTGATCATCAGTGGAAATTTCAGCCAAGTTGATCTCAACATTAGGGTTGATACCTAATTCCCGCTCTTGTAACCAGATGAAACGACCAATATTCCAAATTTTGTTACCAAAATTACGGTAGCCTTTTACCTTAGCCTCGCTAAGAGCAATCGGATTGCCTGGCGCAGCGCCAGCTACCAGCGAAATACGTAGAGCGTCAGCCCCATACTTAGCAACGATATCGAGGGGGTTAACTACGTTGCCTTTGGACTTACTCATCTTGGCTCCCTTAGCATCGGTAACCATGGCGTGCAAATAAACCGAATGAAAAGGCGAGATTCCCTCCGGGTGAGCACTGTCATGAGTGAGATATTTGCCCAACATAATCATGCGAGCAATCCAGAAGAAAAGAATATCCCACATCGAGTCTAAAACCGAAGTAGGATAAAACTTTTGCCAGTCGGGACCGTCGGGATAGCCCAGCACTACTAGTGGCCACTGGCCAGAACTGAACCAGGTGTCAAAAGTATCGGTTTCTGGAAGGAAATTTTCCCCAGGGGATTCGACTGATACTACGTATTTGGCGGTAATAGGAGCAATGAGAGATTGCAATCCCTTTTTAATTTCGGCCAGGCTAAAACCTTGTTCTTGCGCTTCAGCTAGAACCAAATTATGACGCTCTTGGTTATGGTCAAGAAAAGAAACAAAAATATCGGGATTAACCGCCGCCTCATACCAAACTGGCAGGCGAATACCCCAGACGATTTGACGCGAGATCGGCCAGTTGCGGATGTTACTCAGCCATTGTTGATAATTTTTCTGGAAGCGGGCGGGGATAATTTGTGTTTCGCCAGAGCGTACTGCTTGCAAACCCAATTTAGCCAATTCATCCATTTGGAGATACCAGTTTGGGTAGGGGAGGGGTTCAATAGGATGTTTGCCCTTATAACAAACCGCTACTTGGTTAAGATAATTTTGGTCAATTTTGTCCAGAGATCCCTCGACTCGGAGTAATTGTTCGACTTTAGCCCGCGCCAGCACGACACCCACCCCCTGGAATTGTTCCTTTAACTGTTGAGATCGGGCCAATAACGGTTCGGAGTCTGGCTGCAGCCAATCGAGATCGATTTTCCCGAGGGTGTTAATGGTAGCAATAGTGGCCAGATGATGTTTTTGACCAATCTGCCAGTCGTTGGGATCGTGAGCTGGGGTTACTTTAAGTGCGCCGGTACCAAATTGAGGATCAACATAGTCGTCGATGATAATAGGAATAGATTGATGGGTAAGCGGATTTAATACCAAATCACCTTGCAAAGTGTTGGCACGCGGATCATCCGGATGTAAAGCGATAGCCGTATCGGCAAAAATAGTCTCGGGACGAACAGTGGCGACCACCAGATAGGATAATGTTTGGTTATTAATTACCCGCGGCTCGCCGTCAGCAAAGTGATAACGAACATAGTAAAGCGGCGATTGGCGTTCTTCGTGGGCAATTTCTAAATCGGCAAAAGTAGTGCCGCATTTAGGGCAGTAGTTTACTAAGTAATTATCCCGGTAAATCAAGCCATCTTTTAATAGTTTAGTAAACGTATCATAAACAATTTTGAGTACTTTGGCGTCGAGGGTAAAGGTGAGGCGTTCCCAATCGGCGGAAAAACCCAAAGCCCGCATTTGATCCACAATTAAACCTGAGTTTTGACGGACAAAATCGCTAATATTTTGGTAAAGCGTCTCCCGGTCAAACTGAAAACGCGATTGACCCTTTTTCTTTAGTTCTTTTTCGTAAACAAACTGAGTTTCGTAGCCAGCATGATCGGTGCCGGGAAACCAGACGGTGGGGTGACCCTGCATTCGTTTCCAGCGCACTAGAATATCTTGGATAGTGTACATGGCGTGACCGGCGTGCAGAGAAGCGTTGGCGTTTGGCGGGGGCATGAGAATAGAAAAGGGCTCCTTGGCACTCTTGGTAGGCTTAAAAGCGCCGCTTTTCTCCCATTGCTGATAGATGCGCGCTTCGTGTTCTTCTGGATGGTAGGCGGTGGCAAAATCTTCCATGACAACGGCATTATACCAGGCTAGTTATTATTGCAGTATTCCGGCAGTATTCCAGAAAACTATATAAAAATAGATCAACTTCGCCTTGTTTTCGTCTTGCTCTCAGGATGATAAAGCGGTAGGTTGTCTTGTCATGAGACAGGTAATTATTGACGTAGAAACCAAAAAATCTTTTGAAGAAGTGGGCGGCTACCTACCACAACAGTTAGGGGTCAGTTTTGTAGGAGCTTGTTGGCGCGAAGGCTTTGTTGGCCAGGGGGAGTTTAGAGGTTTTTTTGAAAAGGACCTAGCCGATCTTTGGCCGCTTTTGGAAACGGCCGACGTGATTATTGGCTTTAATATTGACGGTTTTGATGTCGAAACCCTGCGCCCCTACTATTCTGGCGATCCTAGTGTTTGGCCTACTTTGGATTTAATGCTGCGTTTTAAAGAAGCGGCGGGACACCGCATTAGTTTGGATGCAATCGCTCAAGAAACTCTCGGTGTCGGCAAAACCGGCAATGGTTTGGATGCAATTCGTTATTACCGCCAGAAACAATTTCGCGAATTAGCCCAGTATTGTTTGCACGATGTGGCCATTACCCGGGATATTTATGATTATGGCCGAAATCAGGGAAAAGTGCGTTATATCAACAAATGGAACCGAAAAATCGAAACGCCGGTAGACTTCTCTTTTACACCTAGTCGAGCCGGGGGTGTGCAAATGACGCTACTTGGTTAAGCGATGGTACAATAAGCCATGTCACCTACGTTGTTCGATGCTCAGGCGGAGAAGAAACGTCGCCAGACGCGCCGACTAGAAGAACAATTGACCGAACTAAAACAGCAGGCTGCTGCTCAATCCCACCAAGTTACTACTATGCCCGCCAGAGAAGAGAGAACTAAACAGCACCGCCGTCAGCCTCGTGATTATAGTGAAGTTTTGCGCGGCACTCACGGCGAACCTGGTCGCTTGGCTGCTTATGCCCCATTGCCCCAAAATGTAAAGTTTGAAACCCAGCAGGAGCAAGAAACCATTTTAATGGTTTTGCGCCAGCACCCAGTGGTTAATCTGCGCTGGATACTAGTTGCCATAATTTTGTTATTGGCACCTTTGGTGTTGGTACCATTGTTTCCTTTTTTTAACTTTTTAACACCAAGACACTGGTTTTTCCTCAACCTGGGGTGGCTATTTTTATTAACCGCCTACGTTAGCGAAAGTTTTTTGAGTTGGTACTATAACCTTTACATCATTACCGACGAGCGACTAATCGACGTAGATTTTTATTCGCTGATCTATCGAGCTATTTCTGAAGCTAAACTAGACAAAATTGAAGATGTGACGGCGACCACCACCGGTGTTTTGGGAGCGATTTTTGATTACGGCTCTATTTCGGTTCAAACCGCTGCCGAAAAGCGGGAGTTTGAGTTGGGGAATGTACCGCATCCGGCTAAAGTGACAAAATTTTTGAACGAATTAATAATTGAGGAAGAGCAGGAAAAAATTGAAGGAAGGGCAATCTAGCCATATGTTTCAGGCAGTTCTGGTTCCATCTTTTACCCAGTTTCCGCCACCCGGCTGGGGGGAGGCGATTCTTTGGGGCGGGATTAAAACCTTTTTTGTGTTGTTCTTTTTCCTGATGACCATCTTTGCTTTGGTGGTAATTCGTCAGGTTAGATTAATGCGTCAAACCATTGAAACACCGCTAGACGGTATTTTAATGATAACCAGCTGGCTGTTTTTCGGCCTAGTTTTAATTACTGCTTTAACAGCTCTTTTCGCGCTCTAGCGTAAAAATTGTTATTATAGAGTTTAAGATGCGCGCACAAACTGCTTCAGTAGTGGGGATTCCTTCTAAAACCGCCTGGTCAACCACCGCAACCGTACGCGTTGAGGGCCGGGAAATTTTTATTGCGGGTGGTTTTTCTGGTGACGAACAAGCGCCGCACGACGGTCGCAAGTTGGTGCGTTTAATTGAGAACCTGCTCCAGCCCGACGCTCAACATCTGTATGAATTATTGGAAAAATTTAATCGAGAGCTATCGCCCTCTACCGCTGTTTCACTGGCGGTTTTACTTAAGGAAGAAGCCCGAACGTCGCTTTTCTGTTATGGCTTTGGACTAGCTGGATTAATACGCGAGGGGCGCGGGCGGTGGTTGGCTGACGGCTCTCAAGAAAAAGTAGTGCTGGAGGGAGAAATCCGGGCCGATGATATTTTTCTGCTGGCCACCGCCCGCGCTCGCGAACTAAACCTCAATTTGGACAGCTATACCCAAAATGAACCAGACGATTTAGCCGCCAGTTGGTTTGCTCGGGTACAAATGCATCCAGCTTCAGGAGAAATTGCGGTGCTGAGTTTGAAGATTACCAATGGTACGGTTGGCGATAGCCAGACTCCTTCATTACCAACCCCGTCCCACCCAAAGGCGGAATTGGCCGCTACTTCGTCCGCTGAGGAGGTTATACCGGCGCCCCTCACCGCAGCGCCGCATCATTTAATTTCCCCACAAAAAATTGCGTCTGGAATTATGGCCTCACGGGACGAGCAGAGTAGCCGCATCAAGAACACTCTCCAACGAACCAATCTTCTTGACTCTTGGCGCGGGTTAATGAGTAGCCGTCGGACCTGGCTGAAGTTGGGGGTAGTTTTGGCTGTCGTATTTTTATTGATTTTAGCCATGACAGTCTACCGTGGCACCAGTGTGGCGCGCGAACGCAGTACCGTAATACAACCGCTGGAAACAATGGTAACGGAAATACTGGCCCTGCCACCGGAAAAAATCGGCGAGCAGCGGGTAGAAGTGCAGTCGCTGCAAGAACGTCTAACCGCAACGCGAGTGGTCTATGGCGCCAACCAGCGGCGGCTGCAGGAATTAATAGCCCTAGTGGAGACCAAAAATCAGGAGATATCCGGCGAAAAAGAGCTGATTAACTTACCGGTTTATTATGACTTTCGCCTAATCAGTGCCAACTTTTTGGCAAGCAAGGCTTCGCGGGAAAAGAACCGCGCCGTTTTTTTGGATAACAGCGATAATTTATTGGTTGGGCTCAACCTCGATACCAAACAAAACGAAAGCTATTCCCGGGAAGGGTTAACCGCAGCGCGGGATTTAGTTTTACTCAATAGCGAGGCCTATATTTTGCAGGCCGATTCGATTAGTTCTTCACGCCCTAATGCTGCCAGCACAACGATTCTAACTAAGTTAACCGATTTAGACGAACCTTTATTAATTGATCGCTTTGGTGATTCGCTCTACGTTTTGGATCGAGGTGGGCAACAAATTTGGCGAGTTGGTACCGGCGAGGAAGCTTCACCTTCCGCTTGGATTCGTTCCGCCCGTGGCATCGATTTTGCCACAGTAACTTCGCTGAGTATTAATGGTTCGATTTGGTTGGGAACTAATGACGGCAACATTTTTGAGCTGGTACATGGCGAACGGCAGAACTTTAGTGTCTCTGGTTTAGTGAAGCCGTTTACTTCGACTTTGTGGTTGGCCACTACCGAAGACGGTGAGCGTCTAGTGGTGGTGGAACCAGCGCAAAAAAGATTGGTGGTGCTTAATAAAAATGGGGAGTACCAATCACAGATTGAGTCGGAACAGATCGGTGCGGTAACGGACGTATTCCTAAGTGAAGACGAAAAAGCGCTTTACCTGGTGGCGGGGAGTGTGATATACAAAGTAGAGATTTAAAGAGGAAGGGGTTATATTGCGTATGGCGGGAGCAAGTACTCAGGATGGTAATACCGGATTTGAGGCTACCACTCGGCACGGCGAGATAAGCAAAGAAGTAGCGAGAAGACTATTGCATTCGGTAGATAATTTTAGAGTTGATGAACGTGTAGTTCCTAGTGTAGCGTTCGGAGCCGCTCCTTCGGAACTGAATAATTTTTATCAAGCAATGCAAGATCGTTTGGGAGGTGAGCCGGATGATGGTCGCTTGTTGGACGAGGCAACGTTACTGTACTTGTTGCAACCGATTTTCCAGAAGATAATAGAATCAACTTTCTCTACAGGTGGGTTTGCTGAAAGAGCACTCATGTTCGAGGGCGATGTTGCTGTTAATACTTGGGTTAACCACATAAGACAAAATAAATACTTTATTGAGGCGATCGAATCTAAGTTGGCAAAAATAACTGAGATAAGAAAGAAAAGAGAAGACAATAGAAAACTAAAGAAATCTGGAAGATTTAGTATCGACCAAAATGTATAAAATAAAGGAGTTTTATGGCAGTGGGTTCGGGTGTGCGCGGTGGGATGAGGAGTCCTGGGCAGGAAGGGGATAGTGAGGGTTCGGAACCTATTATAATTAGCGGGAGAGGTGGTCTTTCCGATTCGGAAGGAAAAACATTAAGTCCCCTCGACGACGACGATCGCCAAGATGAAGCAGTAACCCCTACTAGCACTAAAGCTACCAAAATAAGGGCTGTAAAAAAAATACTGCAACGAATTGAAAATGGTGAATATGGGGAGGGGTGGGAATATCAAAAACCAACCTTGGTTCAATATTTAGAAGCGTTAAACTCGTCAAAAGACGAGGCACATCTAGCTGAGCTTACGAGGCAAGTTAACGAACTGTTACAACTGTTACAACGAAAATAAATCTCAAACATCCTGCGTTTTTTTACAGCCTCAAATAAGTGAGGGCGGCGGCGGGTTTGGATTGGAAAAACCTATTCCCGCCAAAACGTAAATCCTTGCGCCAACTCATACCAGCGTTCCGCTGTTACAAAGTAACTTTCCTTAACTGACGTCTTGGTAGGATTGCCGTCTTTATCAACGCCATCCACTAGTTGACGAGTGCAATCTAGGCAGTAGTCGCGGGTGAAGGGGTCAGTAAGCAGGGTGTGTTCCTCAAACTTTAGTTGGTCAGTAGGATCGTCTTTCTGTGGCGGTAGCCCAGTTTGTCCCGCTACCCAGGTACCACGCCAAACATTTTCTTGAGACTGCGGTTCGGTACCTTTCCAAAAGATCTCGCTGGCCATTTCGCACTGCTTGTCGGCTGGCGTGGCCTCGTTAGGTAAATCACCGGAACGTTTGCAGAAACTGGCTTTAGTAATGGCGGGCGGAGCTTCTGGCCAACTAACTTCGGCTTGGTCGCGTAGAAGGAAACGCATGATGTCATTCCAAATTGGCGCCGCCCCCGTTACACCAGAAACCAGATACTGATTCATGGCGGTGTTATTAGTATTACCCACCCAAACCGCTGTGAGATATTCTGGCGTAAAACCGATCGTCCAGTTGTCACGCAAATCGTTAGTGGTGCCGGTTTTGGCGGCTACTTTTTTACCGCGAACGTAAAGAGCGGAATTACTACCGAAGGCCGCCGAACGCGCCTGGTTGTCGCTGAGGATATCATTTACTAAATAGGCCACTTCGCGATCGAGGACACGGTAGATATCAGCTGGATTGGCTGAAACAACTAGGTCTGGTATAGGCCGCTGATTAGCGGGTGTGGTCGCCGCCAAAAAGTGTTTTTTATCTACCTCCTCAGTGCGTTGTTCCGGCTGAGTTTCATAAAGGACTTTGCCTTGGTAATTTTCGATTTTTAAAATAGAAATGAGCGGCACTTTAACTCCCTGATTAGCCAAAACACCAAAAGCGGTGGCCATTTCCGTCATGGGCACTTCGCCGGAACCTAGAGCCAGAGAAGGGCCAAAACGCTGTGGGTTATTAAGCGTAGTGATGCCCATTGCCGAAGTTGTGGCCATAAAATTAGTGAGCCCATTTAGGCCCAAAACTTTTACCGCCGGAACGTTGTAGGAGTTGGCTAGCGCCTGGCGTGGAGTGACCGGACCATGATAACTGCCGTCATAGTTTTGGGGGCAGTAAGCCTTTTGACCGGGATTTTCAATACAAGTGGGTACGTCCAACACAACTGTGCCCATACTTAAGCGCCGCAACTGCAAAGCCGTGGCCACATCCAGCGGCTTCAGTGACGAGCCTGGTTGACGGGCGCGCACGGTCATGTTGATTTGTCCCTCATGAGTGGCATCAAAGTAGTCGCGTGAGCCCACCATAGCCATGATTTCGCCAGTTTTGGGTTTGGTGACGAGGGCAGCCCCATTACCAACCCGCAGCTTAGTTAAATCGTCGATTTCGGCCGACAAAGAAGCCTGAATAGTTTCTTGAAGATTGAGGTCTAGGGTGGTGGTGACCCGCAAGCCGCCGCGCTCCACTAAAGCCTGGCCATATTCGTCAGTTAATTGGTCGCGGACGTAAAACACAAAGTGTGGGGCGTGGATAGTGAACTTCTTTTCCGCAAATTGAAGGGGGGTTTCTTCGGCTTTAGCGGCATCTTCCGCGGTGATGTATTTATCTTCCGTCATCCGCCGCAGGACTTCCTTTTGTCTCTCTTTACCAAGCTCGGGCGTATTGCCAAAGGGGGAATAGCGGGTAGGCGACTGAGGTAATCCCGCCAAAAAAGCAGCCTCCGGCAGGGATAAATCGCGTGCTGATTTATTAAAGAAAGTTTGCGCCGCCGTTTCAATTCCCCAAGCCGTGCCGCCGTACGGGATGTGGTTGAGATACATCTCTAAAATTTGTTTTTTGGAGTACAACACTTCAGTAGCCAAAGTGAGAATAGCCTCTTTGACCTTGCGTTCGATGGTTCGTTCGCGAGTAAGCAGCGACACTTTTACCAATTGCTGAGTTAAAGTTGAGCCGCCTTGCAGTTGTTTTTTAAGCAAGGTGTTGATTCCCGCCCGAATAATGCCGGTGAAGTCGAGGCCAAAGTGATGGTAAAAATTTTTATCTTCAATGGAAATGCTGGCTTGGGCAACGTAAGGAGGCAAATCGTCCAAATCAATGGGGGTACGGTTTTCGTCGGCAAAAATCTCATAAAGCAGTCGGCCGTTGCGATCCATAATCTTGGTACTAACTGCCAGATTATCAGCCGAACTCAATCGGGTTGGTGAGGGCAAATCACCTAAGAAAATGAGTGTTGCCAGCAAAAAAACACCCACCACACCTGCGCCGATTGCCAAAATAACTCGTACGATCGGTTTTTGTTTGTCAAACCAGCGACGTTTGTAACGAATATATTTGGCAATTTGGGTCACAACGTGATTATACTGTGGAATATGACCAACCTTAATCCCGATTCACTGTATACCGAGCACGTCTCAGCAGAGGTGCGTAATTTTTTACCTGACGAACTGGCTGATTTGGTGAAAGACACCCTCACTTTACGTTCCTGCTACCAAAAAATGGGACCAGATTTGGTAATTTCGGACTACGCTTTTATGGTTTTTCCGTTGGGTAAAGCTTACGAGGGATTTTTGAAGCTGTTTTTCTACCGTGCCGATATTGTGTCCAAAGACGTGTATCGGGCCACCCACTTCCGGATTGGCCGCAGCTTTAATCCCGACCTACCCCAACACTTGCGGGATGAGCTTTGGTTATACGACAACGTAGAACGCTATTGCGGCGTCGAGACGGCACGATCCATGTGGCAAATTTGGCTGGAAGCCCGCAATCATCTTTTTCACTTTTTCCCCGACGAGCGCTACTCGTTAACGGCGTCGGAAGCCGACGTTCTGGTTGAAAAAGTGCTGAAAGTAATGGATACGGCCATTGCTGGCCACCCCAACCTAACTAAGGCTGTGGTACAATGACCAGCACGTCCCGTTCTTTGGATAAGAGAGAAAACCTTAAAAATTAGGGGAGTGCATGGCATATACCAACATCACTATTTCCGGTCTTCCTGGCTGTGGTTCCACCACACTGCTGCGCAAACTAAAAGAACAGCTTAAATTTGAAGGTTGGACTGGTTTTTCCGGCGGTGAATTTATGCGTGCCTATGCGATTGAAAAGGGCTTAATTGATCCCCAATCGGGTCTACATCACTTAGCGACGGCCTACGGCGAGGACTTTGATCGTGAAGTGGATTTTGGAATGCGCAACCGCTTAGATTCGGGAGAAGGCTGGATCCTGGAATCTTGGTTGTCCGGTTTTATGGCTCAAGGTATTACTGGTATCTTAAAAGTTTTGCTAATTTGTTCCGATGATTCGGTGCGGATTGACCGGATTGTTAACCGTGATAATGTTTCCGTAGTCGAAGCCAAGCGGCATATTCAAGAACGGACGGAAAGTAATACTCAAAAGTGGATCAGGATGTATACACCAGAATGGCAGGAATGGGTGGTAGCGGCGGGGAAGGCTAAGGCTGACGATAAAATCGACTTTTGGCGGCCAGAGTTGTACGATATGGTAATCGACACTTACTCGACCAACAAGGCCGACACACTTAATACCGTACTACGCGCCCTTTATGAGTCCCGCCAAGAAACCGACCGCTAACCAGAAATTAGCTGCCCTCAGGCAGAAACACAGTGATCGGCTTACTGCTAAGTCGCTGCGCCTCCGCAAAGTTCAGGCCATCGGCGAGGCCGATGAGCATAAGTCTTTTCACCGTACTACCGATCGGTTAACACCCTTCCGTTACCAGGAAGTTTTTCAGAAACTTTACTCCTTTTTCTTTTTAGAAATGAGTTTGTTGGTAATTTGGGTGGCTTACCGGGCTGCAGTGCGCATGCCAGTTTGGTTTGACGAGGGAGTGGCTAAAGCGATTGTATTTGGTTTGCCAGTGTTTTGGTTTGCCGCCCGATCGCCGTTTGTGGCTAGCGAGATTGGTTTGCAGCCGCGCCGTCTGCTGCCCGGCTTGTATTTGGGTTTGGCAGCGGGTGGACTTTATGGCTTCATGGGTATTCTCACCGAAGTTTCTTCTGGCCGGCAGGTAGCAATGGCACCGCTTTTTGCCACGGCCGAGTTTTGGTGGTTAGCCTTTCTGGCGCTATTAACCGCTTGGTGGGAATCGCTTTTCTTTTTTGGTTTACCGGTTCAGTTTGTGCGCAGTATTGCGGCCTGGTTTTCGGATACTGTTTTAGGAATTTTAGTGATTGGGTTGTTTTTGCTTTTTCACGCCCCGCTGCGCTTAATTGTGGCTGGATATTCTCCTTTTTTCTTAGTGCAGATGGGGGTATTGGCTCTGTTTGCCGCTGGGCAGTATATACTGTACGCTCGAACCAAAAATATGTACGCCCTAGTGTTATCCCATTTGTTTTGGGGTTTAGTAATCGAAATTTACGCCAAAAATTAAATGTCAAAAAAAACCGTCAATCAGTTTCTTAGTAGTTCGATCATGCTTTTGATTGGTCTGGTTGTCGCTGCCCTTTCGCTGCGGACTTCCAACGTACAGGAAATTTATGCGGCTGGTCCAGAAACAACAATTGGTTTGAGCACAGACTTAATTAATGCCGACATGCCTGGTTCTTTACCGTATACTGCGGCGCGCGGTTGGGAGCGGGCGCAACAACTATGGTTGAGCGATCCGGAAAAAGTCACAGTTTACTTGACCAGAATTGCGGATCGTCGTGAGTCGGCCGAAATGGCCTGGCAGGCTGGCAAAAGCGAGTTGGCAATTACCACCTATTTCAAAGCTTATGGTTATCTTGATCAGCTGAAACAGCTTTGTACCAGCAATACCGAACTTTGTCAGGGGCGGGAAGCCGCCGTGGCGTTGGCTACCGATCAACTAACTGAATCACTACGTCGATACGCCGGGCAAGCTGATAACGATATGTTGCGTGCTAAAGTTGATGGTTTATTAGCACGTATTTAAGATCCTCCCTCAACTCAATTGCCCGTTTACAAGCACTGTCTATAGTGCTTTACTAGAGGACCTTCCACTACATCTAGTGTTTAGGGTTAAAAAGTAACAAAGGTTGGTACGGCCTTAAAATCGCGCCAATTGAATACAATCTATGCACTGTCCGTATTGCCAACATCCCGATACTTCCGTTTTGGAGAGCCGTTTGGCGGAGGACAATGCTGCCATTCGCCGTCGCCGCGTTTGTGATGCCTGTGGCAAACGCTTTACCACCTACGAACGCATTGAAGGCGTCGACTTAACGGTCGTTAAAAAAGATGGTGTTACGGAACCTTTTGATCGCGAGAAACTGCGCAAAGGAATAGTTAAAGCTACCTGGAAACGGCCGGTTTCCATGGCCGATATTGACGAATTAATGAACGATGTCGAAAAACGCCTGCGCCTGCGAACCTCAACCACCATCAAAAGTTGGGAAATTGGCAATATGGTAATGAATCGCCTGAAGAAATTAGACAGAGTAGCCTTTTTGCTTTTTGCTTCGGTATATAAAGATTTCCAGTCGCTGGAGGATTTTGCTGCCGAAATTGATAAGTTGCAGCGTGAACCAAAACCTAATCAGGAGGAGCCGTGAAGAAAAAGATGCGTTTCCTGGTTCGTCGCTTGGATCGGGGTATGGGTGAGGCCGTAGCGCGGCGCACCATTCTACGTACCAAAAAAGATGGATCCGTTGAGACGTGGG
Source organism: uncultured Pseudomonadales bacterium (assembly GCA_964511175.1). Lineage (GTDB taxonomy): Bacteria > Patescibacteriota > Microgenomatia > UBA1400 > UBA1396 > CAVVNJ01. Next base: position 42,293 of record CAZEEI010000008.1, read on the forward strand.
GGGATGTGGCTGACCGGGTGGCGCGGGGCAATGTCAGTCTAATTCCCGCTAAACAGCGCAGTCACCGTCGGGTTGAATATGAAGTACTAAAAAAACACATTGCCAACGCCTCGTTGTTAATGTCCGGACGACACCTTCAACATGGTGATGAGACCCAAGCCAAACGCAATATGGAAGTTTTTACCAATTGTTCCACTGCTTCCTCTTCCTATATTCTGTTTTATTTACTGATGAATGGTTCTGGTGTGGGTCGATCCTATGATGACGATCTGTGCGTCGTGGATTGGGATGCCATGCCCAACGTGCGCTGCGTAATAGACGAGAGTCATCCTGATTTTATTTGGGGGGTAGACGAAAGTGTTCGTGACGCTCGCCACAAATACGGTGACAATGTGGTTTGGTTCATGGTGCCGGATAGCCGCGAGGGTTGGGCTCAGGCAGTGGAGATGATCGAAGTAATGGCTTATGAGAAAAAACACAAAGATGATTTATTGCTGTTAGATTTTTCGCAGGTGCGTGCTAAGGGGACTCCCATTCACGGTATGCAGGACCGGCCGGCTTCCGGGCCCAAACCTTTAATGAAGGCTATTGAGCGGTTGACTACGGTTAAGGGGGCGGGCATGTCGCCTTGGAAACAAGCGATTTATGTTGATCACTATTTAGCCGAATGTGTTCTGGTGGGTGGCGCCCGCCGTAGTGCCCGCATTGCCACTAAGATCTGGACCGATCCGGAAATTCTTGATTTTATTAATATCAAACGCGGCGGTTTTTTGTGGAGCGCCAATAATTCGGTAGCGGTTGATGAAAAGTTTTGGCGGCAGCGCACTCTCCATTCCCAAAAAGTTTTAACCGCTATTTTGCGGGCTGGTTATGAAGACGGCACCGGCGAGCCAGGATTTATTAATCAACACCGCTTGGTACAAAATGATGCCAATTATGATGGTTATCTGGACGGCCAATATGCCAGCAGTGAAAAGTATCATCCCATGAAGCGGGCGGAGAAAATGTTGTCTCACTTGGCTAGGAATGCTTCGGCTAAAGTGTACAGCCAGATACCCAACCCCTGTGGTGAAATTTCCCTCAACATGCTGGGTGGTTACTGTGTAATTGCGGATGTAGTGCCTTACTTTGCCCCTTCGCTGGACGATGCCGAAGAGGCTTTCCGAGCAGCGACGCGCGCTTTAATTCGGGTAAATACCATGGATTGTCTCTACAGCCGCGAAGTTAAACGCACTAACCGGATTGGGGTCGGCATGACTGGTATCCACGAGTTTGCTTGGAACTACTTTGGCTATGGTTGGCGTGACTTGATTAATGAGGAGAAATCGCTGGATTTTTGGCAAACTTTGGCACGGTTCAAGCGGGCAGTAGTTGATGAAGCCATCAAATATTCCCAGAAATTAGGCGTTGCCGTACCGCATACTAATACCACCATTAAGCCAGCTGGTTGTCGACCCTGGTATTCTTTAACCACCACCGCGCAAGGAATTTTTACCCTGCAGGAATTGTTTAGCGAACACCAAGAGGGAAAAAAATGGGGAGAGATTAAGCAAACCTATACCGCTATTCAAGAAAACAACGAGACTAATCGCTTAACCCGTAGTTTTGTTAATGGCGAAGCAGAGGTGCTACAGATACGCTTGGCCTACGGCTTGACGGTAGAAAGTACGCGCAATCATCCCTGGTGGGTTAAAGAACGCCACCACAAAAATCTAACCGAGACAGTCGGTCAGTGGGTAACAGCTGAAAATTTGCAAGCAGGCGACGTTTTAGGAGTGAAAGTTGGTGTTTATAACCAAACTAAACATAGCGAACTGCAAAAATTGCCCACCCAAGCACTGCGCATGCGCGGCCACAACCAGCCGATTAAACAACCAACCCGCTTAAGCGAAGATTTAGCTTGGTTGCTAGGTTATCTTTGGGGTGATGGAGCAATGTCTCCAGCAAAGTATCGATTGCGCTGGTTGGATCGCAACCGCGCCAACTTGGAAAAGGCTAACCGTATTCTAAGCCAATATTTTGGTATCAGTGGCGAAATTAAACCTGATCCCCACAAAGACGCTTCCAGCCTGGAGATAGGTAATGTTAAGCTGTGGCACTGGTTGATCCGCAACGGTGTGTTTAAGTATTTTGCTGAAGAGATAGATCTTATTCCCCAGGCAGTGCGCCGTTCGTCACAGTCCGACATTATCGCTTTTATAGCGGGATTAATTGATGCTGACGGGGCGATTGTGCGCCAAGCCGATAAAAGCGTCACTCTAGCACAAAAGGACTATCGGTTCAGTCGTCATGTTCAGGATGTTGCTTGGTCGGTTGGCTTGGCGTTGGGTATGTCACATAATACGGTGGGATCCAATTGGCAGAAACAGCGAAAGTCGATGTATTTACTCACCCTTAGTGCCGCTACGGATAAGCAGTCATTGGCAGTGTTAATTAAAAATAGTAATAAAATGTTGGCGGCGGATGCCGAAGGACGTTCGTGGCGTTGTAATCGACAAGACGGGGTTAGGCGGCGGGTAATTGGCAAGGTGGAAGGAATCGAATCTTTGGGCGTAATGCCTACTTACGATGTTGAGGTGGCCGATAGCCATTGGTTCTATGCCGGAGCGGTAAAATCCCACAATACCACTTCTAAATTATTTGCCCTAACCGAAGGCGCTCACTTGCCTAGTATGCGGGAATATCTCCGCTGGGTGCAGTTCCGCAGTGATGATCCGCTGGTTAAGCGTTATCAGAACAAGGGCTATCCCATTAAGGAATTAAAGAGTTATGCGGGAACAACGGTGGTGGGCTTTCCTACTCAGCCGGAAATTTGCCGATTGGGTATGAATGGTGAGTTGGTTACCGCTGGCGAAGCTACTCCAGCCGAACAGTACCAGTGGTTGATGTTGTTGGAAAAATACTGGATTACTGGTATCGATGAAAAAGGCGAGCCGCTGCCGGATACCGGCAACCAGGTTTCATACACGCTTAAGTACAACCCTAAAAAAGTTTCCTTTACCGAATACGACACCATGATTCGGCGCTACCAAAGTCAGGTTAAGTGTTGTTCCGTGATGCCGCAACAAGATGTGACGGCTTACGAATATCAGCCGGAACAGCCCATGACTACACAGGAGTTTGTGCGAGTCATCAATGAAATAGAAGAAGATGAGAATTTGCTGGAAGATATCGATTTGGAGTCGCTCAAGTGTGCCAGCGGGGCGTGTCCAATTTAAGCCAAGCCTGTTATATTGATAAACAATAATCACATCCAAGGAGGGGCTATGGCGACGAACCACGATGTCGGCGAAGATAAACCTGATTCGCAAACAGAGAACAGAAAGTTTTATTCTATGGCGGAGTTTTATGCCGCCTATTTTGAGTGGTTTCCTTGGGGAATGATGAATGGGTTGGAGGAATTATTAGCGGATGTTTTGGCGATACGCCATGGTGAAATGATGCGCAGTGCCCTTCGATCCAATCCGAGCGGTGATATGCGACATCGTTAAAGTGGTCCTATTTCAAGCCGACAAGGTGATGTAATTACCTGGTAAAATGGAGCCATCGTGCGGCGCTGGCTAAGTGTTTCGATCATTGGTTTGGTAATCTCACTGTTATTGACAGTAGTTTGGTTGGCGGGCGGTAAGATCGGTCCGGTTTACGCCGCAACTACGGAAACTAAAGTTTGTGGTATTAATATTGACCCGCTTAATAGTTTGGCTAAACCTAGTGCCGATGCTTTGGAGGGGGTGGGTTGGGTGCGTTTTGTGTTTAATACCGGCAACATTGAAGCCAATAATATTAATGCTGGTTTTAACGTTTATGATTCCTACATTAGTGAATTAGTCGCTAAGGGCATTAAGGTGATGCTAGTCATTAACCACCAAACTTATTGGGGTAACGGCAGCAGCAACTGGAACCAGGGAGATTTTAGTGCTTATGCTCGTGATTTTGCTGATAAAGCCGCACAGATTTCTGGCCACTATGGTAGTAAAGTGGCGGCCTACGAAATTTGGAATGAACCTGATGGAACGGGAGAGGCTTTTGCCCATTTGGAACCAGGACAGTTGAGTCAGCTAGTCGAAAAAGCGGGCGCTGCCATTCACAATAACAATCCTAACGCCCAGGTTTTAGTAGGTGGTTTTGTGGGCGGTGATGGCGACGTTAACCGTTACTATAACGGTCTATCAGCAGCGGCCAAGCAGGAGGCCAACGGAGTCAGTTCGCACCCTTATGGTAAGGAACCTAGTGCTGGTTCAAATACTTTGCAGGGTTATATCGATAGCATCTCTGGCAGTACCGGTGCGCCCATGTGGTTGACCGAGTTTGCCAATTCTGGTACGAGTTATGCCGCCGCTGGCGGCGGCACCAACGACAAAGAAGGGGCTGCGCGCTATGTTAAAGATTTCTACAGCGACTTGGCGGAAAAATATGAGGGCAAAGTCCAGGCGGCCATCTTGTTTAGTTGGAACGACACGCAAGATGTGCGCGATGACGGTACGCGCTTTGGTATTACCGACGCCAGTGGTCAGCCCAAAGAGCCACTTTATTCGGCTTTTTTTAAGGAAGGTTGTCAAGCCACCGCCAAATATGACACGCAACGTCCTAAAGAATTACCTACCACCAACGTTTTGATTTATCCTCGTGCTGATAAAGATGGTGTTGGCGGCGGTGTACCCACCGATCTTACCGCCTCCGACACTCTCTGGCGGCGTTACCTCGCTAATACGCAGGTTTTTTGTGCACCGCGCCAGATTTTTTTGCGTACCCAGGCTAGGCCAATGCCTCTACCCAATTGTAGTGAGGCCGAAGATCAGGGTCCTGATTCCCGTTACCGCCGCGACAACGTTTGTGAAAGCTGGGAATATCCGGTAGTCAGTACCGACACTGAATTGGATATCCAGCGCCTGGCTTTTCCGCTTTTCCGCGATGACCAAGGGGGCATTAGTATTGAAGCTGACCTGTCTCGCGTTGACCCCAATGACACTTTTTTTACCGCCGCTCAACGCAATGCCGACCCCCAGTACGCCCCGCAGTTTTATCTCACTACTCCCCAAACGCAGTGTATTAATGCCGTGCGTTACGCCAATTACGTTAAGAATCTCTGCCAGAATTACCGCGGCGAAGGTGAATGTGGTGCCAACTTAAACGTGCGTTTTCCCGACGGTAGCGATGAACCGATTTTGAAATTGCAGGCGGAGTTATTATCCTCCGAGTCGGTTTGTTTGGACTATACCGCTAAAGTTAATAACGACCAGGATCCTTTAGTGCAAGCCGTGCGTAGTATTCAGCCCTACACGCCACGCGTTTTCAAGATGGGTTTTTTGGTACAACACCTATTTAACTATGACCCGAATTTTGCGCTTGAAGGTCAATTCGGCGGCGATATCACTACGGCTCAGGGAATTATTCAGTGGTTTCGCGGCCGCCTCAGCGAAACGCTGGATTATTTATCCGGCCAGCCGGGTGAAAAAATCGACATCGTGCCAGTGTGGTATCACGTTGGCATGGCGGCCGCGATGTTTGACGACTATCAAGGAAGCAAATCATACGCCGTCGACCCAGATAAACAAGGAACGGAGTTTAATGCTAGTAACACCCAACAATTTGTGGGTCCTTTACTGCAAAGTTATCTACCCGTCCTTCAGCCCGCTCACCAAGAATTAATTGCCGACAATGTACGTAATTTTATTTATGCCAACAATGACATCATGCGGTTTATGGCCCAACATTTTCAACCTGCCGGCAAAGTACTTCATCTGCAGCCGATACGCTCCAACGTGATGTTTACGGCTGACCAGGTAGGGGCGGTTTCTGGTCAACCGGAAGGTTGGACCCGCTCTTCCTATGATGCCGCTCTATACATCGGTGGCGAACACCGTTATCCGTTAACCTGTCTAAATGGTGAGGCCTGTTTTTGCTACGGTTCGGATGAAAATGAGCAATGCGTTAATCAGTCTTATGAAGATTTAGGCAAAGCTTTTCCGCCCGGCTTTGTGCCCAACACCGAGTACTTGGATGCCCTGCGCCGGCAAATTATTTACCGCATTAATTCGGGCGTACAGATTACCCACCGTTATCCGCAATCGATTACTAATCCGGATAAAACGGAAAATTGGGTGGATGGTTCGTTGTCGATGCGTTCTTTTGGTGATGCCACTGGTCCAGAATTGTGCGGCCTAGACCAGGAGAATGTGCGCCAGGGTTACCAGGAGTCGGTAAGTACCATTGAGAGTTCGGCTCACCAAAACGCAACGGGTATCATTGGCAAAATTATTACCGAATTACGCACTAAGGTTTTGGGTTATGGCGGCACCAATACGGCTCTGGATCGCGCCCTCGGCCAACCAGCCGACATGCTCAAGCAGCGAGTAGAAATTACTTATCTTGTTTTGCCGGATGACGCCATTAAAATAAGTACCGTCCAAAATACTTTGTTGCAAATGTTTTTGAACCCCCAAATGTATGTTTCGCTTATTCAAGGGGAAAATTCGATTTTGCCTAGTAAGGAACAATTGGCTGAAGCTGTGAAGAAACTGGGGGGAGGGGTTAATACGGCCATATCGGCTCACTTGCGTACCAATGGGGTGACGCGTACCGTTACGGCGGAGGCAGAGGGCTACGAACAGACGGCGCAGGTTCAGTTTGCGGTTTTAGATGAAGCCGGTGGTAGTTGTGAGCCAGGAGAAACTTGTCATTGTGGTGGTCCGGTTGGCCGAGTGATCGGTCCCAATGACGGCAACTGGATACCGCAGGGTTTGGCAGACACTTTTGATCCGTCTTTGGAAAATGGGTGTGTAGCGCGGCAAGTAACCGACTCAAGCCTAGTGGGTGTAAAGGGCAGTTTTGACGGCGACACGCCGGATGTTCGGCCGGAAACCGCCGGACAGATTTACGCCTTGAATGAATTTGTCCGCCGAATGGCTTTTACGCCGCTGCATATGCAACCATACGAAACCTATCCTGGTTTGGAAGCTTTTTATGGCGGTTCCGGTTTTACCGCTGAGACTTCTTTAAGCGAACCAATAACCACGGCTCCCGGACAATGTGTCTACCAACCGCGCGATATCGATGTGCTCAAAGAGTATGGTTATAGTTCGGATTTAAAAAATCCCCGACAGGATCCTTTCCGCACCGACATCTGTAAAGTGGCCGGTGCAACCGGGGTTAAGGGTGATTATTTACGATCGATTCTGGAAATTGAAGCGAGTCCTTTTTTGCGAGCCGTCCGCGGTGCGGGGAAGGGCAAGTTTAATCCGGGGCCAACGACTTTTACCTGTGGCGCCAATTCGCTGGGAGCGGCCGGTATCATGAACGTTATCGTGGCTGAATGCTCAACTAATCCCGCAACGCAAAAATTCAGTAATGCCCCCAACAGTTTAGATCCAGACATGTGTACGGTTGAAGGAGCGATGACAGCAGCAGCGGCGGTTATCAATAAACAAATGTCCGCCGTAAAAAGGGAAGAGTTTTCGAGCAACTTTACTTATTTTGAGCAATTAGCCGAGTATTACTTGGGAGGTGATAGCTGCGGCAAGATGGGTGATCCCCTAGATGGTGTTTCGGCTTGTCCTGGCTGCAACGATTATTGCACTTACGTAGCCGAGCAAGCGACAGGTAAATTTGCTGGGTACTGCAACCCTTAGCGAACTGCTTTACAATAAAATGATGATGTCATCTTTTTTAACCGCCCTGACCGATTTATTGTTGGGTTGGCGAGGACTGCGGATTATTGCCGCAATAGCGCCGATCGACTTGGAACAAGCCGACGGCGCGTGGAAAACCGAGGTTTTAGGACAAGTTGATTCGACGCAAGAGAATTCGCTAATTGATCGCGGATTGGCGCGAGAACTTGGCATCTATTCGGTCGAACAAGTTGTGGAGAAAGTTGATGCGTTGGAAGTGATTATGGTAACTTTCAAAATTGAAGGCGAAGTGAAGCGTTCGCGCTGGATGGTTGTCGATCGTCCCAAAGAGAAATTTCTGGTTGTACTGGGCAGAAATGACCTAGCCGGATTTTTGATTCAGGTATAATAAGCCCCATGAAAATTGCGTTAGGTATGTCGGGCGGGGTGGATTCGTCGTTGTCCGCCGCTTTGCTTAAGGATGCTGGTCACGAAGTTACCGGGGTCTATTTAGAGTGTTGGCGCGCTCCAGGTTGTCGAGCCGAGGAAGATCGCAAAGATGCTTTGGCGGTGGCTTTATCGTTGAACATTCCTTTTCGGGTACTCGATTTTAAAGAAGCCTACCGACAGCGGGTGGTGGAAGAGTTTTTCCGCGCTTACGAGCGGGGCCTGACGCCCAACCCCGATATTTGGTGTAACACGGAGATTAAATTCGGTTTGTTTTATGAGTGGGCGATGAAACAGGGATTTGACGCTGTCGCCACCGGCCACTATGCCCAAATCATGACCAATGGAACGAAGCTTACTCTTTGCCGGAGTGTGGACACTAAAAAAGACCAAACTTACTTTTTGTACCGTACCCGTCAGGAACAACTAGCCCATATCGTTTTTCCGATCGGTCATTTGGCCAAAGACGCGGTGCGCTCGCAAGCCAAACAGCGCGGCCTGCTAGTCGCCGACAAACCAGATTCACAAGGAATTTGCTTTATTGGGGACATCGATGTACGCGCGTTTTTGCGCGACCGTTTTGGCGAAAAAGAAGGTGATGTTCTCGACGTTGATGGTAGCGTGATCGGCAAACATCAGGGTCACTGGTTGTACACGATTGGCCAACGACACGGTTTTGAATTATTTCCGCAAGTGTATACCAAACACCAACAGTGGAAACACGTTTTGCCGCCACTGTATGTTATTGCCAAAAACGCCCAAAACAATACTTTAACCGTGGGCTTTGGTGTCGAAACTTTGCAAACCAAAATTAAACTGGGTGATGTCTTTTGGCGGGATCAGCAAGATGAACCTCAATCGAATAAACCTAAAAAATTATTGGTGCGTTTGCGTCATGGCGGTCAACTCCTGTCGGTTCAACTAACCAATAATCGACTAATTCTCGTCGAAGGACAGCGCGGTGTGGCGCCGGGACAGTCGGTAGTATTTTACGATAATGACAATTCAATGATCTGTCTGGGTGGAGGAGTTATTGAGTAAAACTTAGCCTTACATCAGGATTAAGACCCGATTTATCGCTCTGACGACTGTTGCGGCATCATATAGAGGTTGGTAAACACCAAGTGCCGAATTGTTTCCAACACCGACGTTCCCTGCTTAACATCCTGATTGGCCAAGCGCCGTTCTAAATCCTGCAAGCGCAATGTGTTGGGAAGTGCGGCAACCAACAGCGCTGCTAGCTCGGTAGCCTCGCTCGTCGTCCAGCCAGCCTGTTCCCGCACGATGGCAACAATTTGTGATTTAATACGAACCTGTTTTTGGTATTCCGGTAGTAGTTGGACGCGTTGGCGTTGTCTTTCCTGGTGTTGGACACCTCTTTCCAAAACACCCTTGATCCAAGTTTGGACAACTTGAGGTAGTTTTCGTCTGGATCGCGTGACGAGAGTTATGTCTGACTCGTGATTGTGATGTGACATACTACCTTTCGCAAATTTTATGGTAACGGTATCTTAACATATCTTTGTATCATATTACCCCAGTACACTCCCTTGACTCCTGGCGTATTTTTGTTAACATACAACTTCGACCACAAATCGTTGGTCGGGTTTGCTCGTGAACAAGTGAAGATCTATAAAGACAGTACACGGACTGACAGGAAGTTTTACGGAACTTTTTGTCTATCCGTAGACAGTAATTTTCCGTTACATTCTTTTTGAGAATTTGATCCTGGTTCAGGATGAACGCTGGCGGTGTGCCTAAAGCATGCAAGTCGAACGAGGGAAGCTTTTGTCGCAAGACAGAAGTGGAACTAGTGGCGAACGGGTGAGTAACACGTAGGAATCTACCCTTTGGTGGGGAATAGCTGGCCGAAAGGCCAATTAATACCGCATAATCTCGCAAGAGCAAAGTCGCAAGACGCCGAAGGAGGAGCCTGCGTCCTATCAGGTTGTTGGTGGGGTAATGGCCTACCAAGCCTATGACGGGTAGCTGGTCTGAGAGGATGATCAGCCACACTGGGACTGCGACACGGCC
>CAZEEI010000009.1:0-26177 GCA_964511175.1 uncultured Pseudomonadales bacterium
TGCTATAACATCAAGAAAAAGAACCTAAAAAAGGTGACCGTTTTTGAACGGTCTCGCCAATCTCGAAACAACAAGGCACAAAAGAACTAAAAGTATGAAAGATATAATCGGAATTATCGCCGTAGTGATAACTTTCGTCGGTTATATTCCCTACATTAGGGACACTGTAAAAGGAAAAACGAAACCGCACATTTACAGTTGGTTTATTTGGGCTTTCGTAACATTCATTATTTTTGCACTTCAGATTCTCGGACACGGCGGTGCAGGAACATTTACAACACTGGCCACAGCCGTTCTTTGTCTAATAATCTTCATCTTGGGATTACGCAATGGAGAAAAAAACATAACTAAATTTGATACAGCCGTCTTTGTTGTAGCCTTAATGGCAATCGGAATATGGGTGTTGATCAAACAGCCACTGATCTCTAATTTTTTAATAGTAACGATCAATACCTTGGCAAATATACCCACAATCAGAAAATCATGGGCCGAGCCATACTCAGAGACGCTTGTTACCTGGGAGTTAGGTGCTATTCGTAACCTTTTGGGGATTATCGCTTTGGCAAATTATTCCCTTCTTACTTGGCTTTACCCAGTAACTAACCTTTTAATTAATATTCTGGTAAGCTCGTTACTAATCATTAGAAGACGCAAAACTGTAATCTAAGGAATACATGGCACGGATCGAAAAAAGAGAGATTGAGGGTTTATCACAACTGCTTTCTCGCCAAAGACAGGAGTTTTACAACGATATTCGTCAGCTAATAACCCAACTTCTTTCGAAAAGTGAAGCTAACGTTGTCGTCGCGGCCGCCATGGGTGCCAGCATCAAAGATATTCTACTTACTATTCCCCTAACTAATGAGGCTACTATCTTTGTTTTTGATGAGGGCGACTTTCTTTCCCCTAATCCTCGGGTCACTGCTGATTTACCAAAGTTTAAACAGGTATACCGGGCTAATTGTGTTCGAGAAAATAATGGTACTAATTTTTTCCGATCAGGTGATTTTGGCATGTTTAACCAGCATGGTTATGGAAAAAAAGACCTTATCGAGTGGGAATTAGCTGATTTAAGTGTAGAACCCAGCACAATTTCTGTCGTCAAAATCAAAGACAGCAATACCTACCAAATATGTTTTACGTTCGCGGGTAAACGCGTAACCATATTCTTCGTAGAAGGTTTAACCTCAGACTATCGTGCTATGCCGGCAAAATTAAAAGCTGACTTAGAGAAAAATGGCATCGATGCCGTAGTGGCCCGGGGCGATGATGATGCTTACCAAAATGTCCCCTTTGCTAACCTTGTTAAGCAGAATCTCCGCCCAGGTGCTATACTGGTAACTGACCGCTGGAATACTCTCCAACCGCATAGTTTGCAACCGGTCCAGCTTAGTCCCAAACTTGAAGCCGATTTAAAAAAAGGCATAGTATTCGGTTACCCAACCAGTGGCAGTGATATTTATGCCGCGCATGACGGTGTACCGTTATTGATCTGCCAAAATCCTTAATAATGGAAACTTTATTATCGGCGGCGATAACTATTAGTTTGCATTCGGTTGATAACATTATCGGAAGCCTTGAGTAGCAATTCACCCGCCAAAGCAGTACCGGTTAGAATACCGGCAAAGGCGCCAATTTGTACTAGAGCGGAAACGTTGGTATAAGTATTTTCTTGCTGAACCTTAGCCTGTACCGTATCGTCCACCCAAACATGGTTCATCGCTTGTACTAGTCCGGGGCTAAGGTTGAACTCATTAGCTGCCCGATAACCAGTTTGCGCCACAAAATTGTCCCGGGTACTCTGGGCTTGAGCCAGCAAGCTTTGCACTTTAGGACCGATACTTGACCAGTCCTCGGTTCGGCGCTGGTCCTGTCCCACAACCTGCTGACAGACACTAATAATGTGATCTAACTTGGCTACCACACCGTTAACATCTGTACCCATAAATCGCTGGAAAGATTGAGCCGGCTGGGCTTCTAAACTATTAATTGTTTGTTGAGTGAACGCCCGCACGCGCTGATCCAAACTGCTGTTTTGCACAACCAACCGTTGCTGTAAGTGATTAACCTCACGGGCGGCCAAAGTGCCAGCAGACAACTTTAGAAACGCCCGTCGTTTAATATCGTGAGCACTAAGTCCGGTAGCATTCCGTCCCACACCCTCTTCACGCACTAAACTGTAAATCTCCTCATACAAGGCGTAGGCTAGAGCACTGGCGCCAAAACCAATCATGCGGCTGGTGGTTTGTGTACCTTGATCCAAAGTCTGAGTGGCAAAACGATAACTTTCAATACCCCACTGGTAAGTTGGTATCTGCGGCAACCGATTTTTGAGGTGACTGAGTTTGCCACTTATGTCACTGACAAATTCAAACCAGTTAGTGATCGCTTTGTTATTCAGGCTAAATCTGGTCAGAGAAGACGGCTCATCCCAATAATATTCGGTCTTTAGTGTAGTAGTGCACTTGCGATCTTCGCCGCTACCGGAACAATCCTCATCACTTACTACACGCGTTTTATGGTAAGCAGATGACCAAGCGCTATCCAAGGCAGCTAAGCTGTTACTGGCTTCTGGCCAGTTACGTTCTAAAGCAATGGCTGGTGCCTGCATTGTTTCCAAAGTACTTGGTTTATCGCTGATGCGTTCGGCTGGTTTAACCTGGATGGTATAAAGTTTGTCTTTACCTGCTTCGATACCGATTTGAATAGCAACAATTAGTAAAGCAGCTTCGCTGCCATATTCAGCAAATTGATCCGCCAACTTCACCCCGTCCGGACGATCAGGATTTTCACTGCGCAATTTGACGAACAACTCAATCGCTGCATCCAGTGGTGTGGTAAATCTACGCAAAAACTCACGACGAGTAATTGGCTGCCTACTCATGATTACCTTCTATTTTTCAACGATGATGCTGCATTCGCTCACTAAAGCGACAATCGCCCCAACCACCACCAGCGGCGGTGCCAAAATAGCACCCACTACACCGACCGTGAGTGGTAAAACCATAACGGTTTTGCCATCACTATTCACAATGGTGATGCGGCGAGCGTTGCCTTCGCGAATAATTTCTTTAATTTTAGCCATAGCGTGCTTACCTTGGACACGGTAAGTTTGCTTGGTGGTGCGTTTGCCGGTTTTACTAGCAGTAGTGCGTTTGGCTGGCATAGTTAATCCCTCTTTTCTGACTCTAATTCTACAACATAAATCAAAAATTGATATAATCCCCGCCATGCCAGAATTTTTTAACTACCGCATGATTGAATTAACCAGAGCCGCTAGAAAAGTAGATTTTTTTGGACGAACTCGGGTTCCTAAAAAATACGGTCTTCAATATGTCGACGACGGTGCGGCACGCATTGTTGTTTCTCCGTCTAAACAATCCAAAGTAGTTTTTGCTAGCGACTTTATTACAGAAACCACCTGGAACCGAGTACAAGGACTTTATTACGCCCATCGCATTCTGCACACTCTATTTCCCAACAACTTTCCCATCATTCACACTTCATTTAATAGCAAAAAATACAATATAAGTGGTACGGTTAGACAAAAAATACGCCCTCAGTTTTTCCACAAAAAGGCTAAGTACCCTTTTGAGGCGGTAGAAGAAATTACCACCGCCCTCGGTTTACCAATATCGTTTGACCACGCTAGCTGGCGTAATTTTATGGTCGGCAGAAATGGTGGCGAATATTACTTAGACACTGTTTGCCTTTACCATAATTCCTCGACTTACCGCTGGGATATGCGCAAGATTATTGCTTGGATGCATCAGAACGAATATTCTCAATCCGATTGTCGTATAGTGGAAAAAAGTATTAAACGATTGCATATCATGAACTCGCCGCACAAATCAGCCCACCCGCGTACACATCGTTAGATGATTTAATGGTCTTTATAACCGTGGTAATTTGTAATCGTTCTGTCGTTGCCAAGTATCTTGGTATCGCTGGTAGTTTCTGGCCGCAAATAAAGGGCTAAATACACCACCATCAAAAACCTTTTGGTATAGTTGTAATCTGATCCGCCTTTCCCGCTGGTGGGTTAGGTAGTAGCGAATAATTTTGAGGTGAGCTTCCGGGTAAATAGTTACAGCTTGTTTAGTCGAGGGCAATCGCTGTCCCAGTTGCCATAATTGTTCGGCAATGACCACGCGGCGCAAATCTTGTTCCAACAAGGTTGATGGCACCGGTCTAACATTGTCCACCGCGCTGGTAAGCTGACTAATTACTAAGTCTGGCTTGAGCAGCCACATCAAAGTATTAATTCCTAAAAACGTTCCCAGTGCGATGATAAAACGACGACGAAATATTGTGAGACTATTACCTTCCGCGATCGGCCCTAACCGCCGGCGCAACCAATACCAAATGGCGGCCGTTTCGGCTAATGCTTCTGGTTCCTGTAGTGTGCTACGCAGTAGAACAAATTCCGAACCATAGGCTGGATCAACCACCCACAATTCTTTGTTTTCCTGTACGCACAATTTTTCTACTTCATCAAATAGGACGTTAGCTTTTGCGTAAGCATCTACTGCCAACTGCATAATCGGATTGGTAGTTTTTAACCAATAACGATATTCTGGGGGGAAGTATTCCGGAATAACTAAATCGACCTTTTGAATAATCTGCGTGATTAGGGCTTGGTTAGCCTGCCAATCTTGAGCGGTGTGTTCGGTGCTAAGAGTGTAAAGTTTGAGTTTGCCTAAAGTTAACGGCCCTTCTAGTTTAGTCTCTTTAATAACGTCCGCCGGCAAAAAGTGGGGAGCAAAAAGGGCAGCAGCAAGCAGCGCTAGAAAAGGGGTGGTTTGCAAAAACTCCCGGCGATTAAGCAGTAAATCTGGGCTTTTTTTACTCATACCCTAATTGGCAGGGAGTATAACATTGCTAGCAACTGCGTTAAAATGCAGTTCTATGGCTAAAACGGCAGACCAACAAAAACAACTCGATTACTTGTGGTATCAATTACACGAAAAAGAAGGGCGCTCGGCTGAGGCGGCGGCGCAGGCGCACGCACTGCGTCAACAGTATCAAGATGATCCGGAAATGCACGGCGAACTGGCTGCTATTGAGATGACTACCGCTAATGCCGCCGCCAAACAGAGTACCAATTTTGCCCAAGCCTACCCTTATTTCCAACAAGCCACCGCAACAGTTCAAGAAACTTTTCCGCTTGGTAAAACCGATGCCGAAGCACTCACTCGCGGTAATGATTTGGATCCGGTCTACGGCTCAGTTAATGCCCAATTAGAAATGTTGCGCCACTACTACCACTTGGTAAAGCGGTTGGCAACGGTACTAAATAATCCTGAATTTTCGACTTATGTTAGCGCTTTATGGCGGCTGCTATTCGATTTGAGTCGCGAATTGAAAGATGAGGGTGCCGCTCTCCTACTAGTAATTGAGCATGATGTTTATGAGGAAGCTAAACAAGCTTTTGATCGTTTTAGGCAGCAGTGTGGCCCCGACAGTCAAAACTTTGATCCTAGCCGCGCGATCACTACCGGCGCCCGCCTATTGAACCGTGCCCTGCAGGAAGCTGACTACGACACCGCCCTTCAGGCTTTTAGTTTGGCCTTAGCTGGGTTGCGCCACGACCGCCAGCAATTGACTCACTTTGGTAAACAAATAGCCAGCAACGCCCGCGCCTATCAGGAACTGGCTCTACAAGAAAAATTAACCGGCTGGCAGGACGCAACTAGTGATCACGATTTGCAGATTTTCTTTGACCTTTTGAATCTGCGGTTTGTTGGTCTAGGTCACGATCGCACGGCAGAAATTAAGCCTTAATCAATTAACTGCCGCGGAATATCTGGGCTCAGGCGGGTTACTACTTCGTAGTGAGTAGTATCGATTTGGGTAGCTAAGTCTAATGCCGTGATTACCACATCACCCTGTTGACCAATAATCACTACTTCGTCACCTTCCGCCACAGCAGCTGGCACCTCTACCATGGTTAAGTTCATACAAATGCGACCGCGGATGGGACAGCGTGTTCCCCTGATTAAAACTTGGCCGTTATTGGAAAAAGCCCGCGCCAAACCATCGGCGTAACCAACCGGAATCGTGGCGATGTAGGTTGCTTGGGTAGGTGTAAAAGTCAAACCATAACCTACCGGCTCGCCCGCCGCTAACAGCCGCACCGCAATCACCCGCGTCTTCCACGACAGCGCCGGCTGAAGCCGTTCTTTTTGCGGCCAACCCGGGTCAAAACCATAAGTGGCAATGCCTAAGCGACAAGCCTGCCGCCAATCATCCGGCCAATGGTAATCGGCTAGTAAAACCGAGGCTGATTTATCCAGGTGCACGATAACGTTGGGATTGATCTTTTCCCGGTAAACTTTGACAAAACGGCTAAATTGTTCATACTGCTGACGCGAAAAGGCAAGATCCTCACCAACTGCGGCATAATGCGACCACAGACCTTCGATCTTAATATTGTCTGGTAAATCATTGAGAAAACTCAGCATCTCGGTGGGATGCCGCCACTTAAAACCAGTCCGCGCCATACCGGTATCAATCTCTAAGTGAACGCGTACGGGAGTAGCGGCGGCGGTATACCAGCGCCGTTGTTCGGCGCAGGCAAGGGGTAAAACAATGTCGCGCTGCTGGCAAGCTTCGATTTGATCCGGATCGACAATATTCAAAACGAAGATGAAATGATTAGTCAGCTGGCGCAGCACCAAAGCCTCGCTGGTTGAAACCACACAGTAACCATCTACCAGGTCATCAATCGCGGCCACCACCTCTTTGAGACCGTGACCATAGGCATTGGCCTTAACGCAGGGCCACTGCTGTTGACCAGGAACCAAAGCCTGCGCCACAGCCAGGTTGTGTCTTAGAGCCGAGCGGGAAAGTTCAATTTGTTGGGTCATAGCCATCCGGAACGAGACAGACTGTATTGTGGCACATAGTAGAAGAAAATGGCCGGCACGTCTTCAACCAAGTAACGCTGAAACTCAAAATATAATACTTTCCGTTTCTGCTGGTCGGTTTCAGTACGCGCATCTTCGAGGATTTTGTCGACACGGGTATTTTGGTAACGCGAAATATTACCCGCCTGGTTAGAGTGCCACCAGGTGTATTGATCCGGGTCGGGCGGCACTTCCCGACCGATTAACACTGCCTGGGTATTCTGTAGGTCGCGCACCACGCGCACGTCAACGTTAATCTGCCAACGTGCACAATCGGTGTTGGTACTTTTTTCTTGACATCGATCAAGAGCCGTCTGACCTAGGTTGTGCCAATCTTGAGCTACTTGCTGGGCTGTGTCCAAAAGTGAAACCGCAGTGTCTAAAGTCAAGTTAAGCGGCTGTTGTGGATCAACTTTAGCGTATGATTCTAGCGCCTTAGTTAAATCATAACTAAAAGCATTAATTTCGTCAGTAGCGTTATAGGCCCAGGACAAAGGCGAGATTGGACTTAGGGCGCGCAGTAGTTCGGCATTTTTATCGGGTTTATGGGTGGCATAATTGAGTGCCTGCCGCATTTCCCGGGTCAGATTAGCATCGGTTGTATTAAAAAATAAAGCGACGTACTGGCGCAGGTTAATTTCTTGATTAATGCGAAAACGCGTTTGTTCCGCCGGCAGTAATTCACCAACAGTAGCTAAATGTTCGAGGGTGTCTACTTTGCCGTGACGAAAAGCCACAATGGCATCATGTTCGCTGGGATAAAAGCGGTATACCAAACGTTCGTGATTATTTTCAATGACTAGTTGGCTAACGTAGCCAGCTTGGAACTTGGCGCTTAAAACTTGATAATCACCTAAACCAATAATGTGGCTTTCGGTCAAAAAACCTAAGCGGCGGGTACGCACTTCCCGAAACAAAGGCTGTGATACTACACTGGGAAATGGCGAATAAGGATTAGTTAGGCGGAAGACTACTTCGTTTTCGGTGGCGATTGTTTGCACGTCGGCAAAGGCGTAATCAACATCGCTAGGCGTAAAAGGCTTACCATCTTGCCAATGTAATTTGGGTTTAATTAAAAAGCGGAAAACCTTGCCGTCTTCCTCCGTGCTCCAGCGTTCGGCTAAAACCGGCACCGGTTGGCCTGTTTCATCTAATGAGGTCAAACCAACGCTGATTTTTTCCTGAATATCGAGTGGCAAATCTACCCAGCGGAATAAGCCAACTCGGCCAATGTATTGGACGGTTTTACGTTGCGGCAAATAAACAATTAAGCGCGGAAACAACCAAACTAAAACCACGCCAATCACTAGGCCTAAAAGGAGGGTGCGGCGATATTTGCCGACAAAGGCTTTGGCATACCAAATGACCGTGCGCCATGAAAGCATAGGTATATCTTAACGCAAGAGTAGGATACTAAGCACGAGAAAGAGGGCTAGCCATAAAAAAGTGCTATAGAAAAGCAATTTTTCAATGCCACGCCGGGTATGGTAGTGTTCACCGCCGGCAATCAGGCCGCTGGAGGAGAGAAAACTAGACTCACCTGGTTGGAGTAAAACGCTAGCCACCAGCAAGATTGTAACCAGTAAATGGCTGATCCAGAGTAATGACATCAGGGGTCTATTTTAGCGCACTAATCTTATTCTGGCCAGATGGCGGATAAGAGCAATAACGTGATGTCACCGAATATATATCAAAATGGCCAAAAACCAACAGTTGTACAACTTACCCCAAGTTCAGTCTCAACTAAAAAGTCTCCACCAGATCATAATTGTACAACTCTTGGTTTTTGGGTTTTTGATACCTACTCCAGACCGCAGTTAAAGCACCAAGCCCAAAAAATTCGATATGATCGACAGGGCAAACGAAACGGCGATTAAACTCCAGAACTGATTGAGGGTTATCCCCCATAGCGCGATTGGCCCGATCACAAATCCTGGCACCAGCCAGGTGGTCAGTAGTAAAACCGCCGCATTAATAATCCAACCGAAAATCCCTAGCGTTAAGATGTTGATCGGTAAGAAAATAATTTTCAGAAATGGCCGTAGCGTAGCGTTGAGAATGGCCAGAACCAAACCAGCCAAAATTAAAGTTACCGTGTTGGCAACGTTGACCCCTGGCAAAAACCAACTCAACAGCAAGATAGCAATGATGGTTAAGACGACTGAACGAACCAGTGTTTTCATGTTGCCATTTTAGCGCGTTAGGTCGCGTTTAGCCAAGCGGCGATGAACGTGTTTTTTAGCAAAACGGTGGGCTTCATCCCGCAACTGCTGTAATAGTTCTCCCGCTAAACTTAATTGGTCGACTGGATGAAAAATAAAGTGGCCGTCGGTCTGGCGTATAACTAGGCGATCGGGCCGCTTGGCAATTCCCACGACCGGCCGCGGCCAGCGCCAAACTGTTTGGACTGCGTTCAGCTGGCCGCGGCCGCCATCGATTAGCACTAAATCTGGTATACCCCATTCGGGGTGATTTTGCCGGCGGCGCAACACTTGCCGCAGCATGGCGTAATCATCAGGGGTATCTAAGTTGCGCACGTGGAAAATACGATATTCACTAGGATCGGCCACACCGTCAATAAATGTTACCAGCGAAACCGTCGCTAATTTTCCTTGCAGATTACTTACGTCGTAACACTCAATCCGTCGTGGTTGCCAAGATTCACCTAACTCTAAATCTTGAGCAATCATCTCCCGCAGCAACCGTACTCCTTGCAAACCAAACTCGGAACGCAAACGCGGTAACGCTACATCTGGTTCCCAGCGATAAGCGGGATCGGTGATTTGTTGAATAGCTTGGTACTGTTCGCGCAACCCGGCGGCTTCCTCAAATTTTTGCACATTGGCTTTGGCAGTAATTTCTTTTTTCAGTTGGCGTAAAACTAAACCCACTCGTCCCCGTAAAAATTGGCGAAGACGTACTATATCTGCCCGATACTGCGCCGCCGTAATTAGTCCCAAACAAGCCCCAGAACACAGGTTTAAGTGGTAATAAAAACAAGGACGAGGGGTCAGACCTAGGCCGGGGTCTGACCCTGGCCTAGGTCTGACCCGGTTGCACCAGCGGAAAATCGGCCGGATCGTCCGTAATACTTTATGTAGCGTATAGGCTGAGGAAAAAGGTCCGTAAATATCACCTTTAAACTTACCTTTGGCAATTTCGCGTTGACGGGCGGTGAGCACGCGCGGCCAATCTTCCCGCGTAATCACCACATAAATCGGTGACTTGTCATCCTTGAGTAAAATATTAAAACGCGGTTGGTAACGGTGCACTAACTCGGCTTCAACCAGAAGGGCTTCTAGTTCGGACGCAAGCAATTGATACTTAACTTTGACCGCTTCCCGCACTAATAACTGTTTGTGCGGGCTGATTTCTCTGCCCTGGCGATACTGCGCGATCCGTTTAGCCAAATCCTTAGCTTTGCCGACGTACAGCACGGTGCCGTCGGTGGCTAAAAACCAGTAAACCCCCGGCTGATGCGGCCACGATAACGACGATTCCTCCCAGTAAAAACCAGCGGTAGAACGGCTGGGAGAAGGAGCGGCGGGCAATGATGTCATAGTGTTGTTCCTGATCGCCAATAAATAAGTTTAGTTGTGCCGATTGTGGCTGCAACCAACTATCGCCGGATAACTCCACTCCAAGAGTGTAAGTTTCGTAAGGCAAGAGCACGGGCAAACGAATCTTAGCATCAGTTAGTAGTTTAACTTGGCCCTCTACCCCAACGGCAATATCGATATTATACCGGGCAGTGCCAGTTTGGTTGGTAATAAGAAATATTTCCCTAGTTGGTAAGCCCCAACGCGGTAAAATACCAGGCTTGTGTTCAATTGTTAAAGGAGTGCTGGGCACTAACTTAGCCGTGGCCAACTCAACCTGAACGTCTTTTTGTTCTTTCCCCGGAATCTTATATAAACCTGCTGGGTAAGGACGATCGTCGTTTTGACCCTGAACGGCAAAAGTTAGGTGGCGCAAATCGAGTTTAGTAAAGTAATCGATGCCGCCGGTGGTGTCGGCCCAAGTGGGGTCGATCGCTACCCAATAATTACGTTGCACATCGTAATATTCCGGCCAGGCGTGGAGAACATCGGCTACCAGAGATAAAGGACGCAGGCGATTGTTTTTGGCTAGAGCGTAACCGGTGGCGCGGCGGGCAGGAATGCCCGCCGCGCGTGCAATCGCCACAAACAGATCGGTAAACTCCAAACAAACCGCGTTAGCCGGATCCTCTAATGCCGCGGTTGAACCTAAACGCTGCAACGCGTCCGGCTGTTGGAAACGCCGGTAGTTGTACTGCAAAGCGTCCACTACATATTGGTAAATGGCCTGCGGGGTCTGATATTGCTGGGCCAACTGGCGAATTGCCGGCTGGTTAACCGTCCAATAAGTAGTTGGTTGCAAATAATCCACCACCGTGCCGCCAAACAACGAATGGTTAGGTTTTTGGGGATTTTGCACCGGCAAGGGCGGCTGTGGGTGTGCCAGGACAGCAATTTGTAAATCAGCTTGGATCGCCTGTTCTGCCTGGCCATCAATACGAAATTCGGCAATCCAGTTGCCGTCCACATCCGCGGTGATTCGCTCCGGTTGAGGATTAATTTGGCGGTAAATCACCCGCTGGTAAGCGGTATCCGGCGGCAGGGCTACCTGCACCACCCCAACGTTCTGCGAATGGTTGGCCACATGATAAGTTAGTTGAGCATCATAGGATTGCTCATCACCAAATAAGGCAGCAATACCGCTAGCCTGTCCGACACCAGTAAAACGCAAAACACCCAAACCGTTGGCGGCATCAAAAGTGTAACGCGCCGGTTCCACAATCGCTGGCGAACCAAATGATTCCGGCACCGTGATGGTGACGTTATATTGGGCGTAACTTTCCGGTTCGGCCAACTTAGGCACCGCTACCTCCAAAATCTGGCCATAAATTTCGGCTGCATCCGGGCTGAGATAAGTAATAGTGAAAAGCCGCTCTTTATCTTTGCCTAACACCTTACTGCGCGCATCCAATTGCACCGTGATAGCGGTCTGGTTCTCATACTCGTTGACAGTAAAAGGGAGGGGTTGGCCATCGCTGTCCCGGGCTTCCACTTGTCCCAGTGCTACGCCGTTAATTGTTAGGGCATATTGTTTAGCGTATACTGTCGAAAAATTATTTTTTAAGCGCACTTCGTACTTAACCAGCGTGCTTCCGTCGGCTAAAACCGCATAGGTGAGATTGAGCGAACGGGTAAAGTCGGCCGCTGCCTGCACCGCTCGCCCACCCAGCGTCAGGAAGATGAAAACCAGTAAAATCACTTTTAGCCGGTAGCGCCGCCACATGCTGATACAATAACATCATGTCCCTCTGGAAAAAATGGCCACTCCTGCTACTCCTTTTGGTAGCGCCGCTGTTTTTGTCCGGTTGTGATTTACCCTGGCAAAAAAACATTGCCGGCCTTCAAGTTCAGATTACCGAAGGAGTCAGCGCGCAAATTTTCTTAAACGACCTACACCTCGGCGCCACCCCGATTGACAAAGACGATTTACGGCCAGGAGTGTACAAATTAAAGATTGTTCCTGACACCGCCACTGAAAAACAAACCTACGAAACCGAAATTCATCTCTATCCAGGCGCCTTAACCAGCGTGCTCTGGAGTTTTTCTGGACCGGAACCAAGCGGTACGGGTGATATTTTAGAGTTAGAACCACTCTCCAGCCAGGATCGAGCCGAACTGGCAGTGATCACTGTGCCAGAAGGGGCTAGTGTTGCCCTAAACTCCGTAACTTATGGTTTATCACCCGTCATTTTGGATTCGATTGACCCCGGCGAATACTCATTAACCGTTAATGCGGTAGGCCATGTGCGGAAAACTTTTTCAACTAAAGCCAGCAAGGGATATCGTTTGCACGTCTTTTCCCGTCTGGAAAAAGAGAGTGATACTACGGCCGCTGTAACTCCCGTTGCGGTTGAAGCTACACCAACTCCTTCACCTTCAGCCACACCGCTGATTCTGGGTACTCCCACTCAGCCGACACCGCGTCCCTCACCGGTACCAACTCCTTCACCTACGCCGCCGATTACCACTCCTGTGGCTACGCCAGCCGCCATGGTGGCTAAGCCTTACGTCACGATCACCGACACCGGCACCGGCTGGTTGCGGGTACGCGACCAAGCTTCTTCGGCTGGCCAAGAAGTGGCTAAAGTAACTGTGGGCGCTAACTATAAATATTTATCGACTCTCAATGGCTGGTACGAAATCGAGTACGCCCTAGGACAAAGCGGCTGGATTTCCGGGCAGTACGCCAGGGTAGTGAAATAAGGAGAGTTTTGCAATGAGTTCCTTTGTATCTTTTTCTGTTTTTTTAGCTTAGAAGTAACGTAACTTAAAGTTCCTTACTTTCACAATAGAAGTATTGATATATCTTCACTTCTATTGGAGAAGTTACTTCTAATACAAAAAATGGCGCGAGACATAGTGTCGGCAGGACGATGCTGGCAAAATCAAAAAATTACCGTTTTTGAACGGCTGCCTTCATTAGTGCACCTGGCAAGATTCGAACTTGCGGCCTTTGGTTCCGCAAACCAACGCTCTATCCAACTGAGCTACAGGTGCGCTCCAGATCATTATTATACTACAGGATATCTAACGGCTAACAGCTGGCGGTTGGGGTTCTTTACCATGCGGCATGACCCGCTCCACCGATTCCAACGGGAACTTCTCTTCCAACCAGCGTATCCACTTGTCTATTTGGGTTAGGGGTGGCTCTTCATTGATTAAATAAAGACGGAGAACATCGACTATTTCTGGCACTGTTACCGGTCCGGGACTTTGCTCATTAGAACCCAACACCACTAACTCACGACCAATGAAGGTGGGAGCCTCAATGTGAATCTCTGGCGTACCGTGGTTACTGCGCACCCAAAAACGACCCAATTGATTCCAATAGTACAACTTACCTTGGTACTGCAAACCATAGGTCGTTAGCCTGATTAATAAGGGCATTGGTTTGGTCGCCGCTAAAACAAATGAGACAAAAAGAAAGGCTAAGAGAACAAAAATCAGCAACGTCTGCCCCGCAAAAAACAAAATCAGCGACAATAAAAGTACAATTACCGCCAGAGAGGAATAGTACTCCCGATTGCGCGGGCGGTAAACCCGTGAGTCGGCTATCCACTCCCCCAATAAATATTCAGGCTGTGGCTGCCAAGGCGCGTAATCCAAGGGCACCATAGTCTCTGGTGGAAAAACATTTTGATTGAAAACTGGGGGCTGATCTTGATCGGGTGAAATAGTGGTTGGTGATACTGCTACTACCGGTTCGGCCGGCGGCGCAGCCGGGCCGGCTGTTTGTCCAGTTAACCAATTATTGAGAGCTTGGTCGGCCATGATCCCATGATAACAGTTATCTCAACGCGCTTCTAGCCAACGCTCAATATCGAGTGCGGCCATGGTGCCAAAAGCGGCGGCAGTAATAGCCTGGCGGTAACGAAAATCGACACAATCGCCAGCGGCAAAAATTCCCTCTTGTGTAGTCATGGTTGGAAAATCTAGTCGCCCTTCCTGATTAAGGTGTTGGTTCGCTTTTTCTAAACTAAGGCGATCCAAAGCAAGCCGGGTCACCACGTACTTCTGGTCATTGAGCTGGATTTCCGGAGGCAGCCAATCCGTAGCCGGAACGTGGCCAATCGCAAAAAAGAGACCATCCGCCGCTACCTGCTGCTCCGTCTGATCGGTGGTATTTTGCAGAGTTAAACCAGTTAAACGCTGGCCATCATTCTGAATCGCTGTAACGGTGGTATTCCAGAGAACTTCGACCTTAGGGTGATACAAAACCCGCTCCTGCATAATTTGGGAAGCACGGAAGGCATCACGACGGTGAACCAAGTGTACTTTTTGGGCGTGTTTGGTTAAAGCCAAAGCATCTTCCATTGCGGAATCGCCGCCGCCCACTACATAAACATTTTTGTCACGGAAGAAAGCCGCGTCACAAACCGCGCAAATACTGACCCCACGGCCCAGCCATTTGTCTTCATCGGGCAGGCTCAAAGTACGAGCTCGCGCGCCAGTCGCCACTAATACGGCCGTGGCTTCGTAGGCTGTTTCGTCCTGCCAAACCCGAAAACCTTGATCAATTTTTTCCAGACGGGTCACGCTGCTGTCTTTAATTTGCGTACCAAAATGTTCCGCTTGCGATCGCATGGCCAGCATTAAGTCGGCGCCGTTGACACCCTGGGCAAAACCAGGGTAGTTTTCCACAGTGGTGGTATACATCAGCTGGCCGCCCGATTCCTTGCCGGTAAAGAGTAGTGGCGCCAGGCGAGCTCGCGACAAATAAAGAGCTGCTGTATAACCAGCCGGACCGGAGCCAATAATAATTACGGACTGTCGCTCGGCCATAACCTAATCCTTAAGGGTCTTGCTAATCATCTGACGGTAACCGTCTTCGCCAATAAAGGCAGTCTTGCGATTTACCGCTTGGCCGCCAACGTACATAACCACCGTCGGAATACTCATCACTTGATTCTGCTGCACCAGATCGTGATTAGCCTCGGCGTCAACATCGATCTTAACCACTTTGATCTTGTCGGCATACTCACCGGCCAACTTGTCCATAATCGGCGCGGCTACCTTGCAGGGACCGCACCACTCTGCAAAAAAATCAACTAAAACCGGTTGTGGTGATTGCAGTACCTCTTTCTGCCAGGCTTCTGTTCCTTCCAAATGCACTGCCTTAGCCATATTTATCCTCCCCTAATTTACTTTACGATGTGAACTATACTCTACCACAATTGGTCGTGCCAGGGCGAAATTAATTCGTAACGGTCACCTCTGGTTATTTGGTGTTTGGCGATAAAACCGGCCGGTGCTTCCAGCACGGCGGTCACAGCCACCTGCGGCCGAACAGTTGGAATCTCTGCTGCAGTAGCTTGAGAGGAGGGTATCGGCACGTTTTGGTGCAAATCGACTACCTGCCCGTCTGCCAACCAAATGAAATCGAGCGGAAAACGCATGTGGTACATCCAAAAAGTGGGTTGATTGGAATCGGGCAGGAGAAACAGCATGGCGTCAGCGCCAATAGTGTCGCGATCGCTGAGTCCCTGGGTAATTTCTGCCGGTGTCTGCGCAATCACTGCCTGATAACTTTCTTCCCGTAGCATAAAGGTGGCAAAAGTCCGACGCTGGTGGTGCTCGTTTAGACGCAGTCTGCCCAAAATCATCGCTGCACCGATACTTAAAAACAAAAATAACCATAAGAATTTACGTCCCATAGACCGCCAAACGGCTAGGCAGGCGTGCCGTTAAGTCGCGACCAACTAACCAGAGAATTAAGACCAGCAAAATAGCACTCCAAGCCAACGGAACGTGTCCTAAAACCCAAGCGCTGGCGGCCAGGGCGATACCAAGAAAAAGGCGGGGCAGATACAACCAGAGGCGTCTTCGCCCCGGCCGCCAGCGCCGCACCCAAATTACCAGACGATAGCTTAGGCTCACTGGCAAGGCAACGTATTCCACCGTACTCGCCTGCTGACGCTGCTTAGGATCAAACAGCCAAATCGATTCCCCGGCCAGATAAATTTGCCGCTCGGTTGAGTCGATCCGCACTTCGGAAAGATTAATTCGGTCGGCGGGATACTCAAAGCCAGCCGATTGCTGTACTACTTGATACATCACCCATGTGGTCAACGGCACAGACCAGCAGCCGGCCCAATCGGTTAAGACACGGTGAACGCGAGTGCGGCGCTGTTCGTCCAACCCAACCAAAGTAAAACCAGTCCAAGGCAAACAACGGCCCTCTTCCTGTGAACGCAACTCATGATGACGATGCCACCACGGCCAAAACCAAAAATGCATTAGTTCACCTAAAAAGAAAGGCAGCCAAGACCAGGCGTTACCGGTTAGCCAAAATAAACTCAGCGTATAGCCAAACAATCCACCGGCCACTAACCACAGCCAGGGCGTGGCCGCAAAAATAGGCAAGCTGACTATTTTAACCGGCTGAGGCAGGGGTGTTACTATCGGCTCAGTCACTGGCGGGAAGGGTGTGGGGAAAATGCGACTAATTACCGGCGGCACAATCGGCAAACTCGGCAGTGACGGTACTGGAATAATAATTTCCGGCGGTAGGCCTGGTATGATCGGCGGGATTGGAATAACAATTACCCGCGGTTGGTACTGCAGCCGCACGCCATCCAGTACCGTGCTTAGTCCAGCTAGATCGATAGCAATAAACTTTAGACTGATGACTTGGTTGGCCGTCAGCGATTCCAAGGTAAAACCGAAAACACCATTAATGTCTGCCGTAACTTTATATGATGCGGTACTGCCGTCTGGGTAGGTCACGGTTAATTGCACTTCGGCGCCAGCATCGGTCTTGCCAATCAGTAGTGGTTGACTGTGCTGGACAGTGATCGGTTCACTGGAAATTGAATTAGGATCGGCGGCGCTAATTGTCACTGCCTGGCCATCGATTCCAGTCACCAACAAAGGCGGTGGCGTACTATCGA
Organism: uncultured Pseudomonadales bacterium; assembly: GCA_964511175.1. GTDB lineage: Bacteria > Patescibacteriota > Microgenomatia > UBA1400 > UBA1396 > CAVVNJ01. The sequence goes on from CAZEEI010000009.1 coordinate 17,398, forward strand.
CCGTAAAAGTGCGGGTGGTAGAGTCGGAACCGAGTCCATTGACGTCCACTACCCGAATGTGCCAGGTGTAAAGGCCATCGATCAGATACTTATCGGCTTTAAGCGCCAGATAATATTTACCATCGCTGATCGTCAAGACATAATCAGCGGTCGTTTCCGCCGTTAGGGAAATATCCCCGAATTTTTTAGTACCATTCAAATTTAGTTCATACCGATCTAAAGCGGCCGTGTGACCAGTAACCTCCTGCCAAACAAAAGTTACTACACCAGAAGTTAGGATCGCGTTTTGAGCTGGCGAAACCAAAATCGGGTAAGGCGGCGGGCCGCCTCGTGCTGTTACGCTGGCGGTTACTGACAAATCGCGATCTTTAGGATTAGTGGCGGTGGTCTCACCAGGAGCAACACCCCCCTCCTGAGCGCGGGCAACACCGCCAACCACTCCTAGCAAAAACCAGGCAACGATCAGTAAACTAATGGCTATCTTGTTGATGAAGCTCATATTCTAATTGTTTGATCCGGTCTTCGAGCAACTCGACGTGTTGTTGTTCGATGGCTTGGTGACGGCGGTAATGACGCCGCAGCAGAGTCGCTATTGCACTCAGTACGAGTCCGGCAATCAATAAAATGAGCACTAAACGATAGGGGAAAAGCCAAAAAGCCGCCATGGCCGTGGCCACCTTGCCTTGTTCACCGTAAGCCACCTGCCAGTGCGCGGTATAGCGCCCCCATCCCCAAACTCGCTGCCACTTGGTTTCAAACCGCCGCAAAGAGTAAGGAAAAACGTTTTGACTGTCTACCCTAATTACCGCTACGGTTTGCCCCCACCAGTTGCGAATGGTAATCTCGCTGGCCGGACGGATGTGAACATCGGACAAGTTCTCAACGTCAAAACTAATGGGCACCGGCCCCAGTTCGGTAAAAGCCGGAATGGTGAGGTTGCGAATCATCGCCTCTTCCTGTACTTCTCCCGGAACGCGGAAATAAACCAGAGTGCCGACCCGTTGATTGACCGCAGCTTGACTATTAGCTGCTTGGTCAGGCGTCACGGGTAAAAGCGGTTGGTGCATAACCATGGCGTAACGACCACCCGGCCGCGCATTATCCGGTACATGAATAATGATCGGCAAAGCGTAAATACCACCAGCCGGCACTAGCGTTTCGCTGAGCGGCAAACTCATCCAGCTGGCTAAAGAAAAACGGGAGTCGATCTGCTGACCAATCGGAATAGGCGTCTTGCCATCTTTGTCAATCACAAAATCCTCAATTAAGGTCCGTACCTGCAGAGACCGATTGGCTGTGTTGCGCACCCGCACTTGGGTTTGGATAGTTTCTCCTGGTCCACCGGTTAGAGAGCCGTCATCACCTAAACGTGGGGGTAAAGCTGTTAAACCAATCGCCGCTTTTTGGATTTCATCCAGATTGGCTACCTGCGCCCGACCAGGCATGACCAGCCCCGTCCAGCCCAGCAGTAGACCAACTACTAGTAAGATCGGCAAAAATCGGTATTTAGCCATAACTGCACCATTTTCTAAAACGTCGCGGTGGCGCGGTAAGTGATGTCCGTGGCATAATCGCTACCCGCCTCCTGTGATACTCCCACTACCGCCTTGTAACAAACATAGAGGTTGTCATTATCGGCTGTGGTCGCACTGCCGAAAATACTAACCGGACTCTGGCCGGCTTCATTGTCCGCAAACTGGCGGTAGCAGTTGCCAGCTGATCCATCGCAGCCACCAGCACCAGTATTTTCGTTATGGTAAAACTCCATATCAGCAGTGCCTACGGTGTTATCCTCCAAGGAATAACCAAAACCTTTAGTGGCGGTTAGCGTCCATTTGTCTGGTGTGGCGTGGGTCATATTGCTGTTGTCACCGGTCGAATCAGGAATACAGCCGCCGGTAGTAGCGTCGTTGGTGCAAGCTTGACCAGTACGATGCAGTTGGTTGCCGGCAATTGCCGTTACGCTGTAACCATTGGTGGCGTTAGTCGAAACCACCAGTTGCTGGGCAGCATATTTAAAGCTATCGATCAGCAGCTCGCCCAGCGGCACCAAAGTAGGCGTAGTGGTTACCGAAGTCGTGGCGCCGCAGCGCAATTGGGTCGAGTTCACTCCCAAAATGCGGAAAGTAATCTGGGGCGACACCACGGCAGTGACTCGCACCGACTCGATTACCGCCACGGAAGCGGCGGTGGAATCAACAATCGCGTAGCCGCTGGTAAAACCAGATAATTGTTCCACGATAATGGCGTAGGTATCGGCAAACCCCTCCGCGTGATTGGCGGCCGGAGCGGGGTTGATCAGCCGCTGACTAATCACCATTGTGCCGTAAGTCGTGCCGTTAAAAGCGGAACCGTTGCCGCCCGTTCCGGAATAGGCGCACTCAAAAGCATGATAAACGCGACCATTGCGCACAATGGCGGAAGGAGTGGCGCGGCCGGTGACGAAATCATACTGGTGGCCACCGCCATTCACATCGTTGGGGCAAGTCACCGTTACATTCCCGGCCGCGCCACCACCATAATCCCAGCCTGTCTGGTCCGGCAACGCGTCGTTGGCATTACTGCTGGCGGCAGGTATTAGCACCCGAAACGAACCATTAGCAATAGCCGTGGCGGTTGTAAAGCGAATGGTCAACGCAGCGGATCGGGAAGCAATCACCCTGTCACCAGTATCGGCATCACCACTTTGCAAAGTATTCACCGCCGGCGTCGAAGTCAAACCGGTGATCGTGAACGTATTACCGGCACTAGGGCTGGCCACCCGGTACTGGCTGCTACCAATCAGAACGGTATCGCCTTCAAATAAATTGGCGGCACTCGTCGCTGCAGCGGCTCCCGCCGTTGAATTTAGGGTCACCATTGAACTACCCACCGTATTACCCGCCGCTAAAATACCCGCAAAGGAAAGACGTGGTGTTGACAGGGTAATCGAAACGCTGGTTAAGTTGGCCGACCGCACCTGGTGCCAAAAATGGGTTGGTAATACTAAAATTGCCAACGCCAAAACGGCAACTAGCCAGCGCTGCCTAAGATTCATATCTTAAGCGTAAAGTGTTTTCCTTGGCTTGGCAAGCCAGAACGGGAGTGGCATACTATCGCTATGTCCAAATACTTTTTCTACTTAATTATCCCCGCTGCTGTCGTCCTAAGTGGTTGTACTACGACTGCCCAACCGGCGCCAACTGAGACAACTACTACGGCCAAAAGTGGTTTTACCACCATTAGTGGTACCGTGCAGGCGCAAGGCGCTAGTAAGGCACTAATCAAGACCGGCACCGGCACCATCGCCGTAGAAACTTACAGCGTGGACTTCACTCAATATAACGGGCAAAACGTTACGGCTACCGGCAAGTACAGCGGCGATACTTTGTTTATTAGTGAAGTAGTGCCGGCGCCATGAGTAGTATTATTTTGGCTTCCGGCTCGTACCAACGACAGCGGCTGTTGGCGATGCTAGGAATTGAATTTGTCAGCACACCCAGTGATTTTGACGAATATGCCGTTAAGCTGGCAGATTTTGCTAACCATACCGAATACGTCACCGCTATTGCGGCGGGTAAGGTTTTAGCGGTAGCGGGTCAGCACCAGCGTGACGACAGCGTGGTCATCGGCGGCGATTTGGTGTGTTTCACGGCCGATCGGCAGCCCTTAGGCAAACCCCGCTCCTACGATCAGGCGCGCATTTATCTCGATCTACTAGGCGACACCCATCACCAGGAAGTATCGGCTGTGGGAATTTGGTCAGCCGCTCAAGGCTGGCAGGGTCGAGCCGAGCTAATTGAAGTCGATTTACCCCTTCTTGCCGCAGCTGAAAAAGAAGTTTACCTAGCCGAAGCCGATCCGCTCAATAAAGCGGGTGGTTTTAGTTTATCCGCCTACGCCAAAGCGATTCGGCGCCGCGGCGAAGATCCGGCCCAAAGCATTCGAATCCAAGGACCAGTTACCGGCATTATTGGCCTACCCGTCACTGCCGCGGCGCAGTTGCTAAGCGCCTACGGTCATCGCCCACCCACTTCGGCTAAAGACCTAGAAAAACGTCTGACCGGTACCATCTTGGCAGGTGAACCACTATGAGAAATACAGGCTTAATCTATCTTTTCACTGGCGATGGTAAAGGCAAGACTTCGGCGGCTCTGGGTACCATTATCCGTGCCCTGGCTAACGGCTGGCGAGTCACTTGGCTTTCCTTCTATAAGGAAGCCAGCTGGCCAATCGGTGAAAACCAACTGCCCACGATGTTATGCCCGCCGTGGTCAAATCACTTGGAAATAAAACTGCTGGGCAAGGGTTTCTACATCCAAAAAAACGTTAAAACCGCTGCGGTCGGCGCCGGCTTAGTGGTCGACGATGATTCGCCGGAAACCCATCGGCAGGCAGCACAAGTCGTCCTGGATACAGCCGCCAAAACCTTAAAGCGAACTAAAAATCGCCCTAATGTTTTAGTTTTAGACGAAATCGGTAATGCCCTGAGCGATGGCCTCTGCACCGAAAAACAGGTAATCGCCCTACTTTCCCGACGCGGCACCACACATATCATCCTAACCGGCCGAAATATGCCCACATCTTTAATCGAATTAGCCGATTTGGTCAGTCGGATTGATAAGGTGAAACATCCTTTTGACGCTGGGCAATTAGCGATCAAGGGACTCGATTACTAAAACTATGTACTACTACACTATTACATGAAATAATGGAGCAATCAGTTATGGCCGATAATCCTAATTTAACTACTCCAATCACAGCGCCGCCTGGTGTGCCAGCCGCGCCTGATCCTAATCTAACTGCCGGACCGGTGCTTCAGACTCTGGCTGGACAACCACCAGGACAAACCACCCCAACCATCACCGCGTTTGGCCGACATAAAGAGGTCGCCATTCCCCTGACTGCCGAGATTTCCTCCCAGCCCGCCGAAGTTGAACCCACTCCCGAGATTTCGCCGGAAATGGACAAGTTTGTGGAAAAGGTGGAACAACAGGTCGTCAAGCCCGCCACCGAAACTGTGATCGCCCAAACCCAACCGGCGGCGGTGCCCAAAACCATTTCCCAGCCGGTAGTGATCCTGCCGGCCACTGAAAAAGTGATTCAAAAAGGACTGCACCAAAGCATCACCCACAGCGTCCGTTGGCTGGCCGAATGGTGTCTGCGCCAAATCCGCAAATTTAAGAATGTTTTGGTTGTCTATCGCGAAAATTCTTAGCGCACCCTATAATGGAGGGGCATGTTTACTGCCGAGCCGGCTGGCCTTTTATCACTGGTAACCCAATTGTCGGTTGTCATTGCGGGCGGTCTTTTTGGGGCCGGCTTTCTAATTCTCGCCACTTATCTGGTTTTGCAGTGGCTGAAACACCGCCAGCGTGAACAGTACTCGCTCAACATGGTGATGCTGCAGGTTCTCCTGCCCAAAGACAATGAAGTCAAAATTGAAGCCGCGGAACAAATGTTCAACGCCCTACATTCGATTCAGGAAAACAGTTTGTTCAAACGAATCCTGCAACCCAGCGAGCACCTTTCTCTGGAGATTGTCGGCCTTAAGGAAAATATTTCCTTTAACGTGCTCTGCCCCACTCACCTGCGCGATCTGGTAGAAAAACAGATCCACGCTACCTACCCCGGCGGCCGCATTAAAGAAATCGATGAACCCAACATCTTTAGCGAAGGCGGCAAAGTGGCTTACGCCTCACTCGGACTCAAGCGCGGCAATAATTATCCCGTTAAAACTTTTAAGGATTTGCCTTCGGATCCTTTGAACCTAATTACTTCGGCTTTTTCCAAAATGACGGACGGCGAAGGCGCCATTCTGCAATTTTTGCTGCAACCGATTAACGACCGCTGGCGCGATGCGGCGCAAAATTACGTTACTAAGGAACGTGACTCGGAGACTTCGTCCGAAGGCAAGAAGGCCAAGACCGTTGACCATAAAGCGCTGGAGGCAATCACCAGCAAAACGGAAAAACTGGGTTACCGGGTGGCGATCCGCGTGGTTGTTTCGTCACCAGACGAGCATCAAGCCAAATCTCACCTCACTAATATTTTAGGCGCCTTTGCCCAATTCACCGCGCCATACAACCATTTCCAGCAGGATCGTTTGTGGCTGAAACACGCTTTTATGGTCGACTTCCTCTACCGTTATCTGCCGTTGTTTAACCGCCACACGATAATCTTGAACACCGAAGAGCTGGCCACCATTTTCCACTTCCCCAACAAAACAGTGGAAACCCACCATATCCAGTGGTTGAACGCTAAAGCGGCGCCGGCTTCCAGCCTGATCCCCAACGAAGGACTGTACTTAGGCAAATCGATCTACATGGGCCAGGAACGCAAAATTTACATGTCGCTGGAAGACCGGCGCCGCCACACCTACATCATTGGTAAAACCGGTACCGGTAAATCGGAGTTCCTCAAAGAAATGATTCTGCAGGACATCGAAGCTGGCCACGGCGTCTGCGCTATCGACCCCCACGGTGAATTCGTGGAAGACCTAATGGAACTCATGCCGCCCGAACGCGCCGAAGATGTGATCTACTTTAACCCCTCGGATATCGAATATCCTATGGGTCTCAACATCATGGAAGCCGAAAACGAAGACCAGCAGCAGTTCATGGCTCAATCGGTTATTTCGCTGATGTACAAACTGTATGACCCCAACCGCACCGGTATTATCGGTCCCCGGTTTGAACACGCTATTCGCAATGCTATGTTAACCGTCATGCAGGTACCTGGCGCCAGCTTTGTCGAACTGGTGCGCGCCCTCACCGATCAATCCTACGTTGACGAAATCCTGCCGCTGGTCAGCGACCCGGTGGTGCGCCGCTACTGGACCGACCAAATGGCCCAAACCTCTGATTTCCACAAATCGGAAGTGCTGGACTACATCGTCTCCAAGTTCGGCCGCTTCATTACCAACAAGACAATGCGTAATATTATTGGTCAGTCGCACTCGTCCTTCGATTTCCGTAAGGTTATGGATGAACAAAAAATCCTGCTGGTTAACTTGTCCAAGGGTCGGCTCGGCGAGGAAGATGCTAAGTTCCTGGGTTTGGTGCTGGTGCCCAAAATCCTGGCCGCCGCCATGTCGCGCCAAAACATGGATCCTAAGCTGCGCAAGGACTTCTTTCTCTATGTCGACGAGTTCCAGAACTACGCCACAGAAGATTTTGCGGTGATCCTCTCCGAAGCTCGCAAGTACCGGCTCAACCTTACCGTGGCCAACCAGTTTATTTCCCAGATTCAGGAAGACGTGAAGAACGCCGTCTTTGGTAACGTGGGTACAATGATTGCTTTCCGGGTGGGTGTGCCGGACGCCAACTTCCTCCAAAACGAGTACGCCCCCACTTTCAGCGAGACTGATTTGACCAATATTGAAAAATATAACGTCTACATCAAGACCATCGTCAATAACGAACCGATCCCGCCTTTTTCCATGTCACTGTACAAAGATATGTCGATCCAAAATGCTCAGAAGAATCCCAAGCTAGCCGAAACTTTGCGCGAGTTGTCGCGCCTCAAGTACGGCAAGCCGCGCGGGTTGGTGGAAGAAGAAATTTCCAAACGAGCCAAGCTCTAGGCTGAGGGTGTCACCCTCCAGAGAAAACTAAAGACAGGGTTACACCCTGAGATTTTCTACCTCTGGAGGGTGACACCCTAATTAGAGCGATATCCTTGTTTAGTATCAAACTTTACGTTTGCCAGCTTGGTCGTCTGGCCGGTTTGGTGATCTTTAACCTGCACATCAAAGCTGCCGTCTTGCCAATCAACCATGGTCGCCACCTTCTGGATTGCAAAATAGCGCTGCCAAAAATCCTGCGGCAACTGGTCGTCTTGAAACAAGTTGGCTTCGTTTTGGGGATCCAAGATGTGGTCGTTCATGAGCGGTGATTATAACCTGTCTTTACGGTCGATACTCTACCGTAATTTTTTTCTCTTCAGACACATTGCCAGCCTCATCCGTGGCGGTTAAAACCAGCTCATTACTGCCGTTGGCCAGTTGAATAGTGAGGCTAAAAGCGTTGGCCACACCGGTCTGCACCACCGCCCCATTCACTTTCACTTGTGCCTTCTCTGAAGTTATACCTTGCACGGTCAATACCCGTTCCCGCGGCAGGGTGAAAACTGCCCCATCCTCCGGCCGATCTAAGGTAATGGTGGGCACCGTCTTGTCCAGTGTCACCGGGTAGTGCGCCGATTCAATACTCTGATTGCCCGCTGCGTCGGCGGCGATAATCCACAATTCGTGCTTGCCCTCAGTAAGCGGTGCGGTAAAACGAAAAGCACCATCTTCATCGGCAGTAGCCACGCCTGCTTCGGCATAATCAACGTACAAGCGCGCTTCGGCTTGCGGCTCCGTAAAACCGGTTAGTTCCAAATTTTCCTGCGTGGTAAATTCGGCTGGCGGCTGGAGAACCGGACGCTGAGGCGGTATGGTATCAGTAGGTTCGCTGGTGACTGAGCCTTTTCGCGACAGCGACACGGCAGCGGAAAACAGCAGCGGCACCACGACAAAAACAAAGATCAAACCGATCACCACTGCCGCAATCAGAGCCATGATTAGTTGGCGGCGGGCTTTTTGTTCAGCAATAGTAGCGCGACGAGCGGAGACTGCCATGGTTTGAGGATATCATACCTTGGGTATAGAATAACGGGAGATTGCGGGAATAGCTCAGTTGGTAGAGCGTCTGCTTCCCAAGCAGAAGGTCGCGGGTCCGAGTCCCGTTTCCCGCTCCAAATGGCAACCGTTCAAAAACGGTCACCTATCTCCTAGAAAAAGATTGGTGCATCAAGCC
>CAZEEI010000010.1:0-4797 GCA_964511175.1 uncultured Pseudomonadales bacterium
TTCTTCCCGATGCTTTCGCCTTTTCGGGAGAACCAAAAGTCATGGCGGGATTGTAACATTATTAACCCAAAGCCTCAAGTTTTCCCCTCAATGATACAATTACCTCATGGAAAATCGTCTGGATCGAGTAGTCTCCCTTTGCAAACGCCGCGGTTTGGTGTTTCCGTCTTCCGAAATTTACGGTGGATTGGCTAACGCTTATGATTACGGCCCGGTCGGAGTTGAGCTCAAAAAAAACATTATTGATCTTTGGTGGCGCAACTTTGTCCGCTCCCGCCGCGACATGGTGGGTTTGGATACCTCGATTATTCTGCACCCGAGTGTGTGGCAAGCTTCCGGTCACGTTGATAGTTTCAGCGATGCTTTGATCGATTGCCGCGCTTGCCAACACCGTACGCGTGCCGACCACCTGATTGAAAACTGGTTTGCCGCCAAAAGTGAAGAAATTAAGGTTGAAGGTAAGACCGAGGCGGAGTTCGATGAGCTGATTAATACCAACCGCATTCCTTGTCCCAGTTGCGGCGCGTTCAACTGGACGCCAGTGCGGCGGTTTAATTTACTGTTCGAAACCCACATTGGTATTGTGCCAGAGTCCCAGTCCAAGGCCTATTTGCGCGGCGAGACGGCTCAGGGTATTTTTGTTTCCTTCAACAATATTCTGGACTCAACGCGGGTGAAACTACCGTTTGGGGTTGGCCAGATTGGTAAGAGTTTCCGCAACGAAATTACGCTGGGCAACTTTATTTTCCGCACGATGGAGTTCGAACAGGGTGAGATCGAGTACTTCTTCGATCCGGAAAAAAGCAATTGGCAGGAGCTGTTCGCTGACTGGAAACAAGCGATGTGGCAGTTTGTGACCCATGATTTAGGCATTAAAGAGGAGAACCTGCGCTGGCGCGAACACACGCCGGAGGAGCGCAGTTTTTACAGCTCACGCACGGAAGATTTGGAATATAACTTCCCCTTTGGTTTTAAGGAGTTGTGGGGGTTGGCTTACCGGGGTGATTATGATTTAACCCAACACCAGAAGCTCTCTGGTCGCGAGATGACGATGACCGATGCGGAAACCGGGCGCAAGTTTGTTCCGCACGTAATCGAGCCAGCCGCAGGAATTAACCGTTTGTTGATTATGGTTCTTCTTGATGCCTATACCGAAGATCCGGAGCGCAATCGGATTGTCCTCAAACTCAAACCCGAGTTGGCGCCTTATAAAGTGGCAGTGTTTCCCCTGCTAAAAAACAAGCCAGAGTTGGTGGCTAAGGCGGAAGAAGTTTACGCTCTGTGCAGTAAGCTAGTGAATACTGCCTGGGATGACCGGGGCAATATTGGCAAACGCTACCTAGCTCAAGATGAGATTGGTACGCCGGCCTGTTTAACGATCGATTTTGAAACGCTGGAAAACGGCACTGTGACCTGGCGGGATCGCGACACCACCGAGCAGAAGCGGGTGGCGATTAGCGAACTACTCAGTTTATTATGAAGTTGTTTTTGGCATCGACTACTAAACATCCGGATAGTGTAGCTAAACTGCGTAATTTTATCGGGGTTGGCCTGGCTAATAAAAAGATTGTTTACGTGCCGACTGCCAGAAACGGTGAGTTTTATGGTTCTTGGAAGGATAGCGAATCATTAAAGATAGCTTCGTCGTTGGGTGCAGACTTAGCCATCGTCGAGCTCGAAAATTATTTTTACCAAGATATTTTTGCCCCGATTGAGAAAGCCGACATTTTGTGGGTTGCAGGCGGAATGTCTGGCTACCTGCTTTATTGGTTCCGCCGGACGGGACTAGATAAAAGGATAGCCGAGATCCTTAATAACGGTACTATTTACGTCGGATCGAGTGCAGGCAGTATGGTTTGCTCGCGAACTCAGCGGGTTTCTGAGTGGTATTTGGGTGGGTCGGAACCAGGGGCTAGTTTATTTCCCGGATTGGGTTTAGTTGATTTTGAGATTTATCCTCATTTTGCAGATAATCAGCTAGAGGAAATAAAGAAACACTGGCAAGATGGCGAGCTTCGTCTTCTGAAAGATGGTGAAGTTATTACGGTAGTTGATGGTAAGGTCGAGGTTCTGGGTGAACCAAGGGTTTTACAATAATTGTAGGTAGGAGTGGCAGAACATGCGTAGTCGGTCACAACAATTACAGAGTTCAGAAATAGCCATAGATCGTCACGAACAAGATTTATTACGTTTGTTGAACCGTGATTATTCAACCGAACTGAAAAGGTGGTTTAGTCCAACAGAAATCGCTAAAGCACAACAACTCATTTTCCTGTGATCAAATTTAAAAATAATGGTTTTATTGGTGAAGAGTTGTATTGGGGTGCCAGAGGAATCGGATCCAGGGTGATTATTGGTGTGAAGTTTTTGCGTTTGCTGATTAACCACCCTAATGTTCATGACAGCATTGTTTTTTACAAACCTGTTTTGGGGGGAGCTGATGAAATTACTTGGAAGGGATCAATTGAGGATTTACTGAGGAGCGCGGGACGTGAGGAAATGGATCACATTATTTACGAGTACCGACATAATCCAACCTGGAGAAAAGTATTATTTGGTAGTTCCTTCTTTCCCAATCCCGCTTTTACTAAACAAAGTGTTTATGATGCTCAAGATCATGAATATTATGCGTTGGGAACTCAAAGCCACCTCATGGCAGATAGCGGCGCCCCTGGCGAAACAGTTAACGTTCTTAAACAGCGTTTAAAGGCGGTCATTGAGCAGCGACGCCAAGACAGACTTAAGTGAATAAAGGTCGAATATAGACAATCAACCCAGCTTTAGGCGAATCCTTTTTCCATATATCAGCACAACAACTACATGGGAATTTGTATCTTTGAAACCATCTTCTTTTTTTTAAGTTCCGGCAAAAATATTTAAGAAGTATCTCCCTAGCATCGAACCTTAGTAGTTAGGCTATAGTAGGTGGTTAAAGACGGCGCTAATTAAGTTGATGTCTTGACGTGTTTTATTGACTGCTTTTTGAATATCCGCCTGATCGGTGGGTTGTACAGTGTTAGTTAATCGAGTAGGATGCGCCTCGTGATATGACCACCGTGGACCAATTTTTTTGGTAACACCACCATAATTTAAACTCTTATCATCATATAGTGACTCGCCGATATAGCTGTCTTCCGTTCCATAAAATAACTTGCCTAGCTGACAAAACTGTCGACGACGATGATAGCTGCTTTTCAAATCGGATAGAGAAAGGCTGGCGACATCGGGTTTGCATCCCTGCGAGCGAAAAATTTTTGTTAAATTTTCGATACTTAAGCCACTAGCAATAAACTCAGTAACAAACAGAGGACGCTGCAATTCTTTTCGATGCTGATCAATGAAGTGTTCCAGAGCAACCTGGTTATCTGCCCCCCCCGCTACGAAGTAAATTGGCAAGGGGGACAAATTAGTTTTACAGCGTTGATTGTCCATAATCTGTTTAACTACCAAACTGACCAAACGACCACTAGCATCGTCACTAACGATTGCTGAGTACTCATCAGCTACACCGGCTAATTGTTCACATAGGTGATATAGAGTGGTTAGAAGATCTTCATCGCCATACGGACTATTAAGCAAACGAGCAGCCAATTTTTCCAGCACCAAATTTTTATCAGCCGAAGATTGTTGCACAATTTGTTCGGCTTCTATCTGGCTTTTAGTAATTCGGGGTTGATTCACCATACAGCAAATACTACCATTGCGATTTAGTCAAATCCACCTTTTCCCCGTTAAACACCACTCCTTCTACAGTCAGGCGATTGTGCTGTTTTTCCGGCCCGCCAAAGACAAACGCCGGTGCCAAGCGCCCTTGTGCATTTACGACGCGATGACAAGGTACCGAGCGGGGATAAGGATTTTTATGCAGACAATTGCCCACCACGCGCGGACTGCCGACTCCTGCTCGTTTAGTCACGTCGCCGTAAGTGGCCACTTTGCCGCGCGGGATTTTCCGGACGACGTCATAGATTATTTCGCAAGTTGGGCTGATACCTGGAAGCATATCTCGACTTGAGTATACGTTAATCTGTACATATGTACATATTTCCGGATATGATTAAAAGACTTATGTCGAAGAAAGTGATTGCCTTAGTGTTATTGTTGGTTTTGGGAGTAGTTGGGGCGGCCGGTTGGTGGATATTCGGCAAAAACCAGTCAGCGAAGACTAAGCCGACTCCCACACCCAAGCCGGCCGAAAAAGTGAACACCATTCCGATTGAGGAGCGCCCCTACGCCCTGATTAAACCGGATGCCAAGAAGCAGGGTAAGGGTGTTGTTTTAACCGTTGGCACACTCAAAAAATCAGCTACTGTCGGTGAATATGAGTTGGAATACCAATCAGGTAATTTACTACAAGGTGCTTTCGGTAAGATTAAAATAGCTGAATTGCCACAAGAATACCCCATTTTACTGGGTAGTTGCAGTGCGGGTGGCAAGTGCAGTTATCACGAAAATGTAACTGGTGGTTCATTAACTTTGCGTTTTGACCAACCGGAGAAATATGTACTGAAAAACGAGTGGGCGTTTATTGAAAATAAGGATAAAAACACGACTTTTTCCTCCCGTGACGCCAAGTTTGTAATCGAGGGCAAGAATCTCGCAACAGTTACTCACGCCGCGATTTTACAAACTCCGGGACTACCGGCGCCAGTTACAAAAGTATCTCTTTCCGAAGCCTATGCCGTGGGCTTGATCAGTAGTGCCCGTGGTCCGTTTACGGTTAGCTTGCGCCTCAAAGAAGATGTTCAGAAGGCGACTGTTTTGGGTTGGAACGGTCAGGATTGGGTGGAATTAAAA
>CAZEEI010000011.1:0-3365 GCA_964511175.1 uncultured Pseudomonadales bacterium
TGTTCAGAAGGCGACTGTTTTGGGTTGGAACGGTCAGGATTGGGTGGAATTAAAAACTAAGGTAACGGATCGAGTAGCCCAGGCTACTGCGAATACTATTTACGAAGCCTATTTGGCGGTGGATGCGTCGCTCTGATGGCGGATAGTTGACCAAACTTCTCCAGTGATCTACACTAGCTGAATAAAAGGAGAACGTTATGTTAGTGCATAGATTAATGGAGCGAGTTTTTCCCGGAAGTCAGCCAAGGCAATTAGTAAGTCAAGACGCTGTCTTAGGTTTGGACGGCCTAACTGCGGCCGAAATTGCCGAAGTTGCTGCTAAAGCTCAGCAGCGTTTTGAGGCGGGTTTGGCTCAGGCGCTTGGCTCCGGCTCTCCAGGATGTAAAGCAACTTCTAATAAGCGCTGATTTTCCTATTTATAGTACAATAGCTCTCGAGGCTGAAGGTGTCGATGATACCAAGCCAAAGTGCCACCTTAGCTCAGTTGGTAGAGCGGCGCTTTTGTAAAGCGTAGGTCGTGGGTTCGAGTCCCTCAGGTGGCTCTTTTTTATCTAGTATGATAGAATCCCCCGGTGAGAAGAAAAGAACGCGTAAGTGTACCACTGGATTCTTTAGTTTGGGAATTTGCTTTTGACCCCACCAGCGTACGTCAAGAATTTGTGGGCGAATTGAATATATTTTTGCGGGAAATGAATGCTCAGGGTAAGCGAGATTGGTTGTCGGTTATTCAACAAGCCAAGCGCATTTTAATAATTGGGCCGAGTGAGACAGCCGCTGAGTTGGATTGGTTTATTGAACCAAAATCAGGTAAAAAAAACGGTAGCATTCGCCTTAAACCCCAAGTTTCACAATTAACCATGATTGATCGCGATAAATCGGCTCTGGACGACAGTCCTTGGTCTTTATTTGCCGCTTTGCGTCAGTTTCCGCAGATCGCAACTCATCCCCTAAGTTTGGAACGATATGTCGAACAACATGTTAAACAGGGGCTACTAGGTTTCGATTTAATCACCTTTTTACGAGCTGACCTACTTAGTGCCGGTGAACTTAATGCTGGTCTGGACAGGCTTAGCTTAACAGAGTGTTTTCGTTCGCTCTTGCTACCAGGTGGTTATGCGTTGATTAGCAGTGGTCAGAATAGGATTAGTCAATTAGAAAAAGAAGCAGTGGTGGGGGAAATGGTTGTTGAACAAGCCACCACACCTCTTTCCGCGCCAGGTTATCACTTTGCTCATGGCCATGCTGGTTTAGTTCTGCGCCAGCCGCTACCAACTTCCCGTTAAGAATTAGTTAGTTTGTGTTACAATAACCCTTCGACAGGAAGGAAACTATGGCAGGTAAAAAGAAAAAAGGTCCACGGCAACTGGTCGCGTTAAAATCGACTGCTTCCGGGCATATCACTCACTACACTTCGCGCAACAAGCGCAACCGTCAGGAAAAAGGCCAGGGTAAACTGCGCCTAATGAAGTACGATCCCATTGTGAAAAAACACGTTGAACACGTGGAAGTTGATAAGCTGAAGTAAAGTTTTCCCGAGCGTTATATACTGGGCGAGTGATTTCTAAGTTACAGTCTTTGGTTTGTGGTTTAAGCCGCACCGACATTGCTTTTCTTTTTATTTTACTTTTGGCCGCCTTATTGCGGTTATACCGTTTGCCGCTGATGGCTAATTATGACTTTGACCAAGAGTATGTTACGGAGTTTGTCTTACAGGTGGTACGCGAATATCCGGTGCGTTATGTTGGCCAGGGAATGTCGATCCAAGGCTTATTTATGGGGCCGTGGTATTTCTATTTTTTAGTGCCCTTTTATTTACTAACCGGTCTTAATCCGCTGGGCGGCTATCTTGGTTCGATTGTAATCGGTTTAGCGACGGTAACAGCTTATTACTTTTTGGGTAAAAGAATGTTTGGTGTGCAAGTCGGTTTTTGGACAGCATTTTGGCGAGCCATTAGTTTTCAGGCGATCGAGGCTGATTGGTCGATGACCCCCGCGTTTAGCAGTGACCTTATAGTTTTAGCTACCTGGTATGGTTTATACCAATTATGGCAAGGCCATCGCTGGTGGTTAGTACCGCTGGGTTTAATTTTTGGTTTATACACCAGTTTTCATCCCATTCAATTCCCGTTTTACTTAGTTTTTCTCATACTATGGGGTGTGCGTCGCTGGCGTTTTACTAAGTGGCAATTAGGGTTGAGCGGATTGGCTTTTGGGTTGCCCGTTGCCCCTTTGATTTTATTCGACTATTGGCGTCACGGAGCAATGCTTAAGCAAATTATTGGTTTAGCCCATGCTTCGACCAATCACTCAATTTTATTGTGGCTGACTAAAATCTGGGTATTGCTACGGCTAGGCGGACAATTTATGGCCGAATTAATGCAGTTGCCGGCGGCCGTAATCACTCCTCTAACACTGTTGCTTTTGTTAGGTGTTTTAGGATTAACTTGGTACCATTACCGCCAGCGTTCGGTCAATTTTAACCTTTTGACCTTAATAGTTACGGTTGTGGTTTTTTTACTTTTTTATCTTTATTTTCCCGGCAACGTGCCTGAGTATTATTTAGGTGCTATTCGCGCTTTAATGTTTTTATATGGCGGATTGGGCTTTGTTTGGATTTTACGTCAGGGGAAAATAGGTTGGGTAATGGCTGTGACGATTGTTTCTCTGGTTACTGTCCGCAACTTGCAGGCCTTGGCGCACAAATGGCAGTATCCGCTTTTAACCACTTTGGCGGAAAAACAATTGGTAGTACAGCACTTGCAAAAACAATCAAGTGGACAGCCTTTTCGCGTCAATTACCTTACTAAATTAGGTTGGGATTCGGGTTTCCGCTCCCTGTTTGCCGTGAGCCAATATGAACCAGGTGAAACGGGTCCTCTTTATAATATTGTAGTACCAGCTGATTTGCTTAACGCGGCCGACTTAGATTTTAGGGCTGGGAATGTGGGTCTGCTTTATCCGGCAGATTAAATTCGTAAAGTCGCAGCGCATCGTACGTCATTACCGCCGCGGGGGTGCCGGTAAAAATCTCTTGTTCCGGCAGCCAACGCGCGTCAAAACCGGGTGGTAAATCCGGCTCCAGGATGGCAAAATGTTCGGCTAAAGGCTGATTGACTATGGTTAAACGGTCGCCGCCAAAAATACCAGCTTGATCTGGTCCAAAAAAGACCGGCTGATAACCATACCGTTTTTGTCCATACCAGGAGAACAAATAGGCCCAGGTAGTATTCATGCCATAAGGATTAGTTAGCGTAGAAATTGAAAAAGGTTGACCCTTGGCACGCTGGTAGACAGCGTCGATCAGGGTTAATTGGGAGCGCAAATCTGCTCCTTGTTGAATACCTAGTTCATTAAAGGTCTGGTAG
>CAZEEI010000012.1:0-2503 GCA_964511175.1 uncultured Pseudomonadales bacterium
TGTTCAGAAGGCGACTGTTTTGGGTTGGAACGGTCAGGATTGGGTGGAATTAAAAGCTAAAGTAACGGATCGGGTGGCGCAGGCTACTGCAAGTATTATCTACGAAGCCTATTTAGCGGTGGGCGAGTCAACGACGGTTAAGGAGTAAAGTCGATAAGGTTGGGTGTCAAAATGACTAAAATCAATAGTTGTACAACTGTTGATTTTGAGGTTTTGATATATTGGCTCTAGTCTAGAGCCTAAAGAATATTACTTCCTGTAGTACAATATCCTCTGAGGTCGAGTATGGCTGACTTCAGGCCACATATTGCCACCTTAGCTCAGTTGGTAGAGCGGCGCTTTTGTAAAGCGTAGGTCGTGGGTTCGAGTCCCTCAGGTGGCTCTTTTTTGCCCAACAACTCTTTTCTAACCCCCCGTTAAGAATTAGCTAGTTTGTGTTACAATAACCCTTCGACAGGAAGGAAACTATGGCAGGCAAAAAGAAAAAAGGTCCACGGCAACTAGTCGCTTTGAAATCGACTGCTTCCGGGCATATCACTCACTACACTTCGCGCAACAAGCGTAACCGTCAGGAAAAGGGCCAGGGTAAACTGCGTCTAATGAAGTACGATCCCACTCTTAAGAAGCACGTTGAGCACGTGGAAGTTGATAAGCTGAAGTAAAGTTTTCCCGAGCGTTATATACTGGGCGAGTGATTTCTAAATTACAGTCTTTGGTTCGCGGTTTAAGCCGCACCGACGTTGCTTTTCTTTTTATTTTACTTTTGGCCGCCTTATTGCGTTTGTACCGTTTGCCGGAAATGGCTAGTTACGGTTTTGACCAAGAATACGTCACGGAGTTTGTTTTACAGGTGGTACGCGAATACCCAGTGCGCTATGTCGGTCAGGGAATGTCTATCCAAGGCTTATTTATGGGGCCGTGGTATTTCTATTTTTTAGTGCCTTTTTATTTACTAACCGGTCTTAATCCGCTGGGTGGTTTTTTTGGTTCGATTCTAATTGGCCTGGCGACAGTAACCGCCTACTACTTTTTGGGTAAAAGAATGTTTGGTGCGCAAGTGGGTTTTTGGGCAGCGTTTTGGCGAGCCATTAGTTTTGTGGCAATCCAAACTGATTGGGCAATGACGCCCGCGTTTAGCAGTGACCTGATAGTTTTGGCGACTTGGTATTGTCTGTATCAGTTATGGTTAAATCGGCGCGGGTGGTTGGTACCGCTGGCCCTGCTGTTTGGCTTGTACACCAGCTTCCACCCAATTCAGTTCCCGTTTTACTTAGTTTTTCTCATATTGTGGTTAGTACAGCGCTGGCGGTTTTCGGTTCACCAGATAATTCTAAGCATTATTGTTTTTTTCTTACCGGTTCTGCCGCTAATTCTTTTCGATTATTGGCGCCACGGTGCCATGTTGCAGCAAATAATTTCTTTGGCTCATGGTTCAGTGGGTGGGGCAGTGATGGCACGACTAACCAAAGCGTGGGTGCTAATCCGCCTAATCGGGCAATTTGCGAGTAATCTAGTGGGTTTGTCGGCGTGGTTTTTTACCCCAGCCACGCTATTGTTAGTTTTAGGTGGTTTAGGAGTGATGGGGTGGCGTTATCGTCAGAGAAAGCTTGGTTTTCACTCGGTTACCCTGTTAATCACGACGATAGTTTTTATCCTTTACTATTTGGTTTTTCCCGGCAATGTGCCGGAGTATTATTTAGGAGCGATTCGCGCTTTGCTGTTTTGGTATGGAGCCTGGGTTTTTGTCTGGATTTTACACCAAGGTAAGATGGGGCGCTGGCTGGCGGTGATGATTGTGTCCCTGGTAGTAGCGCGTAGCTTACTGGACCTGGCGCACCAGTGGCAATATCCGCTGTTAACTACTTTGGCGGTAAGAGAGCGGGCAGTACATTATATTCAGGCTAATGCCAATGGTCAGCCTTTCCGGGTTAACTATATTACTTTACCAGGTTGGGGTTTTGGTTTTTGTTCCCTATTTGCTATTAACCAATATGAGCCTGGAACTGCTGGTCCAATCTACAATATCGTTACCCCGGTCGATTTAGTCAATATTAATGACCTGAATTGGCGTGACGGCAATGTCGGTGTGCTTAATCCTTAAGGATTAAATTCGTAAAGTCGCAGAGCATCGTACGTCATTATCGCCGCAGGAGTACCGGCGAAAATTTCCTGCTCCGGTAGCCAGCGCGCGTCAAAGCCGGGTGGTAAATCCGGCTCCAGGATAGCAAAATGTTTAGCTAAAGGTTGATTGATTATGGTTAAACGGTCGCCGCCAAAAAGACCAGCCTGATCTGGTCCAAAAAAGACCGGCTGATAACCATACTGTTTTTGTCCATACCAAGAGAACAGGTAGGCCCAGGTAGTGTTCATGCCATAAGGATTGGTTAGCGTAGAAATTGAAAAAGGTTGGCCCTTGGCACGTTGGTAGATAGCATCGACTAAAGCCAGTTGGGAGCGCAAATCTGCTCCTTGTTGAATACCTAGTTCATTAAAGGTCTGGTAG